>NZ_KV817391.1:183847-193455 GCF_001814655.1 Rothia sp. HMSC069C01
TGATTGATGGATCGGCTCAAGCCGTTTCACATATTGTAGGCTTTATCTCAGCTTGGCTTAAGAGCCTGAGGTAACAACCTGCTCACAAGGAGGAGCTTAGTAATTCCAACTTACTGGGCTCCTCCGCCATGAGTGTATCCTATGAAATATGGTTCCAGCTTAGCACACCGCCAAAAGACCGTGAAGGCGCTCGCCTCCCGGAGAGAAATGCCCACCCATTCACCTCTCAAGTGCCGCCCGCAGGTCCGCCAGAGTTGTCGAGCGCATTATACCGAAGAATTGCGCATCTACCTGTTCTACAGCGGGAATCGCCCGAATCGCAATATCCTGCCCCGCGTCCGTGAGGAGAACATTCTTTGACCGCCCGTCTGTAGGGCTTAAAACACGCTGCACAAGCTCGCTTTTCTCTAGGCGCCGCAGCACGTCAGAGACCATTTGTGCATCCATGCCAGCAGCTTTAGCAATATCGATCTGTTGTACAGATTCGGTCTTTTGAGTTAGCCAGTAGGCGCAGGCGAGAATCACGAACTGAGTCTGCGTAACGCCCAGCGGTTCCAGGGCATCAGCTACCGCTCGCTGCCATCGCTGGGTTAGTTTCCACAACACAAACCCCGGGCTGTCGGCACCAGGGTTAGCAAACCTGCTAACACTCATGATGCACGTGCCGCCTTAATAAGCTCGCTCATCTGGGCGGGAAAATCAGAGCTTATACCAGGCCCTATGTGTGCACCTATGGTATCTGCCTCATCCCCTGTGATTTCTAGGGTGTGAGTAATGCGTGTGCCTTCCTTAATAGGCTCAAACTCGTGACGGAATGTCAGGATTAGACCGTTAAATGGGGTCTCGTCGGCGTAGCGCTTTTCAGGCACGAACTCGGTGACCGTTGAAATGACCTGTTCCTGACCGGCAGGAGTCATTGCGATACGTGTACCCACTGCGAGTTCCCGTTCAGGTTCAAAATGGTCGCCTCCGGGCAGGGTAAGTTCGCCGCTGTGCACCGCAATAAAGGTGCGCCACAAAGCAGGTATGCTGACATCAGTAATCTGAGAATGCTGGGTGCTCCACATCGTGTATTCCCTTCTACGAGAGTATTATGTCCCGTTACGCAGATTAGTAAATACATTGATTATCAATGCATTTATTAATATATCAAAAAGCGCCTCTCAGAGGAACCATGAAGCACGGTAACCTAACGCGCCACTACCCTAATCCTTCTTCGCATCCTCCAGCACCCGCATCAGTTCGGCGAGCCCCGCATCCAGCTGGCGGCGCGTCTCAGCGGGCAGCTTTTCCAGAATACGCCGCTCATTGTCCACGTGTTCGAAGACGACTTTTTCCACCAATTCACACCCAGCGCCCGTCAGCTTCACGAGCATACTGCGGGCATCATCCGGGTTAGGGATGCGCTCAATGAGCCCGCGCTTCTGCACCTTCTGCAAGCGGGTTGTCATAGTGCCTGAAGTAACCATGAGCGATGCAAAAAGCTCGGTCGGGGTCAGAATATAGGGCGCACCCGCGCGGCGTAACGTCGCCAGCACGTCAAAGGCGCCATTACTGAGATCATAGGCAGCAAAAACCTCGTCAAGACGCGGCGCGAGCAGAATGCAGCATCGCTTAAGACGCCCGATCAGAGCCATATGTTCAGAAGCCAACTCGGGGAGTTCACGTTTCCACTGATCGATAATAATATCCACGGCATCGGGGTGGATACTGCGGGAACGGGCGCTCGACATATTCCTCCTAAAATCGACTCACTACTATTTTATCTTGCTTTCAAGACAAAAAGCGATTAGGATTTATCTTGAACTCAAGGCATCTATCCGACTGCGAAGAACTATGAAAAACCGTCTGCCTTTGCTGATCATCACGGCGTTCGTCCCCATGGTTTGGGGATCAACCTACCTCATCACCTCCGAGTTTCTGCCGCCCAACCGTCCCTTCACTGCCGCGCTGATCCGTGTGCTGCCAGCAGGGTTGCTGCTATTGCTCATCACCCGAGAGTTCCCGCGCAAGAACGAGTTGGGCCGGATTATTCTTCTCGGCATCCTCAATATCGGTCTATTCCAGGCGATGCTGTTCGTCTCTGCATACCGCCTGCCCGGCGGACTGGCGGCGATTCTCAGCTCAACACAAACTATTTTCGTCCTCGTCCTCACCCGAACGGTTGCCAAGAAAGCGACTCCCGCATCGGCGTGGCTTGCCGCACTTATGGGCATTATCGGTATTATTCTGCTGGTCGCATCCCCCAGCACCACCTTCGATGTGATCGGCATTCTTGCGGCGCTCACCGGGGCTGTCGCCATGGCGTGCGGTATTTTCTTCACCGCCTCAGGAACATCGTCTCTCTCGACTCTCGCCATGACAGGATGGCAGCTGCTCGTGGGCGGAATATTCCTGCTGCCCATTGCCCTACTGACCGAGGAACCGCTGCCACCGCTCACCGCCGCAAATATCGGCGGATACGCCTTCCTCTGCCTGGTGGGCACAGCGCTCGCCTACTGCGTGTATTTTCATGGGCTCTCGAAGCTACCACCCGCGGTCATTGCATCCCTGGGACCGCTCAGCCCAGTCACCGCCTTTATCCTTGGCTGGATTTTCTTGGGGCAAAGCATGACGCCGCTTTCGATGCTTGGCTTCGTGCTGGTACTGACCTCAATAGTGGGGGTACAGCGCGCGATGATGGGCGCTCGAAAAGCGACTCTTTCCCACACAAAATAGTTTTCTTGCGGCCCCACACACGACATAAAAAGGCTCTTGATGCGCATAAAGCACCAAGAGCCTAAGGTAATTGTTCTACCCGCAGAGAGGAGTTGGCAGTTAGCGCTACCAGCTCCTCTCGCCATAAGGCGTATAACTCATAAAGATAGAACCAGCTTAGCATACCGCCCCAGCGCGCCGATTAGCTGTCAGTCGTCTTAGGGGGCTCAGCGTTATTCCCAGCTGTTGTCTCTTTGGTTCCAGCCGTCTGTGAATTCCTCTCAGCACGGGCTTTTTCACGCTCCGCCGCCTCACGCTTGGCCTTCGCCTGCTCGTAAAGCTTTGCCGAGGATTTATTGATACCCGTACCCTGCCCCAGTGAAGGGTCGTTCGGGCGTTCCGCTAAGATCAGGGTTGCACACACTACGAGGGTGACCACAAAAACCGCGCCCGCCACACCTAAGGCCAACACAAGGTTGGGGTGGTTGCGGGTGCCGCCGGTTGCAAAAATAAATACGGCGAAGAAAGCCGCTACAGCCAGAGCAGCGGCAACCAGCAGGGGACCTTTCACCTGCGCTTTAAATCCGCGGGGGCGTTCTTCAGCCACTCGTTCCTCCTCTTGTGTGTGTGTCTAACCAGTGTACGCGCCGTTGCAGTACACCTCTAAAACCTGGGCGATTGTGAACTAGGGTTTTGTTCGGTCAGCGCCCGCTTTCTCGCTCGGTCCCAGAGAACCCACCAGCAGAAAAACGCCGATAATCAGCGCCCCGCCGCCGGGAACTCCCAGGGTCGCTTTCGCCCCGATCTCCCCCACAAACGGCAGAATCAAAGCAATTGCAAGAAGCACGCCCCCTTCCAGCACCCAGTCGCGCCACACAGCCACCGCACTACGGTAGCGCATCCCCAAGAGCAGCTTAATCAGTCCCGGCAGGCCCGAACCGGCGCATACCACCAGAATAATAAGAGCAAGGGTATCCGGTATTATCACGAGCAAAGCCCCGGATGCCGCCTGCACGAGCGCCGCCGAACTGAGCGATGCGCTTGTCGCGGGTCCGTAGTGCATCCTGCGGGCCGTGAGCGCGTGTGAGGTGCCGAGTGCGAGCATCCAGAGGCCCAAAAGTATTTTGGTGAAGACATTATCAGGGGTCTGCACAAAAACGGTGATAATCCCAAAGATAAGGTATATCAGCGCGTGCAGCATTAACGATGCGCGCCCTTGCGCGGTACCAACAGCGCGCGGAACTTTTCCGCTCGGGGGCGGGGTCGATGCCGAGGGTTTCGTGCTCACGTGTACCAGAATACCGTGCAGCACCCTAAAATTCCGCATAAACCCCCGGGAGCATCCTTAATATTCCATATACGGAATATAGAATACACCCGGGGTTTAGCACTTCTGGAGCCGTTCGGGGCTACTCCAGCTCAACCGGGCCGAGCACGCGAGCCTCCTCAATATCCAGGATTTCCTGAATCGCGTGGAGCACATTCGTGTCGATTGTGCGCTCATTACGCAGGCGCTTGAGCACGCTGCGTTGCTTCTCCAAATGCCGCAGACGCAGCTCTTTCTCAAGGTCGCTCGCTTCAATAATGCGGCGGGCTTCTTCCGGCGCGTTCGCACCGTGTTTACGAACGGCGTGCAGGTTGCGGTACATACTCGCGTTGTACATCTGTTCATCGGCAATGCGGTCGATAATCCACTGTGGTGCACCAATTTCCTGGCCAATCTCAGCCACAGAGTCGAAGGACTCGGCAATTATCGTGCGCACTGCTTCATTGATCTCATCTTCTTCGGTGGTATCAACCGGAATTTTCGCCCACCTAATAACGAGCGGCAGGAGCATCCCCTGAACCACCATCGACAGCAGAACCACGCCCGCAACAATAAAGATAATAAAGTCACGCGCGGGAACATCAGTCGGCACGGAGAGAGCCACCGCGAGGGAAACACCGCCGCGCAGTCCCGCAAAGGTACTCACTACACGGCCACGGAAAGTTGTGCGCAGCTGCTTCTGCTTTTCTGAACGGTCAAGGGCACGAATAATACCGATCGAGACGTGCAGGAAAATAAAACGCGCCGCAATGGAAACAAGCCATGCCACCACAATCACGGCGAACGTCAAAGCCCACGCATAGTTGTATTCACGAAGAACATCATCCACAGGCGCAGTGGCGCTGGGCAGCTGAACACCCACGAGCACGAAGAGCGCACCGTTCATGACATAGGAGACAAACGACCAGATGGGCAGACCGTAGAAACGGTTTTGGGGTTTGATGGTATCCGGTCCGCGATAGGTCAGGTAGAAAGCGGCGACCACCACAGCCACCACTCCGGAACCTTTCATGCCCTCAAAAGGCTCGATCTCTTCAGCCAGGAAGAAAGCAATAAACGGCACGGTAAACATGAACACGCTGAAGTTCATGGGGTTGCCGATGTGCGCACGCAGCTTATTCGCACCCCATCCGACGGCCAGGCCAACGAGACTTCCGATCAGGAACGAGAAGAAGAACATTCCGGATGCGGTCCCCAGGGCCAGTTCATGACCACCCGCAAGCTGCAGGGCGAGTGCGAAAAGAACTAGGGTGGTGCCGTCGTTAATGAGTGCTTCCGCTTTAAGGGTGGTGATGGAAGATTTGGGGAGTTTGCCGTTGAGCGTTGCCACGGCCACGGCATCGGTGGGGGCGAGCGCCACGCCGATAATCAGCGCCACATGCCACAGGTAGACGCCCATAAATGTGTGAAGCACCCAGGCGATAACGAACGCCGTGAAAATTACGAGCACCGTGCCCGAGAGCAGAATGCCGCGCAGACGGGCGCGCACCTCACGCCAGGAGGTGTTTCGGGTCTCCCAGAACAGCATCACGGGCAGGAAGATTTCGAGAATCACGTGCGGGGGCAGCCCGGCCTCGCGCACCTCGTGCATGGCGTGAACGGGGATGAGCGCCAGCACAAGCCCCATGAAAATGAGCATAATGGCGGGGGTTATTCGTATTTTATGGGCAAGGATATTACCCAGAAGAATTGCCAGCGATAGGGCAATAATGACTTCAAGCACGGTGATGTTCCTTGATGTGTGTTGGAGGTTGAAGAAAAATAAACAGCGCCAGTATAACACCTGTGAAGGCGCGCATATTCCAACATATCACGGGTAAAAATACGGGGCTTTATGCTGAACGGCACTCTCTTCGCGGTGCTGTACTTTTAGGTGCAAAAGACGCGCGCATGTGAGATGCCCTGTGCAGGGTGCACACCGAGCGGTCTAGTTATCTGTTCTATAGGAGTCGGCTTACGAGGCTTTATAGCGCCGCAAACCTCACGAAATATGACGATTCGTGTCATGCAGACACAAAGATGCGCGCGCATCCGCAGAAATTCCGTTGCAAAGTGAGCGTCCATGCATCGAACGTGAGAAAATGGGGGCATGACTGAACAGACTAATTCCCCAGTAACCGGCTCCCCGCTCGTGAAGCGCGGGCTTGCCGACATGCTCAAGGGCGGCGTCATCATGGACGTCGTCACCCCCGAACAGGCCAAGATCGCCGAAGATGCTGGCGCCGTCGCCGTCATGGCGCTTGAGCGCGTACCCGCCGATATTCGTGCGCAGGGCGGCGTGGCCCGCATGTCCGACCCCGACATGATTGAGGGCATCATTAACGCCGTCTCGATTCCCGTGATGGCGAAGGCGCGCATCGGGCATTTTGTTGAGGCGCAGATTCTTGAAAGCCTCAAGGTGGATTACATCGACGAGTCAGAGGTACTCTCCCCCGCCGATTACGTGAACCACATTGACAAGCACCAGTTCACGGTGCCGTTCGTATGCGGCGCCACCAACCTGGGTGAGGCACTGCGCCGTATCGCCGAGGGTGCCGCTATGATCCGCTCGAAGGGTGAGGCCGGCACCGGTGACGTCTCGGAGGCGACCAAGCATATCCGCACCATTAAGCGCCAGATCGCCGAGCTGCAGGGCCTGTACAGCACCATGCCCGATGAGCTGTACGTGAAGGCGAAAGAACTTGCCGCCCCCTACGATCTGGTGCTCGAAGTTGCGAAGACCGGTAAGCTGCCCGTGGTCATGTTTACCGCCGGTGGCGTGGCAACCCCCGCCGACGCAGCCATGATGATGCAACTGGGCGCGGACGGCGTATTCGTCGGCTCCGGCATCTTCAAATCCGGCAACCCCGAGGCACGTGCCAAGGCCATCGTGAAGGCAACCGCGTTCTACAACGACCCCGAAAAGCTGGCGGATGCATCACGCGGTTTGGGCGAGGCCATGGTCGGCATCAACGTTGCCGATCTGCCCGCGCCGCATCGTCTGGCGGAGCGCGGCTGGTAGTACGTGCCGCCACGTGGCGGATGCGCGCTCGCCGATCGATATATTCGGTTCAGGTGAGGGCGCCCGGTCAAGGCGTGCAGGGGGTGAAGCTCGGTGCGGGCTTCGCCCCCGACTCTGTTCAGATACGTTATCCGCTCGGGTGAGTTTGGCTCTTTCAAACCCGAAGCTCAACGTTCTACAATGTGCGCAACCTCGTGTTGCAGAAAGATAGGCTCATGAGCGAGACTGAGATTCTTCCCCCGGCTGCCCTGCCCGGTGCAGGCAAAACCGTGGGTGTTTTGGCACTGCAGGGCGGCGTTGCCGAACACGCGCGCATGCTCGAATCCCTGGGAGCGCAGGTGGTGCTCGTCAAAAGTGCCGAACAGCTGGCGAACCTGGATGCGCTGGTTCTGCCCGGCGGCGAATCTTCCACGATTGACAGGCTGACCCGGATTTTTGGTCTGCGCCAGCCGTTGATTGAGGCTATTTCGGGGGGTCTGCCAACCCTGGGAACCTGTGCCGGGCTGATTATGCTCTCGACTGTGATTGACGATCCAGCTCCGGGGCAGCAGTCGCTCGGTGTGTTGGATGTTTCGGTTGGGCGTAACGCCTTCGGCTCGCAGGTCGATTCGGCGCAGGTTCATCTGCCGTGGCTTACACCCTCGGGTGAGGAAGTCGTGATCGATACGGCGTTTATTCGCGCGCCGATTGTGACCCACGCCGGTGAAGGCGTGCAGGTGGTGGCGCATCATGAGGACAAGATTGTGGGCGTGCGTGCCGGGAACATTATCGGCATTTCTTTCCACCCGGAAGTCACGGGCGATACCACCGTGCACGAGGAGCTGCTCTCGCTGATTCGGTAGGCTCCCTCCTGCCTCTCCCCTGGTATAAAAAGAGCCTTCATGTGGGAGAACAAAAGTTATCGAGACTTATCGGGGGTTATCGGGATTTTTAAGATAAGTCCCGATAGGTTGAGATAACTTCGTGCAGCTACTGTGCCGACCGCTTAATGAACCGATCCATCCCCGGCACCGTAAAAGCGATCCGACCATATGCAGGGCTGTACAGTACACCTTTCTCAATTAAGGATGCGCGGCGGGCACTCAAAGACGTTGTAATAGATTTCATCCGGCTGGATACCTCTGAGACCGGCACAGAGTCCCCTTCTTCCTCAGACATAAGATCGGCAACCGCCACCAAGTAGTGTTTCTCAGATTCTGTTGCCCTGTTCCACCGCGTCATATAGAACCCGCGGTTTAGTTCTTCCCAGCCCAAAGTAACGCCCACACGAACATCATCCTGAGTGATATTGCCCGCGCTGGCACAGTCCCAGGCATCCCGCCCAAACTGCTGAATGAAATAAGGGTATCCGTGAGATTGGTCCACAAGTTCTGCAAGCGCATCCTGCGTGATACTACCGCCATTTTTAGCAATAGGATCAGCATAAGCCAGCCTGGTCTGATCATCATTGAGACGCTCTAAAGGATGGTAGCTAAAGAGCCTTTCGGCGTAAGTCTTAATCTCGCCCAGTTTCGTGGGAACTGAAGGCAGTCCAGCTCCAAAAATATAGAATGGAAGCTCTTTTTGCCCGGCTTCATGTTGGGTTGTCAGCAGAATATCGAGCATCTCGTTATCAAGATCTTGAATCTCATCAATGAAAATACCCACACCATTACTAGGTGTTTGGTCTTTGAGCTCCCGAGCCATAGAAAGTAGTGTCTCTGGAAGATCAAAGTCTAGAAGACCCGTTGTATCGGAGTGGTGCGTATCAGCTTTAAGCACGACGGAGGCTCCGGCAAAACCAAGCGTCGCTGATAGAGAAGCAATATTCGATAAGAGTTTCTTCCAGTGACTTTGCTGTTGGTAGCCTCGAACAGCTAGGGCAAGTTCTTTACCCAGGCGGGTGCGAACTTGAGTATATGCATTCTTCCCCATTCCGCTTTCTAGAGAGATCGTTACCCATCCGGCACGTTTTGCGTCTTCCTGCAGACGGCGCAAAAGCACGGTTTTGCCCATCCCCCGCAGCCCGTAAAGCATCATGCCACGGCTAATGGCTCCTATCTCAGTACGACGCAGGATGTTAGTAAACGTATTAAGCGGTTCTTGCCTGCCCGCAAATTCGGGCGGAGTATGCCCGGCGCCCGGGCGGAATGGGTTGAGAGTCATGGTCTGCGAAAGCCTCCTTAGATTTTTAGTCTACAGGAAGTTATCGGAACCTATCGGGGGTTATCGGGATTTTTAAGATAAGTCCCGATAAGTTGAGATAAGCGACAAAGCTAGTTATCCCTTTTAAGGGATTTCTGGGGATACGTTGGGATAACCTACCGCGCGGCCTTATTTTCTGAGACGGTTGCAGAAGCTATTGTGCTTTCCAGGCAAAGGGCTGTATCTAAGATTCTCTTGCGGAAGAACAGCCCTCGGCAGCCAGTAGGCGGTGTGCTAGACTAAAAGCATATTTCATGATGCAAACGCTCATGAACGGAAGGGCTCAGTAGTTCCCGCTACCAAGCCCCTCCAGTGAGCAGGGTCGTTACCTCAGGTTCCTAATACAGGTTGAGATAACGCCTACGATATGTGAAACGGCTTGAGCCGATCCATCAATCA
>NZ_KV817391.1:193555-214822 GCF_001814655.1 Rothia sp. HMSC069C01
AACGGCTTGAGCCGATCCATCAATCAGAATGTAGTTGATGAGGATCGCTTGAGCCGTTTCTACTATCTCGTAGAACAGCATTCCTACTCACCCCCTCTCCACCCTAAGAGTCATCACGGGGGTAAATTTCATAATGCGTGCCGTGTGCTCTTACCCCGGTGAAAAGGGTTAATTCAACTTTACCGAATGTTTTACAGGTAAAACGCTCTCATTCCTAGAGTTCGCGCCGCATTAGAGTTCAATGACGGTATCGTCCTGCCGGGCGGGCGCATCCTCATCGTGGGTGCTCACCAGCACGATTGCGGTATGGGCCGCTCGCTCAATCAGTTCCCAGACTCGGGCACGGGTAGGCGCATCCAGCCCGGCGGTCGGTTCATCGAGAACCATGACGGTCGCGGGGCTCAGGGCTTTCTGCTCATTCAAGGTTTCGGCCGCCGCCAAAGTACGCGCCAAAGCGATGCGCCTGCCCTCTCCCCCGGACACGCTGCCGCTCTCACCCGCGACGGTGTCATGACGTCGAGCACCACTAGAGGTAAATTCGCTTAGCCCCACCGCCTGCAGGTACCGGTCGCATATATGCACCGGAATGTCGCGCCCAAACGCCACATTCTCATGCGCGGTACCAACCAGCAACCCAGCTTCCTGCGGCAGGTAGACGAACCGAAGAGTGCCTTGCGGCGCGCTCATCGACATATAAGCGGGGGTAGTTGTCGCACGCACACCAAGAAGCCGTTCTAAAAGCAAACTTTTTCCCGCGCCGGATGCGCCACGCACCCAACATGGGCGTCCCGGCTTCACCGTATACACACCATAGGATGTTTCACTCAGGTTGCGTGCATCCACGCGGAGGGAAAGCTCACCTGTGGTTACGACATAGTCGATGAGATACCCCGAACTCTCAGCGGCAGGAGTGGCTATTTTATGGTGCGCCTGCCGGTAACGCTCCGCCGAGACCGCGATGGTCGATACCCCAAAGCCGACGGCTTGGAGCGGGCCAATTGCCGCCGCGCATACTCCGATGAGTGCCACCGCAGTACCCGTAATCTGCGCCGGAGAACCTTCACCAAATAATACGGTTTTGAGCACTATTGCGAGCAGACATAGAGCCAGCATCGCGCCCTGCCAGGTGTGTAACAACATGGTGTAACGGTAACTTTTGAGAGCTTTTGCTTCTACAGGCAGGCGGCCTTGGGCGTATCGGTCACGCAGAAAGGGAGCTGCCCCAAGGATTCTGCTTTCACGCCACAGGCGGAGCGTGTTTTCCAGGGCGCCGAAACTGCGCATTGAGCCGTCAAAGAATTCGCCTTGAAACTTCTGATGACGCGCAATCAGCGGCACGCTTCCAGCCAGATATAGGGCTACAAACCCGCAAAATATGCCTAGCTCCGGCACGCCACCCATCACCAGAATTGAGACAGCACCGGCGATACAACCAACCCCGGCGGGCAGAATTGAGAGGTACAAGGTGGCGAGGGTTTCGCGAATGGATGCGGCCTGCGCATCGACGGCATACGCAATTTCGGAGGCGCCTAGCATAGCGCGTGCGCGCGGGTCGGCGCCGATGCTGGTGACGAGTGCATCCGCCATATGGCGCGATTGCATTTTCTGCTCAATGAACCCGTAGGCAGGGTAGAAAAGATACCGAAAGCTCTGCCCGATTAGCCATAGAAAACTGTAAAGGATCACGAGAATGGCAAGGTTTTGGCGCCAAACTTCGGGGTTTTCAAGGGTGCGCTGAACACCATAACCCAGCAGAATTGGGCAGGCGATCAGAGCGAGCGCAGAGATAATGACGGCGGCCAGTACGCTAAGGTTTTTCGGGGATGATACTCGCCAGGCTAAAGTCATAACGCGAGCGCAAAATATAAAATATGGTTTGAGGTATTTCACCGAGTTCTCTTTCTCTCCCGCTGCCTGATACGGCGGGAGAATGTATTGTCGGTATGTGTGCACCTAGGCACGATATAACGGTATATATCGTACATTTTCCTGCATATTCGTAGGGTTAAAACGTACGATATGCAGGAAAGTGTACGACTTATGGGCGATAGAGGCGGGGCGGAAAGGATGAAACAACTACAACCGATAGAAGCCTTCCACCGCGCGGGTCAGGTATGCCATATCGTGAACGTGGCACATTTCGCGCATCGAGTGCATCGACAGTAGTCCAATCCCAACATCGATGGTGCGCATTCCCAGCCGGGTGGCGGTGATAGGCCCGATCGTGGAACCGCAGGGCATATTGTTATTCGACACGAACTCCTGATAGGGAACGCCCGCCGCCTTGCACGCCGCCGCGAAAATACCGGCACCCACCGCATCGGTCGCATACCGCTGATTCGCGTTGATCTTCAGCAACAGGCCAGCACCGGGAAGCGGGCGCACCGTCGGATCGTGATGCCCCTGGTAGTTCGGGTTCACCAGATGCCCGGCATCCGCCGAAAGGCACACTGAATCGGCGAGCGAGCGGCGGTACTCATCCTGGCTTTCCCCGCGAGCCTGCGAGAGCCGCACCAGCACGTCCTCCAGGAACGGACCGGCGGCACCGCTGCGGGTTTCAGAACCGATCTCTTCGTGGTCGAATCCCGCAAGCATCACGGTATGCGCTGAGTCTTCATCAGCATTCTCGGCGACATAGCGTTCTAAGGCGCACAATCCGGCATGAACCGACGAGAGATTATCCAACCTGCCCGAGGCGAAAAACTCTCCGTCTCGCCCGAAACGGCGGGGTTCCTGCGCATCCGCAAAGAGCACATCGTAACCGACGATCTGCTCCGGATCGACCGAACCGCCCTCGTCGATGGTCTGCTGCGCCAAATAGGCGAGCACATCGTTCTCGGTATCATCCACGCCCCAAATGGGGTACATATTGAACTGTTTATCGAGGGTCAGCTCATTACGTTTATGGTCCAGATGAGGGGCCAGCTGCGGCACACGCGCCAACGGCCCAGTCACCACATAGCGATCCTGAAGGGTGCCGTCTTCCCGAAGTACCGTCAGGCGCCCGGCGGCGCGCAGCTCACGATCCAAAAAGGAATTAAGCAGTGCGCCACCGTAATTTTCGACGCCCATCTGATGCCATCCTGCCGCCGTCACCGACGAACTCGGCTTGAGCTTAAGCGACGGCGAATCCGTATGCGCACCCAGCACCCGGTAACCGCTCGCCTTCTGCGCCCGCCGACCGCCAGCCCAAGCGATGATCGCGCCGTCACGCATCACGAAATGCCTGCCGACGGCAGCCTCATTCTGCCACGGCTCGGTTTCGTTCAGCTCGGTAAACCCCGCCGCTTGCAGGCGCCGCGCCACGGTTCGCGCCGCCAGATATGAGACGGGCGAATCGCAGACGAACTGGGCGAGATCTTCGATATTTTTGACGGCATCAACGGTCATACTATGCGCCTACTTCTTGGGTTTGGGAATGACGGGGAACGCCGAGGTCCACGGTGAAGCGTCTGTTGATCCCTGCTTATGCGATTGTGCGGCTTCCGGCGAGATTTTCGGAATCGGAGCGGTAGCCCAGGGAACCTCTGAGGTGTTCTGGGATGCCTCCCGCTGAGCCCGCGAGGTCTGCGAAACTGCAGCCGAGTTTTCCGCAGCCGCATTCTTAGCGGATGCGCCCTGCCCGCTTTCCTTCTGCCGGGCAGCTTCTTTCTGCTGAGCTAGGGCCTGAGCCTTGGCACGTTCATATGCTGACAAGGCATTTTGCACGGGAATGCTCATTGTGGAGGTATCCGGCGCGAAGTTCTTTGAGGAAGGGTTCTTCGTATCGTCTAACTGCGCGGCAGATGCGCTGGCGGTTCCCTTCTGCGGCGCGGCTGCATTCGATGCAGACCCCTGCGCCCCGGAGGCGCGCACAGAAGAATCGGCCCGATTCGAGCCCTGCTGAGCCTTTTGCGCGGAGGCGCGTGCCGCTTTCTGCGCCGCATCCAGATCTATGCCTGACGGAGCCTTTTCCGCTGCTGCGGGGGCAACCACGGCAGGCTTGAGCTCGTCGGCGATAGTCCTCGCCTGTGCAGACTGCGCGGGTTTATCGACGGTCTGCGCTTCTTTCCCGGTCGCGCGGGCGGCAGTATTCGCGGTCGTCGGACGCTCAGCCTGGGCTGATTCATTAGTGTGTACCGGCTTTTGGGGCTGATCCGATTTATGAGCCTGTGCCGGTTTGGTAGTTTGCGCCGGTTTCTGGGACTGGGCTGACTCATGAGTCGGCACAGATTCCTTGGCTGGCGCAGGCTTACCGATTGGTGCAGGCTTATTAGCCGGTGCCGAACGTTCGGGCTGCGCGGGGGCAGAAGCCTTGACCGACGTATCATTCTGCTCGCTCTTACGAGCGCCTTCCACAGGCTTCGCGGCGGGTGCCTGTGCAGCCGGTTTCTCCGCGATATTCCGCTCGGGTGCACGATGTTCCTCAGCTGCTTGCGGGTTGGTGGGGGCAGCCGAAGACGCCGATTTTACCGAAGCATTATCCTGTGCAGGATTGGCGTTCCCCGCCACAGGGGCAGCAGGTTGTACAGGTTGTGATTGTACCGGCGCCTGCGACCCTTGCGGTGCAGAAGTATCAGCAGCAGGTGAAGCAGCAGCATTTTTCACGGACATACCAGGCTGTGTGGCCGCGTGCGCAGCACCCGAAGCCGGTGCTGCGGTGGCAGGCGCATCCGAGGAAGAAGCGGGCGCTTCCACGCCCATTGACGCACCCTCAGCCGAGGAGGCAGCAGCCGCATCCTGCCCCTGGTTCAGAGCGGCTTTCCTCTTTTGCCGGTAGGTGTACATGTACACGAGCCCGGCGAAGGCAAGCTGCAGAATAAGGGCCTGCACAAAGTCAAGCGGCTGTTCCTCACGAACCGCACCAAAGGGATCCTCCAAACCCAGCAGCCCAAAGATAAAAATCGAAACATTATTCGCAATATGCAGACCGATACCGGCTTCAAGACCGCCAGTATACCAGCACAAGAACCCGGCGATCAGAGCCATCGTCAGCACAGAAAGCAGACCCCACAGTCCGTAACCATGCAGCACCATAAAGATAGGCGCTGGAATAATAATTGCCCAAACGGGATTCTTCAGCCACCGACCCACGGTCTGCATGAGATAACCGCGGAAGAGCAGTTCCTCGGCGTAGCACTGGAACGGAACTATTAGCAGAATAAGCACAATGTACAGCCAGAACATGCCGGAATTCAGCGGATGCACGCTGTTCTGCGTGGTCAAAGAACCATCCAGAGTCGCGAACCCTACATAGTAAAGACCGAAAATGAGGAACCCAAAGCCTAGGAAAACGCCCAAATAGGACCACCGCATGCGGCCCGCAATGGAGTGAATCAGCCCTAAGGGTTTGAAGTTGGTAATTAGGCGCGCAATGAAAATCGCCGGAATCACCGGAATGATGGTAATAAGAAGCGCAACAAAAACAAGCGGGGTCTTAAAAACGTTCGCGTAAATACGCTGCAGATCGGTCAGGTAATCGTAAGGGACGCGCAGCATCACGGCGAATGCCAGCAGCGCAAAGCTCACAATCAGCAGGAGCACAAAATAGATGCCGGCAATCAGCAAGCCCTCAAGAACCGGGGTGAACCAACGCGCACGCGGGTTCACATGCGATAACCGGTGATAGGGCAGCTCGCTGGCGCGTTCCAGAAGTTCCTTACGGGTAAGGCGGTTACTCCTGTAATACTCAGCGGAGGCGAAGGTAGGCTCAGCGCCGTACCCGTAACTTTCTGCCTGATGCGGGCTCAGCATCGTGGGCATATTTTGGGTATTAGTGACTGCGCCAGGTGGTTGGTTTGTTGGAATGAACTCAGAACCGTGATGTCCGGGTTCCTGCTGGTGATTAGTGCTCATAGTATCCATAATAGAGGGGACCCTCCCCCGAATGTCACACCGGGGGCATCTGTGCGGGTTGCCTTACGGTGTAATAATTTACCTGCCTATGAACTTTTCGGGCTTATATTTTATGGGAAATATGCCATAATTTGAGGGTTACCGTAGTTTAAAATTTGAGGCTACTCGTGCCTACGCTTCCGGGTGTTTTTGGCGCCAGTAGTGAAGGAAGGTTCAGATGGCTCTCGTCTTCAATCCGCCCCCAAATTGGCCCAAACCGCCTGCCGGGTGGTCTCCTACCCCGACGTGGCGGCCCGATCCCGCATGGGGTCCTGTTCCCGAAGGTTGGCAGCTGTGGATTGAGGAGCCCGAGCCTGAGAATGAGCAGGCGTCCTCGACGGCGGAGTCTTCATCTGCCGCATCGGGCTCTTCTGAGGGTTCTTCCAGCGCGAAGCCCTCGCCATCGTCAAGCTCTGAGCAGAGCGGTGAGTCTGCGCAGGCTTCCGCCCCGAAGCAGCGTACCGCGCCGACCATTTCCGAACAGTTTGCCGAGCAGAAAACTTCCCATCAGCAGACCCCTGAGCAGAAGACTCAGGCGGAGTCTGCCCACGCTCAGGATGCGGCGTCCAGGAATTCCGAGCCGCGCGAGGTCGCGGGTGAACGTGCGGGCGCATCCGGTTCCGGTGCAGCGGCAGGCTCTTCGACCGAGTCGCAGATGCGTTCCGAGCAGAGCGCTTCTGAGACTCCCGTAAACCGTCAGAGCGGCACCGCCGAGGCTCCAAAGCCTCAGGTTTCGGAGCCTACCCGCGAGCCCGCTCGCGATACCCACAATGCCCCATCCGCGCCGGAGACGAGCGCACAGCAACCGGGAGTCGCACAGGGTTCGGGTGTTTCTTACGATACGCGAGAGCCCCTCAGCGACGCACAGGATTCTCAGGGGTCCGCAGGTTCTGCCGCTGCAGCAGGTGCCGAACGGCCCGAGGCTGCACGACAGGAGCCTGTATCTTCAGAGTCCGCACAGCAGCAGGTTCCTTCACGCGAGTCGCGCCCCGAGCAGTCTTCGGGTCAGTCGCAGGGTGAGCCTACGGATGCACGCGATTCGGCTGATTCGCGCGGTGCCGAGGCTCAGGCATCTTCCCGACCGGCTACTCCCCCGCGCGGCACTTCCCAGGTTCCTCCCACGCAGCAGCGTTTTGAGGGGCAGCCTCAGGCTCCCGTGAATCAGCAGCAGTCGGGCTTTGCCGCGCAGAGTTCTCAGGAGCAGAACGCTCAGAACCGGGGTCAGCAGGCTCAGCCGCAGCAGCCCGCACAGCCTCAACACGTTACTCAGGCCCAACAGCCCGGGCAATCTCAGCAGCCGCAGTCTTTTGAGGCCCAGCGTCAGCAAGAATTTGCCCAGCGTCAGCAGCAGGATTCTACACAGCGCCAGCAGAGCCTCAATCAGCAGCAGGGCTCTGGCTCTGAGCAGCGTCAGCAGGATTTTGCGCAGCGTCAGTCGAGCCCGAATGTTTCGCAGTCTCAGACGCCGGGAAGCGGCTCTCAGCAGCAGGGATTTGCATCGCAGAATTCCCAGCAGAATTTTGGTGCTCAGTCTCAGCAGGGCGCACAGTCACAGCAGGGCTTTGGCGGTCAGGCTCAGCAGAATCGGGCGCCTCAAGCGCAGGGTTCGCAGAACCAGCAGCAGCCTCGCGGGTTCGATGCGCAGGCTCCTCAGCCTTGGCAGAATCAGCCCGGTCAGCAGCAGTTCAGCCAGTCCCGTGAGCAGAATCAGTCTCAGCCGCAGCAGCCCGCACAGTCTCAGCAGGGTCAGCAGCCGCAGTCTTTTGAGGCCCAGCGTCAGCAAGAATTTGCCCAGCGTCAGCAGCAGGATTCTACACAGCGCCAGCAGAGCTTCAACCAGCAACAGCAGGGCTCTGATCAGCATCAAGGTTTTGCGCAGCAGAACCAGGGTTCCGAGCAGCAGGGCCTAAGCGCCCAGCCCCAGCAAGGATTTGCCGGGCAGAACGCTCAGGAGCGAAACGTTCAGAGCCAGGATCCGCGAAGCCAGAGCACCCAAAGCCAGGGCGCTCAGAACCGATATACCCAGGGTCAGAGTGCCCCGAATCAGGGTTCGCAGGCGCAGCAGTCCCAGAGTCGAGAGCAGCAGAGCCAGCAGGGATTCGCCCAGTCACAGTCTCAGCAGCAGCAATCCGGTCAGGCGCGGCCCGGACAATCCCAGCCAGGATATTCTCAGTCCGGTCAGCCTCAGCAGGGGCAGGGTCAGTCCGGTCAGTCGTACCAGGGACAACAGCCTCAGCAGGGGCAGGATCGGTCACGCTCGGGCTTTGGTGCGGGTGCCGCCGCTGGTGCTGTCGCAGGCGCCGCAGCGGGCGCGGGTGCGGCGGCCTCCTCCGGGGCGGGCACATCCGGCGCTTCGGCTCAGCAGCAGGGTTCTCAGAGCCAGGGCGGGCAGGATCAGAACGCCCAACAGGATCAGGGCTCTCAGTCGGGACAGAATCAGCAGCACTCGGTGCAGAATGCTTCAAACCAGCAGGGTAACCAGATCCAGGGACAGGGTCAGCCCAACCAATTCCAGGGCTCGCAGTCGCAACAGAACCAGTCTCAGCAGGGTCAGTACCAGGCCGGTCAATCGCAGCAGTTCCAGCAGCAGAACGGTGCTCAGAATAATAACGTTCAGAACAGCGGTTTTGCTCAGGGTTCGTACAATCAGAACCAGTCGAACCAGAATCAGCAATACTCCGAGTCAAACACCTCGGATGCGCTCAACGGGTTCACTGCGGCGGCAGCGTCCGGGTTCAGCGATTCGCCGTATGCAAACGGTCAGACTCCCTTCAACCAGCCCGAGAAGCCGAAGCGCCCGTTCTTTGCGACTCCCGCCGGGTGGAGCGTAATTGCCGGTGCTGTGGCGCTGTTGATTATTATCATTCTGGTGCTGATTTTCACCCTGCCGCGTGGATCTTCCAATGCAGCAGCATCGGAAAGCCCCGCCGAGTCATCATCGGCAGCCTCGGCATCGTCAGAGAGCTCAGCAAATTCTTCACCCGCCGAGCTGAAGAATGTTGAGGCGAAACTGCCCAGCGGCGATTTCAAGGAGTACAAGGGCAAGGATAAGCAGACCATCGATATCGAGAAGCCCAAGGGCAACGATTCGAAGGCTATCGTCTACTACGAGTTCACCCCCTCCAAAGAATCCAACTCGCGCCACTCCCTGGAGGGGCGCACGGGGGACGATAAAACTTCCAGCTTCGCTCTTTACACTTCCGCGCTGACCAAAGATAAAATCTCGGGCACCCTGTGGATGGACTTGAAGACTTCCAGCCCCACCCGCAAGGTGAATGTCGATAGTGAGGGCGAGTGGCTCATTCGCGTCTACGATGCTTCCTCCGCACCGAAGATTTCTAAGGGTGAGAAGATCAGCGCCGCGTTCAACTCCTACGCCGTGATCTACTCGGGCGGCTCGGGCACCTTGGAGGCTGGCTACGAGCGCAGGCCGGTGATGAACCTGCGCGTGATGGATGCGGCCCGCTCGAACGATGTCATCTTGGAATCCAGCACCTCGGAGTTCCAGGGCACCGCGAAGTTTGACGCTTCCGAAGATGTTTACTTGGCGATCAACTCCTTCCAGGGCACCTGGAACGTCGGTATTCGCTAAGTAGCCGATAACTTCTTGGTCTAAACCGAGCTAGAGAAGACCCCCGCATCGTGATCGACAATGCGGGGGTCTTCTGCACGGTTCGCAAGGCTATGCCGAGTTCGGGGCGTTTGCCGACTCTGCTGCAGGTTTGACCGAAGCACTGCGTGCTTTCGGGGTGAGGGCCGCCCACCCCCACAGCAGAACGGTCACGATAAAGAGGCACACGATCGGCGTGCCACCCAGCGCAACACCCGGCGCCGCCAAGAATTCGAGCCCATTCATATTCCACTGGGTCATGCCGCCGAGCACGCGCGGGGAAATATAGAGCCCCACAACACCCACCCAGGTCAGGATGCGCGCCACAATCACCGCGGCTGGCGGCAGGTATGTGAAGAAGTCACCGAATGCATCCACAATAAGCACGAGGACCAGAAGCGGCAGAAGCACGTTATGATGCGACCAGCTGATCGGCGACAGACTGACCATGAGGAACCCGGTCACGGCAACCTGGGCGAGAACCTTGTTGCGGCGTTCGAGCTGATAGAGAATAGCGGCGGTGAGCACGACGGAGAGCGCCGCCAGCAGATAGAACCCAAGCTTGGCGGCGGTTCCGTTCAGCCCATAGTGCATAAGCCAGCCCTGAATCGAAATATTATCGACGAAGTTAATATCGCCCACGCGCGAAGGATCTGAAACCGCGTGGAACCAGTACTGCGGGGCCTCCTTCGGCAGCAGCACAAAGCCGAGGGCAATGGTGGCGAGGAAGGTTGCGCCGAGAGTGATAATGCCCTTCCAGTCGCGGCGCACCAGCAGAATAAGCCCGAACACGAGCGGAGTCAGTTTCAAACCACCAGCGATACCGATGAGTACTCCGCGCGGCACACGGGTTGCCGGGCGCAAAAAATCAGCAAGAATCAGCACCATAATGATGGGGTTAATCTGCATAAGGTCGAAGGTACGCCGCCAAGGTCCGCAGAGCATCACCACAATAGTGAGTGCGGCGATCGTGCCATAACGCCCGAGCTTATCCTGAAGCGGTAAAGGCCGGCCATGTGCATTGGCATAGGAGTACACGATGCTGGAGAGCCACCAAGCGGCGGCAGCCGTAATAAGCACCATAATCGCCATACCCACCTTGAGCGGTATGAAGGCGAACGGCAGAAAGACCAGCGCCGCAAAGGGCGGGTAGGTGAACGGCAAATCCAGCACGCCGATGCTCACCATAGCGCGCCCATAAAGTTCTTTATCGAAACCTTCATTATCGAAAATGGTCATGGCACCCATGCGGTAGATCGAAAAATCCAGACCGCCGTAGGTGTTCACGAAGGCTTCAAAAATATAGCCGCCCACCACCATGAGGATGAGCGCCACTACTGCAAGTTTGCCCAGAACCGGAGTCTGGGCGCGGGATTCAGTCATGGCGTATTAGTACCTGTCTTACTGAGCTGAAGTTCTCGCCCTTTAGTGTAGCGTGGATATTCTGTTCGCCGAAAGATTATATTCCTCTTCGGGCATATACCCAGATGAGAGCCTGTCTTTCTGGGGCGACAGATGCTTGCGTTAAATACATTGCTTGGGGCGCAAGAGGCACGCACCAATCGCTGATATGCAGCGAATACGGTTTCTCACCCTATGCGAACAAGCCACCCACGATATATTCCAAATACAAAATATATACTAGTCAGAAGTATTTTCCGAAGATTTTTCGGGCTCAGGTTTCGTGCTGTCGTGAGTCTTACCCTGAGAGCTCTGCCCGGAAGACTCGACACCTTCACGCGGCTTCACCTTCGCCACCAAGTGCGTACCGCGTTGAGCTCGGGGGCGCCGCAGTCCATGACCCACCGATTTTGCTGCCGCCGAAGATTTCGCCGCGGGTTTTTCATCGGTTTTTACGGAGGTGGTATCGTCGCTGCCTTCGGAGGGCGCATCCTGATCGGAAGACTCGGAGGCTTCGCTATCGTCCTGAACCTTCGCCTTCTTGGGCATCTCGGCGATGCGCACCGCAACCTCTAAGGCAAGCACCGCGAACGACGCATAGTAGACGATAATCGAGGGGTACAGATAAGGATTTTTCTGATTTACCCCCACCATCGTGACGGCGAAAACTGCCAGCTCAAGGACCACCACCACAAGCTGTTTGGCAGACCCGCCCGGATTCCTCATCATGAGGTACAACGCCATCAGCGTAAAGAGAACGGGAAAGAAGATCTGCCCCGCCACCGCCATTCCATCTTGGTCATAAGCGTAAATAGCGAGCGCTTGCATTACGGCGGCAACGGCGGCGAGGGGGGCGAGAGTCAGATACTTCATAGGGCTATTCTAGCGGTTACCACCTACCGACACCGTACTGTATGACGGCTCACGCAAAGCCAAAATTCGCATGATTCGGGCAATATAATGGAACTATATGCACTGTGACTAAAAGCGATCGAAAGACAACACCGTGAGCAAGAATCCCCATAACCCCACTCCCTCGGGTTCTGCTTCAGAAGGATCAACCGGCTGCGATACCGGTCGTGGCGGCGCATCCTCAAAGCCGAGCGCGGCGCAAAGTTCTGCACGGTCCGGGGCCGATGTTTCGGGTTCCGGCAACGATGGACTCACGATTGGGATGCGCCCCACCGAGCTCCCCGGTGCCTCGCTAACGCCTGAGGAGATTGCTAAGCGCGCCTCCGGTCGGGGCAGTTGGCATCGCCGCGCATCGAAGCCGGTATCGTACTGGATGTTTGGCGTTATTATCGCGATTCTGGTGCATCGTTTTATCCCCAAAGGCGGCTGGCTGATTGTGCATATGGTGACTCTGGGGTTGATTACGAACTCGATTCTGATCTGGAGTCAGCACTTCACCGAAGCGCTCATGAAAATTAAGATTCCTGATTCGGCTCGCGGTATTCAAGTCACACGTATTTTTGCGCTTAACGGCGGCATTGTGCTGTTGATGGCGGGCATGATTCTGCAGGATCTTATGCCGCAGTTCTATCCCCTGACGATTGTCGGCGCGTTGGCGGTGGGCGCTATGGTCGCTTGGCATGGCTATGCGCTTCTACGCCAGGTCAAACAGGCGCTTCCCTCGCGGTTTGGCGCTACGATTCGTTTCTATATCGCCGCAGCGTTCCTGCTGCCCGTCGGTGCCGTACTGGGTGCGATGACGGCCCTGCCTGGTTTGCGGGGCACGCTGCATTCGCAGTTTATGCTCGCGCATGAGGCCGTGAATGTTCTCGGGTTCGTGGGTATTACGGTGGTTGGTACCCTGATTACGTTCTGGCCTACGATGCTGCGCACCAAGATGGTCGAAAACGCCCTGGGAACCAGCGTGCGCGCCCTCATACTGATGTGCGTGGGCGTTGGGGTTACCACGCTCGCTTCACTCTTCGGGATGCGCCCCCTCGCGGGCGCGGGCCTGCTCGTTTACCTGCTGGGGCTGCTGATCGTGGCGTGGGTGATGGTGCGAACCCTTCGCACAAAGCGCCCCACAGAGTTCCCGCCAATGTCGGTAGGTGCAGGTTTTATCTGGCTTATTATCGGCGTGGTGTGGACTGCTGGCTTGGTGTTTACCACCCCGTTTGAGGAGCTTCGCATGAGCGAGGTTACCCCCATTTTCGTGGCAGGTTTCCTGCTTCAGGTGCTTCTGGGTGCTATGAGTTACCTGCTCCCCCAGCGTATGGGCGGCGGTCCCGCCGTGGTGCGCGCATCCAATAAAGAATTTAGTAGGCTCGCCGCCGGGCGTGTGACGGTTGTGAACTTGAGCCTCATTATTTTCATGCTGCCGAATGCGCTTACGGGCTCTTGGGTGAAGGTCGCGGTCTCTGCCGTGGGGGCACTCGGTCTGGCTTCGTTCCTGCCTTTTATGGTGCGCGGCGTTAAAGCCTCGGTCAATACCCGTAAAGAGATGATGGCGGCGCGGGCGCGCGGTGAGAAGCCTGCCCCTGTCACGGATGTCAAACAGGAACCCGTAAATCATACCCGGCAGACCCTCTTCGGTGCGCTTGCGGTGATTCTGGCGCTGACCTTGGGTATTGCAGCCGATCCCAGCTCAGTAGGATTCAACTTTATAGGCGGTTCTACGGCGACCGGCACAGGGCAGACCACAACGCTGAAGGTCAAGGCAACCTCAAACTACCGATTTACGCCCGATACCGCGCAGGTTCCGGTGGGTAACCGCCTGGTGATTGAGGTGACGAACGACGATCAGGGCATGACCCACGACCTCACCTTCGCCAACGGCGCGAAAACCGGAACGCTGAACCCCGGCGAGACGAAGAGCGTGGATGTTGGCGTGGTGACCTCCGACCTTGAGGGCTGGTGCTCGGTGGCCGGGCATCGCCAGCAGGGCATGGTATTTCACGTGAAAACCACCGGTAATAACCTGCAGGCGAACGGACATCACGGGGGCGCATCCGGCGGTAATAACGGGTCAAATGGCTCGGGCACAAACACGAACCTGCTGACCGCCCAGAACGCGAATATTGATATGCACGCCTCCCCCGGCAAGGACCATGAGCGCCGTGACCCGGTACTGCGTCCCGTGCCTGCGGGCGAGAAACGTGACGGTAAGACCGTGCACAAGATGACCATGGATGTGCAGGAGCTCGACCGCGAGATTGCACCCGGGCTTGATGTGAAGGCGTGGACATTCAACGGTTCGTATATGGGCCCGGTGCTGCACGGTAAGCTGGGCGATGTCTTCGAGATTACCCTGGAAAATAACGGTTCGATGGGGCATTCGCTCGACTTCCACGCGGGCATGGTTTCGCCCGATAACACGATGAAAACCATTGCCCCGGGCGAGAAGTTGACCTACCGTTTTGAGGCTACCGGCTCTGGTATTTGGCTGTACCACTGCTCGACCGCACCCATGAGTCTGCATATGGCGGCGGGCATGTACGGTGCCGTGATTATCGACCCGCCGGATCTGGAACCGGTAGATCATGAGTATGTGATGGTTCAGAATGAAACATACCTGACCGATACGGGGCAGACCGCAGCTGACGGCAATAAGCTCGCCGAAGTTTCCTCTGACGGCATTGCGGCGGGCACCCCCTCGCTCACCATGTTCAACGGGCATGCCACCCAGTACGTGAATCAACCTTTGGAGGTGAAAACCGGCGAGCGCGTGCGCATCTGGCTGCTGGCTGCGGGACCGTCGAAGGGCATGAGTTTCCACGTGGTCGGCTCACAATTTGACACCGTTTATAAGGAAGGCGGCTACCTGCTGCGGAACGGCAGAGATCCGTATGGGGAAACCGGCGGTCACTCGCAGGCACTCGATCTGGACTCGGCGCAGGGCGGGTTCGTTGAGATGCAGTTCCGCGAACCCGGCACGTACACGTTCGTGAACCACCGGTTCGCCGAAATGGAACGCGGCGCGATGGGCAAGATTAAGGTGACGGATAAGTAGTCCGGGAAGTCGGGGCGGCGGTATTATCGCTGTCGCCTACCCACTTTCCCCTACTGTCTTCCCAGACTTTTGTCATGGTTGTGGTCTTTTTCAAAGCACAACCATGACAAAAGTCTGAGCTCAGCGGTACTAGCTAGCTGCCGAGTCCTTCCACCGGCGACATCCGAGCCGAGCGTGCCGCCGGCAGAGCGGATGCAACCAATGCTGATGCAAGACCCACCAGCAGTATCAGCGCCAGCCCCAGATACGGCAGATCTGGCACGAACTCCACCTTTTGGTCGGTCGCAGCAAGCACCACCTTTGCGCTCACGCTACCGATAAACACACCCCCGAGGATGCCCAACGCCACCGCGCCGAGGGTAATCAGTACTGCCTCCGCCGAAATCATGCGGCGCAGCTGCTTGCGGGAGAGCCCCAATGCACGCAGCATCGCATTCTCGCGGCGGCGTTCATTGACCGAGAGAGTCATCGTATTTGCCACGCCGATCACCGAGATCACCACGGCGAGGGCGAGAAGACCCAGGGTGATCCCCAGCATGATCGTCAGAATCTGATCGAGCTGACTGCGCTGTTGCAGACCGCCGGTGAACTCGTTGCCGTCATTAGCCTTATTAAGCTGATCCTGTAGCGTGGAGTTCTCAGTAGCGGTCAGCGGGGATTTAGCGTGTACCAGCACCATAGTCTCCGCCCCGGCTGAGGGATTCATACCCCCTGAGGCAGCGGATGCGCCCCGCTGCTCCTGCGCTGCTGAACCTTGGGGCTGTTCCCCAGCTTCTCCGGGCTGCTGCGGGGTCAAGGGCTGCGGGTCATCTGGGTTCTGCAGTTTAGCGCCGGTGGCTGGGTTCACCACATAAAGATTCGCGATCTTACTGGTCGACTTGATAGGCTTGAGTTCGATCTCTCCTAAGGGTCCGCGTGCCTTCAGGCGGGTGGAATCGTCAAAGCCTGCATCATTGTACAGAGCTTCGGGCACAAGCACGGTGTTATCTTCAGTCGGGTACTTGCCTTCAGCCGGAATAACTTTGGCGAAATCTTCCTGGCTGAGCGCCACCATACTCACGGTGTTGCTCATTGACTGGCTGCCGTCTTTCGACGTGATGGTGTACTCTAGGGCACCGGCAGCTGAAGCCACCGCAACGCTTTCGACATTCTTAATCCCCTGCACTTTATCGGCAACCGAGTGCGCCTTGGCAAGGCTCTCAGCCCCCGTGCCGCCACCGGTCCCGTAGGTTGCCGTCGCCGAGACGGGATAGGCACGTTCCAAGGATTTCGCCGTAGATGCGGTCATAATGGAGTACCCACTCAGTACTGCAGACACCACGAGCACACCCACCAACACGGCACGCCCGGTTGAAACCGTGCGCTTGGGCGAGCGCAGCGCGTTAGCGACTGCTAGGTTCCCGGTCTGAGAGCGGATCACCGAACCAAACACGCGAATCAGCGGCGGCAACAACCACGGCAGGAGTAAGAACACGGCAACGCCCAAAAGCAACGCCGCAACCATGACCAACAGCACCCCAGCGCTGCTTTGTTGCACACCTGCATCCGGTGTGCCGGTCAGACTCAGCGACTGCCACACTGCTGCTGCCCCTGCGGCGGCGGCGATTATACCTAGAATCAGACCCGCAATGCCCAGCTTCTTCACAGCTTGGGCGGTGCCCTCTCCCAGAGCGCTGATGGGCGAAATATTCAACGCGCTACGTGCCGGGGTGAGCGATGCAATAACTGTCACGAGCGTGCAGACCACTACACCCACCATGAACGCCAGCGGGTCATACGAGACCATGAAATCTTTAAACAGCACACCGGCAAGCGCCGCGACCGGGTAGACGAGCGCAGCACCGATAGCGGAGAAAACAACCCCCACCACGAGCGCCTCAACTAAGAGCATGCGCACCAGGGATTTCCCGTGCGCCCCCAGAGTGCGCAGTAGCGCCAACTCGCGGATACGTTGACCGACCAGCACCGCGAACGTATTCGAGATAACGAAAGATGAGACCAGCAGAGCAAGCGCCGCGAACGCCCCTAGAATCACGCCGATAAAGGCAAAGAATTGTGAGGTTTCTTCTTTGAGATCCTGCAGATATTCCCCGCCCGACTTCGCCACGGGTTCGGTATTCTGATCACCGGTATCTAGCTTTTTCTGCAGCTCGGTGCGTGCGTGGGCGTCATCGTCGCCTTTGAACTGGACGAACGTCATGCTGGGGTGTGGTAGCTGTGCTGCCTCCATAGATTTCGGGTCAAGCTGTTTGAGTGCCTCATCTGCCACTTTCTGATAGGAGGTACCACCAATATAAACGTTATCGTTTGAGAACGAGCCGGAGAACCCAGTGTCGAAAATGCCAGCAATGGTGTATTCCTTGGTAGCACCGGTGTTAGGGTCGGTAATAGCTGCCACAACATCCGGTGAGGTCACCGTTGAGCCAAGGTGCAGGTTGTGTTTTTCGGCGAATTCTTTTGAGATCAACAGCTCGGTGTCTGTGCCCGGCAGTTTGCCGTCAACGGGGAAGGGGAAGAGCTCGGTGTCGGTGGGAGCCGGTGTATACCGCACCTTTACTGAGTTTTCTCCGGTGCCGAGTTTACCCTGCCCGTCATATATGACCCAGGTGCGTTGAACCGAAGGGTCGTTGGTGATCGTGTCGAGATTTTCGGGCGTGAGGTAATGGTTCGCCGTGTAATTATTTGGGTTGTTAGTTCCAGCCGAGAGGACCACGTTATCGTCCTCTGAGAGCGCATCTCCTATCGCGGCATCCATAGTTCCTTGCAGCGAGCCGAGGAGCACAATAATGGCGGCAATAAAGAATGAGGCAACCGCTATGCCGATGCCGGTCAGAACGTATTTACCTTTAGAAGCGCGCAGGTTAGAGCGCGCCACCGTATTCAGAGATGTATTAGTTCGTTTAGACATAGTAGACATGCGGCTATTTCCCCTCCTGTTAGACGTGCGAGTGCTTTACCCTTCCAGCTGCCCCATCGCCTGCAGCACAGCATCATGCGTAGGATTCAACATCTCCCCAGCAATCGCACCGTCCTTTAAAAACACCACACGATCAGCATATGAAGCAGCATGCGCATCATGGGTGACCATCAGAATCGTCTGCTTCTGCTCAGTGGCGGCATCCCGCAATAGCCTGAGCACCTCAGCACCCGAATTTGAGTCGAGGTTACCGGTGGGCTCATCGGCAAACACCACCTCCGGACGCGACAGCAACGCACGCACAATAGCAACACGCTGCTGCTGACCACCCGAAAGCTGTTCGGGGCGATGACCCAACCGATCCGACAGACCGAGGGTTTTGACCAGGTATTCACGCCAAACCGAATCCGGCTTCCTGCCCGCCAACCCCAGCGGCAAATCAATATTCTGCCCAGCGGTCAGGGTAGGCACCAGGTTAAACGCCTGGAAGATAAAACCCACGTGCTCACGCCGGAACTCGGTCAGCTGGTTATCCCTCTGCCCGTACAGTTCGGTGGTACCAATACGGATGCTGGTCTCTGGAATATGATCGGGAGTATCCAGTGTAGCGAGGGTTTGCATCAGCGTTGATTTACCCGAGCCTGAAGGACCCATAATCGCGGTGAACTTACCCCGCTCAAAATCAATAGTGACATTATTCAGGGCGTGCACAGTTGCCTCACCCCGGCCGTAGGTTTTGAACAGGTTTTTGGTGGATACCGCTGGAGTTTCAGCGGTGGTTTCTGTCGTAGTCATATTCTTAATTGTTGCAGTTACCCACCGCAAAACCCTGTATTTATACCGGAAGGGAAAACCCCTACATATTTATAGTTTCCACGGATACCATTAAAGAAAAACCCTCAGTGCTTACACCGATGGCGAGGTTGACTCCGTGGCAAAATTTCGTAAATACGCTCTCATAGCACTAGCGATTGTAGCGTTCTTGACCCTGATGTTCCTGCTCTATAAAGGCACGCAGCGGAACGAGGCGACACCCGGCAGAACGGCGACACCTAGCGTATCCACAAGTTCCGCGCCAGTATCAAGCGCCCCGGTACAAACCCCGCAGGTCTCTGAGCAGAGCCCGCAAGCGGCACCCGCGCCGGAACAGCCGCAGCAGTCGCAGGGGGCGCAGGATTCGCCCTCGGAATCTGCTTCGCCCTCCGCAACGAATACTGCCAAACCGTCTCCGAGTACTTCATCTGACGCTGGGCAGGAACAGCATAAAGCCGATGCGACAAGCGCCGCCCCCAGTGCCAGTGGGTCTGCCAGCGCATCCCCGGGGAAAGAACCTACATGCCCGGAGGACGTCTCCTATCAGCAGGTGGCAGATGGAGAGGTTGACTGCACGTTCGACTATTCTAAGGTGCGCCTGAAGACTATGCAGGAGGCGGAGCAGTACGCGCGTAAATGGCTCTACCCCGAACCCGGCACCTATATTCAGGTGCGGGATTACCGCGAAGCTAAGGTCAGGATTCCGGGTATGGATAAGCCACAGAGCGTATTTGTTGTTCGCGCGGTTGCGCGTTCTTCGGGGGATCAAGGCGGTAGCGGAGCCGTCACTTGGAGCGTTATCTGGCCCAACGGCTACTATCTCACCAGCGATGACCTCCCCGACGGTATTGAGGCTCGGTAGGTTCTGGCATATCGGTTCTTGCGGTGCGCATGCACTCTCGTGTTAAAATTTAAGCGGTAGCTAGAGGTGAGCGATTCTTCGCAAAAGTCTTCCGAGCGCCAACTCTTGAAGCCACACTCAGGTGTGGCTTCTCGTATTTAACAGCTTCCCTCTGAATAAGCCGCAGTACGCCTATAAGCCATACATAATTCTGTACATCTATTTTCGCCGAAATTATAGCTTTCCGGTCCGTGAAAACCGCGCTAGTCAGGCTTACTGGGGTGCTAGGCTAGAGGAATGGCGAAGAAGAGCTCACTCAAGACCGCATCCGGCAAGAAAATCTTCACGAAAGTGACCGCCGGGGCGCTGGCGCATTGGCAGATTATTGCCTCCGCGCTGCTCCTGGGTACGGGTGTGGTGGGGCTCGCCGCCACCTACGACGACTACTGCGGTATGACCGACTTGACCTACGCGCCGGAAGAGGTGCACGAGGATCTTCGCAAGGCCGGGCAGACAGCGAATATCCGCCCGGGTGTGATCGCGGCGCAGCTTGAAAATGAGAGCCACTGGCGCATCAATGCTGCTTCGAGCGCGGGTGCCCGAGGCGTAGCCCAGTTCACCGATGAGGCTTGGAAGGATTGGGGCAACGGCGGCGATATTCTTGATCCGCACAATTCGATTGATGCGCAGGGTCGGTACCTGGAATCGCTCAAGAAACGGCTGGGCAAATACGCCCATAACGACGACGAAGTGCTCGACCTGGCGCTTGCCGGGTACAATGCTGGTCCCGGTGCGGTCGAGAAGTACAAGGGCATTCCGCCCTTCCCCGAAACACAGAACTATGTGCAGAAGATTCGCGATCTTTCCGAGACAAAATATAAGCTGACCTGCACGCCGGATCACAGGTTTAAGCAGTCGCAGATTGTGCGCATTGAAGCTCAGGCTTCCAAGCAAGACTCCACCGCGCCGGATGCTCTCGCCGCAGGCTCTATGCATGCCGTAGTGCCGTCTTCGCGCACCGGGTCTCAGGAAAGCTAAAACCGCAAGATTCTTATTCATAGATTTTGCGGAAGAATTCCGCCGCCCAGCAGGCTTAGGCTAAAGTACCTGCGGCGCGCGAAGGCAGGGTTTGGGGATGCTTTGTCGAGCCTCGTAGCAGGGAGTATCACCGGATTGAGCAATCACCGGAATCGAAGGGCGACCATCTCCGACCGTGGCAGTGACCATAAAAATTTTTCATGCACTAGATATGTCTATCGACGTGTCACTGACCTGCATGTACCCACTAGCCACCAGATTACGAGGCATACAGCCGTCCGCGTGGAGAGCTAGAATTCTCCACCTTCTATGCACTGGGCATTGCATCAACTGGTGCGTGTACGTAGTGCCAATCGACCGACCGACCCAACCGACCGGGCTGTCGCTTTCTGATTTGTAGAAGCCTTAAAGTGCTTTATTTACATCCTGCGTGGTGTATCTAAAGTGCTTTAAGGCTTCCGCTTCTCTCCCTTCCCTCCCCTCTCTCCCAGGCTGAGTCGAGGTCAAGACCTTGTGAAGTACATAGAGAGAAGCAGAATATAAAGAGAGTCCGAGCGATAGCGAAGTCCACTTAAGCAGACTTAAAAATGAAAAATGAAGCTGCTAGATAGAATAAAAAAGCGGATACACACAGAGGTAAGGCAAATGGGAAATCGCACTGGCGCCAGCTTCGGGGGCAAGCCCGAGGTATCACCTCGCAAAAAAAGGGCGATCGCCCGGAGAAAGCGAGTTGAAGAGAAGGCTTGAGCTAACGGATTCAAAAAGTGGTGGGTTGCTGGGCATGCTAGTTCACATCCACTACGGGGAGACCT
>NZ_KV817392.1:0-9382 GCF_001814655.1 Rothia sp. HMSC069C01
CCAGCAGCCGGTAAATGAGCTTTGTGAGGAACTTTTGGGTTGAGCTGCGGCGGTTGAACCTGCGGCGAATCGTCTTGACGGTCGGCACAATCTGGGCATCCACGGCATCCATCACCACGTTTGCGTGCCCCTCAAGCAGGCTCATAATGGCTGTCAGCTCGCTCGCGATTTTGCGTGCCTTCGCGGTAGCTTCTTTCACAGGATGCGCCCGCCCCTGCCCGGGTTCTTCGGCGCGTGCCTGTGCTGCGGCACGGAACGCATCTTTGAGGTCGAAAGTGCTGGCGGCGCTATCGCCCAGCTCCGTAATCTTGGCAAGGAAATAGTCGCGCAGCCACGGCGCGGCGGCAAACTGCACCCGATGCGTCTGCTCGTGCAGGCACACCCACAAGCGAAAATCTTCGGGTTCAACGTTGAGTTCACGCTCGACGGAGACCACGTTCGGGGCGAGCAGCATCAGACGCCCACCCGGCTGCCCGTACCCGGCCAGCGCCGCATAGGGTTCATATTGCCCAAGCACTTTGGTGGAGAGGAACGAGAGCACGGCACCGACCTCAAAGGCCAACCCTTCTTGGAGTTTGCCCAGGTCAGCATGCGGTTTTTTCTGCTGGATCTTCTCGAATGCGGGCTTGACGAAGGGCACGAGCATGATAGAGAACGCCTGCGCGTTCGCCTTCGCCCAGGTACTTCGATCAACCACCAAAACCTCGGAGTCGCGCAGGTCTTGTGCCGCATCAAGCCCGGTAATGCGGTGCACATGGTCTACGGATTCTTCCGCCGCTTTGCGCAAGGATGCGACCACGCCAGCCATCTCCTGGGGCTTCATGCGCGGCCCGGCGGGCGCCAGGCTGCCCACGATTTTGGCGATGCGCTCAACATTTAGCAGGTTCTGTGTGTTGTTATCGTTCATATGCACAGTGTATCGAACTGTGCTGTGTGAGCCGCGCGGCTAGATGTCCCGCATTATAGATGTCTGCCCTGAGGAGTCCTGGATTAGGCATGATCTGCACCTTCTACAACGAGGTATATACCCAGCACTTCAGCGGTTTTGAGCACAGACCCAAAAGATGGTCCCGGCTTACCACGTTCAATATCACGAATCGTTTTATCGCTTACACCCACCATATAGGAAAGTTCCAGCTGGGTAAGCCGTTCTTCCTTACGGATGCGCCGCACTCGCTGCCCGAAGTTCTGAGCAAACTCTTCTGCATGAAAAGCCATCGTGTGTGCGGCATGATGGCCGCATCCCCCTTAAAAATACGAATAATAGTTCGGTTTTCAAGAATTTTACACCGCAGGGAGACTAAAAATACAGTAAATACGAACTATTATTCGGAAAAATTTTAAGGTTCTCTAGATGAGAAGACACTCATACACAAGTGGGAGCGGTTTCTTTATTTGGGAGCACTTTACGTGCTCCCAAATAAAGAAACCGCTCCCGGAACATGCAGCTGCACTAGCAGGTGCAGCACAAGAAAGAAGCGAGCTAGGAACGCCTCTCGTCATGATCGAGAGGCATACGATAACGATTACTTGGCAGGAACAGATCCTTGACCGCAGGGTCATCAACCTCAGCATTCTTCTGCATCGTCTCAGCACGCTCCTGCGCAATTTCACCAAACATCTCACGAGTCATCTGCTTGGTCTGCTCAATCTTGCTGCGTACCTCTGTCCGAGTGAAACCAGGCTTCCAGGGCTTAAACCGTGCCACGTAGGCCAGATAGAAAACTAAGGCACAGACCCCCACCACTACTGCTCGCCCTGTATCTTGAGTTACTACCAGTGCCACAACCAAGTACACCGGTGGAGGCACTAAGATTTCGTATGCAGCAAACAGCCTCCCTCCTGGAGAGGGGTGCTGTGCACGCACCACCAACGGACGCTGCACCAATGCGCGTACTAGCGGAAAGATGAGGTAAGAAATCAGTACGGTCTTAGTCGCCTGATACAAAGAGAGGGACAGGGCAGAAAGCCCCAAGGCGGAGACAACAGCCCCAGCACCAAGAATCAACAGAAATACGCAAAATCCTTCGAGCAAACCCCCTATAAAACTACCCATCAACGCAGCGCTCAGCGGTACATACTCTGGGTGATCCGGCGTATACTGACTGCTCTCCATATGTATCCCTTCCCACATTATCCACGTGTTGGAGTGTTTTCACCGCTTACGCGGAAGTGCTCCTCGTTTTTCATATTTGAGAGGTATACGGTAGCGATTACCCGGCAGAAACAGATCCTTAATCGCCGGATCATCAACATCAGCGTATTTCTGCATAATCTCAGCACGCTCCTGCATCATCCCGGCGTACTCCTGCGCGATATCGCCCACCAGTTCGCGGGTCATCTGCTTGGTCTGCTCGATCTTGCTGCGTAACTCTGCTCGGGTTAAACCAGGCTTCCAGGGTTTAAGCCATGCCGCATAGGCCAGATAGAAAACTAAGGCACAGGAACCTACTGTTGCCGCCTTGCCTACATCCTGAAACATCCCTAGTGTTACCACCAGATACACCAGCGGCGGCACTAAGATATCGCATGCAGCAAACAGCCTCCCTCCTGGAGAAGGATGCTGCGCACGCACCACCAACGGACGCTGCACCAATACGAGTACTAGCGGGAAGATGAGGTAGGAAATCCACACGATACCAGCGATCTGCAGCTGCGGAAGAGACAGTGCAGAAAGCTTTGAAGCTGGCCCAACGACCCGAGCACTGAGAATCACGAGAAAGACACAGACCGCTTCGAAAAAACCACTGAAGTAACCACCCTTCAGTGCACTCGTCAGCGCTACATACTCTGGGTGATCCAGCGTATACTGACGCTCCTTCGTGCGCCCTCCACGCAACATAGACACGCTGCCCCAGACGAGCGATGCCATATAAAGTTGCGAAGATAGCCTCTGGAAGACAGGCTGAGGTAACTCCTTCAAGGGTGAGTATTGCTTCCCAAGGATTTGCGGCGCATTCACCGACCTCATTGACAAGATCCTTTGGCGGATAGCGTTCCCCATACCAGAGACACCAGCCCAAAGCCGCTTCGTTTTTTGGCTCCGCCCAATAGCTTTACTATATTCCGTTATGATCCCGGCCAGGGCTGAAGCGCGCGTTCGCAGGGCGACAACGGGCTTAGTTTTGCCGGTAATACCGTGCGACGTATTATCTACATTTTCAGTACCAAGAACCTTGCGCATTACGTTCGGGGCAGTAGTCCGCGCAGCAGTATCAGCACCCGCGAAAATCGCAGAAACCCCTGCTGTGGCAGTTAAACGAATGGCATTTCGACATTCACATACCAAGCCTTTCATTTATACTCCTCACCACGGCATATCTATTCAAGGACGTCATATGCTGCAAATTTTTGTGCACAACAAACTCTTAATTAAGAAATACATAATGCTATATCGCGTACAGATACCCAGATTATGGGCTAATTATCCGTCTCTGTATGTATAGAAGTTTTAATGAACAGCGTATTATTTCCCACACTATACGTTCACGTAGCGCAGTGCAACGACAATAAAATTAATTTCTAATAAAGCTCCTCGGGAAAACTGCGGCTCCATAATAGCAACCGCAAGAACCGCTCTTGCCCCCCTAATACAAACGGGAGCGGTTTCTTCATGCGGGAGCAAATAAAGTGCTCCCGGATGAAGAAACCGCTCCCGTTATTAACAGGAACGCGAGTAAGACCTAGTGGCCTTCAGCAGCGAAGCGGTCGATCGCCTCCTGAACCATCTTCTCTGCCGCAGCGATGTCGTCCCAGCCTTCGCCCTTCACCCATTTGCCGGGTTCCAGATCCTTGTAACGCTCGAAGAAGTGCTGAATCTCAGCCTTGAGCTGCTCGGGCACATCCGCCAGCGACTTGATGTGATCGTAGCGCTTATCGGTGGGCACGCACAGTACCTTCGCATCGCCACCAGCCTCGTCAGTCATGTTAAATACAGCAACCGGGCGAGCCTCCACGATCACACCGGGAACAATATCAACGTCTAGAACCAACATGGCGTCCAGCGGATCGCCGTCCTCGCCGAGTGTGTTCTCAAAGTAGCCGTATGCGGTGGGGTACTGCATTGAGGTGAACAGCACGCGATCTAGATACAGACGACCGGTTTCGTGGTCTATCTCGTACTTCACCCGGGAGCCGCGGGGGATTTCAATCGTGACGTCGAGTTCCATGGGAACCTCTTTCTATGAATGTAAGCCTCTGCACCGCGCATCAAGGCGGCGAACAACTCCCCCATTGTACCCCCTGAACGTGTGCACAACACCCATTCAATGCCACAAAAATCGTGCTTTCAGATACGTTGCGTGAACATCCTCCACGCTATCTCCAGGCGAGCTGGTAGCGTGTAGTCCTCGCGATGTGCGTAACCGGCTCGGTATTTCGCGGCGGAATTCGTTATGCTCTTAAGATGCGTTCACCCCAACCGATAAACACCCCGTTCACTCGCCGCGCCCTGCTCAGTGCAGCACCCGCGCTATTCCTTGCCGCATGCTCAAACCCAAGCGGCGGGCAGTCGCAGGGCGGTACCGCATCCGTAACCCCGTCGGTCACACCCACGCCGAGCCCCACTCCGGTGCTGGATGCTCAGCAGCTTCAAGACCTGAAAACCCAGCTCGATAAGCTCTTTCAGGAGCGCCCCTACCCCGCCCATTCCATGCTCGTGACCGCCCTTGACGGCACACGTGAGCTCTATGCGGATGCCCCAGATACCCCGCGCCTGCCCGCCTCGAATATGAAGATTCTGACCTATTTTGCGCTCGCGCAGACCGCGCCGGAACGCACTTTCACAACCTCGGTGGTGCAGGGTAAAAATGGGCTGTTTCTGGTGGCAGGCGGCGACACTCTGCTCGTGGAAGGAGCCACGGAACCGGCCACCGCGGGTTCGCCGACGATGCGCGCCGGGCTGAGCACGCTCGCTGCGGATACCGTGCAGCAGATGAACGAACGCAAGGTCGCGCACGGTACCTTCCCCGTCTACCTCGACACCACGATTTACACGGGTTCTGCGACTAACCCTGGTTGGGAGCCCGGCGACCTCGAATCCGGGCAGATCACCCCGATTAACCCGATCGCGCTGGCCTCGCACACCGTGCCCGGGCAGTCCACCCCCGATAAACCGGCACGCCCGCAAGACGCCGGAGTCGCCGCCCTAGAAGCGTTCGTGAAGGTGCTCAATAAGGCGAGTGAAGAGCATGCAGAGGTCAAAGCAGGGTACGTATTTACGGTTGCCGACCGCCGCCCCCGTGAGGCCGATGCCGAGCAGATCGCTCAGGTTCAGTCGGCATCCGCGCTCGATCAGGCCTTTGTGATGATGTTAGAGTCCGATAATGTGCTCGCCGAAGTGCTGGGGCGCAATATGGCGATCGCTGCGGGGCGTGAGGGCAGCGCATCCGAGGCGCAGAAACTTGTGCGCGAGAAACTGCAGGAGGCGAAGATTTCGGTTACCGGGTTGGTGCAGGCGGATGTGAGCGGTATGTCCCTGCAGAACCGGGTGACGGCACGCACCCTGGCGCAGACCTTGGGGGCGTTAGCGGCGCATCCGAAGCATGACGAGCTTGAGCGCAGATTCCCGGTTGCGGGTGTTTCGGGTACGCTCAAGGATCGTTTTAGCGGAGAAGCGAATAAGTATGCGCGCGGGCATGTAGCGGCAAAGACCGGCACGCTGTTCACCGCCATTTCGTTATCGGGGTATGCGACTCGCCCAGACGGCACACGCCTGGTTTTCGTGAGTCTGCTCAACGATGTCGGCGGTGCGGAAGCTCTGCCCGGCGCGAAGGATACGGTCGATAGCGCCGCGGCGATCGTGGCGGCACGTACCGAACCGCCCGCGAACCCCACGGGAACGCCCGCACCTTCGGGCTCACAGGTACCGGGCTCATCCTCGGCTCCCGATGCTACAGGTTCGGGTTCCGCCCCGAATTCCTCGCAGGCCCCGGATGGTTCGTCTTCCGCTTCGCCCGCCGGTGAGAACGTACCGCAGGAGGATGCATCCTCCCAGGCGGCGGAACAAAACCCTGCCGAAGTTCCCAGCTCGCAGTAGAGCACGAATATGCAAAGTATTGTATATTTATCTGACTGCCGAGTATATCCGAGGGCATACAGCAGCCACGCATCACAAGCACTTTTGCGGTTATCCGCGCATATTCACTCACCCCGTTCCGAAGGATAGTTTCGTGTCTTCACCCTCTGCCGCATCCGTGCCCGACGATCTGCCGAGAGTCGCCGTTACGGAGCTTTTGCGTGTTCACCACTGCGAGACGGCGCTCTACGCCGATTTTTCGCGGCATACGGCAGGCACCCGGGAGAACGAACACGACACCACCGCGAGCGGTCCCTCTCATGTCGTGCGTCGTGATAGCGGCGCGCCCCAGATAAACCCAGAAGTCGTGGCACTTTTGGAGGCGGCACAGGCTTCATGCGTTGCAGACATGAGGAATACGGCGGACGCCGAGGTGGAAATACACACCGCTCAGGGCAAGGAACGCTACCCGCTCGCGCGGCTAATCCCGGTGCTGGAAACCCTCACGGAACGCTACGAATTTTTGCGCGCATCATGGCGGGAGGGTGTGGCACTCGCCGATATTCCCGACCTGCTGAGCTGTGGTGACTGCCCGGCGTGTGCGGCACGTGTGGAGGCCGAAGCTGGCACATCCGAAACGCTTGACGAACCAGAGCTCGTCCCTCATAGCAGCGATGATTCAGACGAAGAATCCTGGGTGGATTCCGATGATTCCGCAGCGGATTCGACGTTTGAGGGCATTCCCGCGAAGGCACAGCATCCGTACCGGGTACGGCCTGCCGCCCCTGCCGACGACGATGAAGAATACGCTCAGCTTGAGCGCCTGCGGGAACGCCTTGCCGAGCTCGAAAAGCAGAATCAGAGGAATCGGGGTCTATCTGCCGAAAATACCCGGTTGGCGATGCTCCTCTCCGGTGTCGATTTCTATCGCCGCGAAAAGGCGCCGTTTTGGCGGGATCATCTGCGCCGCCTGCACGAGCCCTACGAGAATTGGGCGAATACGCGCAATTGCGTGATTTTCGAGAGCGTTGAGACCGCGACCGATTGGGAGCGCGTGCGCGGGGCGAAAATGCGTACTCTGCGCGCGGTCGCCACCCTGGCGGATTCGCACACCCTCAAGGCCGACGATACCGGGCATTATTTGCTGTATAGTGCCGATGATGCGCCCGCGAAGGCATATGAGAGCATCGATTCCCAGGTGGAGGCATTTCGCGCGACTAACCCGCAGGTCCGCGTGCCAGATACACTGCATAGACTCGGGTTTTTCGGGGCAAAAATTATGTCTCTCGAACCGTATGAGGAACCGGGCGAACCTGCAGAGGGCGCTACTTTGGCGGGTGGCGGGCAGCGTGTTGTGATGGTAGTTGCCGAGCGCATCCGTGTGAACGATGAAGAACATGCGGCCTTCCCGCTGGGGCTCACCCCGGGCGCACCCGTGACGACGAAACAGCTAGAGGCGGCGGTTATGCGCGTAGCGGTCGAGGCTGAAGACTCATTCCCCAACGTTGCCGCGACCGGGACGCTTGACCTTATCGAACGCCGCCCGCCGCGGCTCAAAACCCGCGAGAGCCTGCCCCAAGAGACGGAGTTTTCTCACGCCGAGCTGCCCACTGTTGAGGCGGTGCTCGCGGCGGTTCGTGACCTTGACCGTTCCTATGTGGCGGTTCAGGGTCCGCCCGGGTCAGGTAAGACCTTCTTGGGGTCGCAGGTGATCGCCAGGTTGGTTGCGGCGGGCGCGAAAGTGGGCGTGGTGGCACAGTCTCACGCCGTCGTGGAGAATATGCTGACCGCGTGCCTGGAACGTAACCTGTTTCCCGCCGAGCGGGTGATGCGCGCCAAGGGCAAATCTCAGCTCCCCGATTACCCCTGGGTTGAGGCCAGCGATAAAGATCTGACCGCTTTATTAGATAATTCCGGTGGGTCTGGCGGCGAAAAATCCGGTGCCGGAACTTCGCCCGGCGTTCTTTTTGGCGGGACCGCCTGGGATTTTGCGAACCCGAACCGTATTCCTGAGGGCTCACTCGACCTGCTCGTTATCGACGAAGCCGGGCAGTTCTCGCTCGCCAACACCCTGGCGGTTGGAAGGGCCGCACGGAATCTGCTTCTGCTGGGTGATCCGCAGCAGCTGCCGCAGGTGGCGGTGGGTGAGCATCCGTACCCGCTAGATACCTCAGCACTGGGCTGGCTGTCCGGCGGGCAGTCAGTACTTCCCGCTACATTTGGTTATTTTCTGCAAGTCACCTGGCGTATGCACCCGCAGCTGTGCGCACCAGTTTCTGCGCTGTCCTACAGCGGGAAGCTGCACTCGGCAGCGGCGGCGAGCGAGCGCATCCTCAAGGTTCCCGCACGGGAAGAACCTGTTATTCCTGCCGATCCCGGGCTGTATATGTACGGCGTTCATCACGAGCACTGCACCGTACGTTCCGAAGTAGAAGCGGCAGCAGTCGCGCGCCTAGCGTGCGAGTTCGTGGGTGCGTTATGGACTGCCGGGGCGAATCAGCCCGCACGCGAGCTCACCGGAGAAGATATTGTGGTGGTCGCCGCCTATAACGCGCAGGTCGATACGATTGCGGAGCATCTGCGCCGCGCCGGGCTTCTGGATGCGGACGGTCACGGCGTGCGCGTGGGAACCGTTGATAAGTTTCAGGGTCAGCAGGCACCGGTGACGATTGTGTCAATGGCCTCCTCAAATGCCGGGGCATTGGGGCGAGGCGCAGAGTTTCTGCTCTCCCCTAACCGCCTGAACGTGGCGCTCTCACGCGGGCAGTGGTGTTCCGTACTGGTCGCATCCGACAGCCTGCACCGGTTCGTACCGCAGAGCATCCCCGAACTCTTGGCGTTGGGCGGATACCTGGGTTTGGTACGCTCCGCCGCCGCCTTGGACTCACCCACATTCGAGGGCTGACAAGGCATATTAGACAGTTTTATGAGACACATACGGTTGTCGTCACCAAACCCGCCACGATTGTGAGAAACGGCATCGCCCGGGTGTGCTTGCCCCTGCCAACCCGTACCGCGAAACCCTATCAAAACCCGAGGCGCTCAGGCATAATGGAGGGGTGTTCGTGTTAACCTTCATTCAACGTTCCCCACAGGTTTCATTGCCTGCGCTTCTCGACAAGCTCTCCAAGCTCAATCCCCGAGTTGAATTCGCACAAACCTATCCGGACGAAATTCAGGGTGCTTTCGAGAGTTCCGCAGACGCCCTGCAGGCGGCCCTGTATGCTTCGCGCGAGCAGGGATTCTGGGTCGGCATCGGAATCGGCGAGCTGCGCATTCCCCGATTCGCCGGGGCACTGGGAACGGTCAGCACGAACGACTGCACCGGCGACGCCCTCGAATTCTCACGGCTCGCCGTGGAGGCGG
>NZ_KV817393.1:0-302 GCF_001814655.1 Rothia sp. HMSC069C01
ACCGGGTTGGGGTTGTTTGGTAAAACCACCGTTAAACACAAAAAGCATGAGCGAAAGCTCCCCACAGGAAACCCCCACCCATACTTACCTCTAAACAAAATTATTATTGCGGCAGCCATCTACTCTCCCACACCCACCAAGATGCAGTACCATCAACACCACAGGGCTTAGCTCACCAGGTTCGAAAAGGATACTGGGCGTTTCCCCCAAGCTATCACCACCGCAAAACCACCAAACAACAACCCACCCCACAAAAATAAAGGGGGCCCAGGCTTGTTGTTTCAAAACTATACAGCGAACGC
>NZ_KV817394.1:0-303 GCF_001814655.1 Rothia sp. HMSC069C01
CAGCGCAGGAACTTCCCGAACGGCGCCCCGGACCCTCTATACGACAAAGAAGGGGTGGTCTACGGATTCACCAATGACTATGATGATGCGACAGGAGTTTTTGTGGAGGACCCTCGGTATTATCCTGAATCACCGTTTTATGATCCAGTTCTTGCTTCGAAAGTACACCTGGTACATAGTGAATTTGACGAGCCAGATCCTTCTGTATAAACACTATGCAGTATATACGCGAATATAAGGATGCGTTCATTGTTCCGGTGTTCACTTACGAGAGCGGGTACTGGGAGAAAATCATGAAGCCTC
>NZ_KV817395.1:0-785 GCF_001814655.1 Rothia sp. HMSC069C01
GCTGATACGGTGCCCGGCAACCACTCCACGGATGTTGTCCCCGAAGAACCCGCCCCCGTCATTATTGCCCTGAACCGCGCGGAAACGGCGGCGCTGCACCCTGCCCTTCGGATGCGCGTGCTCGCCCTGGCGACCCGCGCCGCGCAGGGGGAGAACCCCGGATTTGAGCGGCTGCAGGCGCTTGACGAGTTCGTTGCCGAGCACGCCACTGCCGGGCCGGTGCAGCTGCCCGGGCATGTGAGTGCCTACCGCCGCCGTAGGGTACACGATCCCCGCACCGGCACCCGCGTGGATGCGCTGGTACTTATTTCCCAGCGGCAAGAGAAGCCTTCGACTTCATAAGCCAGTTATTGTGTTGCATCTCTCAAAGTGGCTATAGTGCCGTGTTAAGATAGCAAGGTACTGAAAATCCTTGAATCTCGATATATCACAAGGATTCGGTGGTATACGGAAGGAAAAAGCATGGGACTTTTTGGCAGCGATAAGAACCCGAGGGCGGAACTTGCCGTTCTCTTCGCGAAGGCAGACGAACCGATGGAAGCCGCCATCGATTGGGCTCGTTCCGTAGCGGATAAGGCGGGTCTTGACCCTGCGAAAGATGAGGTTCAGCTGATTCGCGAGCTGCGCCGCACAGAGCTGAATCTTGATCTGAAAACCGCAACTTACCTGGCTGAGCAGACGGCGAAGGCGGCGCGGTAGCGGTTTATTCGTGTTTTCGGGGTCATTCTTCCAAAGCACCCCAGCAGACACTCGTGAAACGTAAGCCGCGCATCAGAATTTAAGTC
>NZ_KV817396.1:0-13497 GCF_001814655.1 Rothia sp. HMSC069C01
TTCGAAGTACTTCACCATCGAAAGAGACTCGTAGCTTTTCCGTGAGTATCATCTGGCCTAAGAAGAATGCCAAGATACCACTCAAGGTTCCTACGACAAAAGCTACCACCGTCACCACAAGGGCTTTAGCAGAATATAAAAGAGAACGACGCGGTACTGCTAACTGACTTGTTTGCATAGCACCCGTGGCATATTCAGATGCAATAAATACCGTCGCCATGGAAGAAAGAATAATGCCTCCCAATGAAGCGCCTACAACTCCGATAGAATACGACGCGCTCTTCATCTGGTCAATGATCTCGGAACCGTTGACTGATTGCCCATTCACAATCTGCGATGTACTCACATCTTTCTCATACTGTGCCAATTGTTCGTTAAAAACAGGAGCCAGCAGCATTGCGAGTCCTAAAATCAGCACTACCGTAATGATGAAGAGAACCTGCTGAGAACGTAGGGAGCGCATCTTTAACCATTCTGAGCGGAGCACACCCAGGAATGATAGATTATGAGCAACCGGTGCAGGCGCATTTTTAGTAGCGTAAGTTTGAGTACTCATTTATATGTTCCTCCCATTCCCCTGCTGGGTTTCGTCAATAAAGCTGTGCTCTGGAGAACTAGCCACCGGTTGAAGTTGAGGATCGACTGCCGGTGCATTCGGCACCGAAGAAACCGCGGCTGCGGCACCAGCACCTGGAAGACTATCAGAGACATATTCAACCTCTGAACGTGTAATTTCAAGGTAAACATCCTCAAGAGTCGCTTCATGAGGCGCCAGTTCATAGAGCAAAATTTGCTCACGCAAAGCGAGCTCACCCAGGTCGCGAGCATCAGCCGAAACCAATAAACCATCGGTATCGACCGCCTCGAAAGGAAGCGACCGTTCCGCAAGGAGCGAAGCAAAAAGGTCACGTTCATCGGTACGAACCAGAACTTTATGACCGCCGATGCGCGAGATAAGTTCATCAATAGACGTGTGTTCCAGCAGGCGACCGCGCCCAATAATAATGAGGTCGTCAGCGGTCTGCGCCATCTCACTCATAAGGTGCGAAGAAATCAGCACCGCCCGGCCTTCGGACGCCAAATACTTCGCCAACTGACGAACCCACACCACGCCTTCGGGATCAAGACCATTAACCGGCTCATCCAGAATAACGTTATGGGGATCGCCCAAGATAGCTGAGGCGATACCTAAACGCTGGTTCATACCGAGGGAAAAACCGCCGACCTTCCGTTTAGCCACCTGGCTAAGACCGGTCATGCCGATAACTTCGTCCACACGTTTCGCCGAAATACCGTGGGTAAGCGCAATAGACATGAGGTGGGTGCGTGCGCTGCGCCCCGGATGTACCGATTTCCCGTCAAGGAGGGCTCCCACCGTATGGAGCGGAGATTTAAGGGACTGATAATTTTTGCCGTCTACAAGGGCTTCGCCCGAGGTGGGCTTATGGAGTCCGACCAGCATGCGCATCGTGGTCGATTTACCTGCCCCATTGGGACCCAAGAAACCGGTGACTTTACCATCGGGAACGATAAAAGACATATCGTTAACGGCGGTTTTATCACCATACCTCTTGGTAAGATTCTGAACCTGTAACATCTACATCTACCCTTCTGAAGAAGTTTAAGGTTGCTCTATCACGTCCAGTCTACGGTTCTCACTTCGGAGAATATAGGATTTTTGAGGTTCCTTCGGAATTTTTATTATTTCTCAATCTTTTTACATACACCGTTTCACGTGAAACATTGATGCTGTCTATAAGAAAATTCCTATAGAAATATAGTTATCCAACGTATATAGATAGAAATACTACTATATCGAAGTATCTCAAGAATAGTCCTGATACCCGTCCCCTAGGGTTGTGTGCCCACGTCTGTGAAATTACTGTAGTTAAAAATAGACCGTATACGAAGGAGTAGGGAGCTATGCGTAGGACTAGCAGTACACCGGAACCACAGAAAAACCGTGCAGGATACGTCCGGTGGGGCAGGTGCCTCCTTGGTAGTACAGCGCTTGCTACCACAACCTACATAAGTGTTCAAGGTATACGATGCCGCCGGGCACTCCACGATGCTGTGGACGAACTCGCGTCGTATCCGGTCAAAACGGTGCATCTCAGCTATGGAGAGATAGCATATCTCGATATTATGCCCACCGGGTCGTCCTCAGTATATAGCGACCCTCCCGTTATTCTGTCTCTGCACGGTATCTATGGCGGCTACGACCAAGCCTTTGAGAACGTTAGGAAGCTCTCGAAACACTACAGGATTATTGCTCCATCGCGTTTTGGGTACCTCGGAAGCGCGGTCGCAGGTGAAGGGAGTCCCAAAGAACAGGCAGCGGCTCTGATGGCCCTCCTCGATATCCTCAATATTGAGCAGGTCTATGTGCTAGGCGCCTCTGCCGGAGGAACCCCCGCTCTTCGTTTCGCTCTGGATTACCCGGAACGGACCGCAGGTCTTATTCTCCTCAGCTCTGCCCCGCCCTGGGAGGAAAAACCACGAAAGCTGCCCACGCGTATGGGGCCTCCTGCCGCTCTGAACCATGACTACATCATGTGGCTGCTGTCTCCGTTTTTCAAATCTCTATTTGGGCTTCCCTCACACACCATATATGGGATGCTCCCCCTACAGGAGCGACGTATGGGAGCCAAGATCGACGCAGCTATCACAAACCCGGATATGGCGGTCCATCTTGAGGAATACCCCATTGAGAGCTTGGAACCGCCCGTTTTTCTGATCCATGCACAAGATGACCGAGTTGTGCCTTTTGCCCAGCCGCGAGGGCATGTGCAGAGTTCTATGTACCGATACCCGAATCTCACCACATGTATCTTCGAAACGGGTGGTCATATGATCGAGGGGCATTTGGAAGAGGTAACCCAAGCGGTCATAGATTTTATTGACGGTACTCTGTAACACGCAATGTTTCACGTGAAACATACCCCTCCCCTACCCCGCACTTCTCGGGTAAAACGGATAATTGGCTCCACATATGAAAAGGGCATCGCATCCCAGTCGGAATGCGACGCCCTCACAGCGTCTAAATACGCCCTGCTTATGCGGCTGCTACAACGTCCAGAGTAACGTTGGCAACAACATCCTCATGCAGACGAGCGGTCACCTGGTACTCACCGGTGCGCTTGATAGCGGAACCGAGGTGAATGGTGCGCTTGTCGATAGTGCCGAGACCTGCCTCTTCAATAGCGTCAGCAATAGCATCTGCCTTAACGGAGCCGAAGAGACGACCATCAGCACCAGCCTTGTGTGCTACTACAATCGGGCGAGCAGAGAGCTTAGCTGCGGTCTCCTGGGCTTCTTCCAGGGAGGCCTTCGCACGGGCCGCACGGGCCGCACGGATAGATTCAACCTGCTTCTCGCCGCCAACGGTCCACGAAACGGCAAAGCCGCGAGGAAGAAGGTAGTTACGTGCATAGCCGTTCTTAACGGTGACGATGTCACCAGCGGCACCCAGACCGGTTACTTCCTGAGTCAGAATAATCTTAGCCATAGTACTTGTTACTCTCCTTCTCGTTAGCGGCCAGCGCCGGAGTAGGGAAGCAGTGCAACCTCACGGGCATTCTTAATTGCCTGAGCGATCTTGCGCTGTTCCTGAACGGTCACGCCAGTTACGCGGCGAGCGCGGATCTTGCCGCGATCGGAGATGAACTTGCGTAGCAAGGCGACGTCTTTGTAATCGATAACGGTGACGTCAGCAGCTTTCAGGGGGTTCTGCTTAGGTTTGGGCTTACGGATTTCAGCCTTAGCCATCGTGGTGCTCCTTTAGGTTGGGAGCCCGCGGCGTTAACCGCGGGATGGATTGATATATGGTTTGGTTTGAGGAAGACGGAACGTTTCTTTAGAACGGAGGTTCGTCATCGGCGCCGGTACCCCAATCGTAGTTTCCGCCGGACTGCGAGGTCCACGGATCAGCTGCAGGTGCCTGCTGCTGTGCCGGTTGTGCGGGCGCCTGTTGGGCTCCCCCACCGAATCCGGCATTACTGGAGTAACCGTTTCCGCCCTGCTGCTGAGCGAAGCCCTGCTGCGGCGCGGAATTGTTAAAACCACCCTGCTGGGGGTTATTACCGAAGTTATTACCGCCAAAGTTGCCGCCCTGCTGACCACCGAAGTTACCTCCAGAGGTGCGCTGTGAACGGGTTACCTGGGCGGTAGCGTACCGTAGAGCGGGACCGATCTCATCGAGCTCGATCTCCATTGAGGTACGGCGTTCGCCTTCCTTCGTTTCATACGAGCGAGACTTCAAACGACCCTGGGCGATCACACGGGTTCCCTTTTTCAGGGTCTCTGCGACGTTCTCTGCGTAGTCGCGCCAAATAGACGCACGCAGGAACAGTGCCTCACCGTCTTCCCACTGACCGGTTTGACGGTTGTAGGTACGCGGGGTAGATGCAATCGTAAAGTTTGCAACCGCTGCACCTGCGGGAGTGTAGCGCAACTCAGGGTCGCTGGTGAGATTCCCGACCACAGTGATAATGGTTTCGCCTGCCATTGATGCCTCCTCGAATGGATTCAAGTATATAACTCTAGGTAACCATAGGAACCTGACATTTTAATCAGGTCGCGGTTTTAGAGTCTTACTTGTTGACCTTCTGATCCTCCGGACGGATGATCTTGGTACGCATAACGGACTCGTTCAGGTTTAGAACACGGTCGAGCTCAGCGGCGGTCTCAGGGCTCGCGGTGAAGTTAACAACCGCATAGATACCTTCGGACTTCTTCTGGATCTCGTATGCCAGACGGCGGCGACCCCAGATGTCAAGGTTGTCGATGGTACCGCCAGCGTTGGTGACGATTTCCAGGAACTTCGACAGAGACGGCTCTACCGCTCGGTCCTCAACCTCGGGGTTGAGGATAACCATCAGTTCGTATGCACGCATGATTAAACCCCTCCTTTGGGCTAAACGGCTATGGGATTTCCATAGCAGGAGATTCATGTGGCACCCGGTGCAGCATCCTCTTGTTCAGGATGCACACACAGATTCTTCTATACTACACGAGAATACGCGGTAGAATCCAGCAAAGAGAAGGATGCGCCCGCCACACCGCATGGGTGTAACGGGAGCATCCTGAAGCTAGAGTCTTGAACGCTAAAAATTCTGGTTTTAGTATTAACGAACCGAAGAGTCCCGAAGGTTGAGGATGGCGACTCGAAGGATATTCGTGAAGAGGTCTTTGAAGAGCAGAAGGCCTAGCGGAATACCGGTTATCCAACCTAAACCTATGGGCGTCAGCACGCTGGTTATACCGGTGAGCGCCAGATACAGCAGCCCCTGAATTGGCTGACGCAGATAAAACTTGTGGATGCCTAACCATCCGAGGAAAAGCCACAGCACATAGGTGAGAATCACGGATTTGGGGCGAACCACAACGACGGTCGACTGTTCATGTTCGGAGTTCACATAAGTACGGCTGCCCGGAACGGTTCCATGGGCGAAAAGTTTAGGTTCATAAACCTGTTGCGACATATTTCCTTCCTTCGTGAGTGTTTCAGCGCGCTGTATATAACGCGCTCACTGCAAGTTTAGACAGTTCACATGCGCAAACCCTGGGAACGGGGTGTGTATTCGGTGGGAATCTGCCCTCCCCTCCCCCACCGCACTAACCTTCGTTCAGACAAAAATCCCGCATCCTCGACTGTGAGGATGCGGGAATCTCCAATGCGCGGTGGAGTCGTGATAATGGGCTGTTACTGCTTCACGACAACGGGGGTTACGCCGTTGAGGTGGTTCACCCGGCCAGGTATCAGGAAAATATCAATGATGAGCAAGATGCCCAAAATTACAAGAGGAATTATCCCGATAAGAAACCAAACAGTTGCCCAGCCAGTAAGGAATAAACACAGGTATAGAATCCCTTGACCCGTTTGGTTCAGATAAAACTTGTGAATACCAGGGGAACCTAGGAAAAACCACAGCAGATATGCCACCGCCATGGATTTGGGTTGCTGCACCATCATGACCGGTGCTACGGCAATAGGTTGTACGGGCTGTCCGTGAGGTTGAGAACCATTAAATGCGGGGTTAGAAGCCGGATTAAAGGCAGAGTTATCAGACATAGTAATGCCCTTTCGGTGAATGTGTATTCGTGCGCGGCGAACGCTGCCGCTGAGTACCATCCTACACGTCAATTTAGCTTCACAGAGGCATTTAGTGAACCTTATGCACCGTAGTCTCCGTCATACTCTATTTCCGCAGTATTCCGCCGTATTATGGGGATTTAGGACTCTCCGTGCTCCTGCCACCACATGAGCAGACGGCGGGTCGTTTCTTCTTCACCAAGTTCACCCTCATCCAAACGCAGGTTCAGCAAGAATTTATACGCCTGCCCCACAAGAGGCCCAGGGTCGATGCCCAGCACCTCCATAATCTGTTCGCCATCCAGTTCAGGGCGCATCGCATCCAGCTCTTCTTGAGCTGCAAGCTCATCAATACGCCGTTCCAAATCATCGTATGCCTGCGCCAGCGAGCGCGCCATGCGCTTATTGCGCGTGGTGACATCCGACCGAGAAAGCCTGTGGAGACGCTGCAGCTGCTCCCCTGCATCCCGCACGTATCGACGTACCGCCGAGTCGGTCCACCCTGCCTCACGGTAGCCGTAGAAGCGCATATGAAGCTCCACGAGGCGCGCCACCGCCTTGATGGTGTCGTTATCAAAGCGTAGAGCGCGCATCCGTTTTTTGACCATGCGCGCACCAACCACATCGTGCTGCAAAAAAGATACCGATCCGTCTTTCTCGAATCTGCGGGTTTTAGGTTTGCCGATGTCGTGCAGAAGCGATGCGAAACGCAGCACAAAATCGGGCGCGGGGCAGGGGCCGTCAGCGGCGGTTTCCTTTTCGATCGCCTGTTCCATGACTTTGAGCGAGTGCTCATAAACGTCTTTATGGTGGTGTGAAGGGTCCATTTCCATGCGCAGGGCGGGCAGCTCCGGGAGAACATAGCCCGCGAGTCCGGTTTCTACGAGCAGGTTCAGGCCCACGCGCGGGTAATCTGCACAGATGAGTTTGATGAGTTCGTCGCGCACCCGTTCCGCCGAAATAATCTCGATGCGCGGTGCCATCTGCCGCATCGCTTCGAATACTTCCGGCGCTACAGTGAGGTTGAACCGAGCAGCGAACCGCGCCGCGCGCATCATACGAAGCGGGTCTTCGGAAAAGGATTCTTGAGGCGAGCGCGGGGTTCGCAAAACGCCCTCTGCTAAATCTTTAGTGCCGTGGAAAAGATCCACAATTTCCCCCGAAGGCAGCTCAGCAGCCATGGCGTTGATGGTGAAGTCGCGCCGTATCAGGTCAGCCTTCAGATCGGTGCCGAATTCCACCGTGGGTTTGCGGGAATCAGCAACGTACACTTCGGCGCGGTAGGTCGTTACCTCGTAAACAGCGCCGTTTTTGCGGGCGCTGATGGTGCCGTATTCTTTGCCGATATCCCAGATATGCTCTCCCCAAGCGCTCAAAATCCGCTCGCTCTGGGCGGGAGTGGCGTTCGTGGTCATATCGAAATCGGTAAACTCGCCGGGGGTATTGCGTAGTTCATCACGCACCAGACCACCGACTAGGTAGAGATCAAAACCCGCCTGGCGGTAGAGTTCGCCGAGTTCAACAGCATCCGGATATTTTGAGAGCACATCAAGTTTTTGCGACATAGTCTCTTAATCCTGCCAGATATTAGCGGCAAGAGCATATTAGCGGGCTCCTATCAGCCGCACCATAGCCCAAAATAGCGCCGCATCGGATAAGGTAGAACTATGAGTTTTCCCGTACCGCGCGCACCCAAAATACGCCCCTTCGCGCCCCAGCTTCCGGTGCCTGCGCTTGAAGAGGTCTCTTCGGGAGGGCTCATGATTAATTTTGATAGTCCCGACCTTCCGGTGGCAATCATCGCGCGCTATAACCGCAACAGACAGCTCGAATGGTGTCTACCTAAGGGACATGTTGAAGGTCATGAAAGTCTGATAGAAACAGCTCAGCGAGAAATAGCCGAAGAAACCGGAATTACCGGTTACATTGTTGCTACCCTCGGGTATATCGACTACTGGTTTACGTCTAGCGGGCAGCGCATCCATAAAACGGTACATCACTACCTTTTTTGTGCTACTGGCGGCCGCCTAACCATTGAGCATGACCCCGATCATGAAGCAGTCGATGTTGCGTGGGTACCCCTGGCGGAGCTTAGCCAGAAACTCTCTTTCGCTAATGAACGGCGCATCGCAGATATTGCACGAGAGTATATTAATACCCAGCTCTAACGTCACAACCAGGAGAAGAAGTTGGCACGTACCGATGCACGCTCAAGCGCCATTATGGCGGCGGGAACGCTCGTATCCCGTGTTCTAGGGTTCCTTAAGGCAATCCTTCTCACGGTGGCACTGGGTGCCCTCTCGACCGTAGGTGACGTCTTCGAGACCGCAAATACGCTCCCCAACCTCATCTACGTGTTGGTCGCCGGTGGTGTGTTCAACGCCGTGCTCGTGCCACAGATTATCAAAGCCGCTAAAGCCCAAGACGGCGGCGAACGGTATATTTCCAAGCTCGTAACCATTACGGTGACGGCCATCGGTCTGATTACAGCGATTACGCTGGCGTGCGCCATCCCTATTATCAACGTCATGGGCTCTACATGGACGCCAGAGCAGAAAGAACTCGGGTATATATTCTCGTTCTGGTGTTTGCCGCAAATCTTCTTCTACGGGCTTTATACGGTCATTGGGCAGGTACTCAACGCGAAAGAGGCCTTCGGGGCTTTCATGTGGGCGCCCGTACTCAATAACGTCGTTGCTATTGCTGCGCTCTTCATCTTTATTTTCACCTTCGGGGCGCAGGATACAACCATCAATCCGCCACGTCACTCGGTCGAAAGCTGGACGTCGATGCAGACGATCTTCCTCGCCGGATCGGCAACTCTGGGCGTGGCGCTGCAGGCTATCGTTCTCTTTATCCCGCTCAGGAAGCTGGGGCTGCGGCTCAAGCCGGACTTCGGCTGGCGCGGTATCGGACTGCGGGAAGCATCTCGTCTGGCGATTTGGACCCTTGCCGCCGGTGCCGTCTCTAACCTGTCGTATATGTACATGACGCGGGTTGCCGCATCCGTGGTGAGCGCCCGAGCCCAGTATGCCGATATGGGTATCCAGATTCCCGGTCTGCAGGCAATGAACTACGCCTCGATGCTCTATTCGCTCCCCCATGGCGTGATCGGCATTTCCATCGCTACCGTCCTCTTTAACCGCATGAGTTCCTCCGCCATTGCGGACGATAGCGACAGCGTCATTCACGCCCTTTCGCACGGCATGCGTACCGCCGGTATTGCCACCGTTTTCTGTGCGCTCGCACTTATCGTCCTCGCCGGTCCCGTGGCGGTGCTCTTTAGCGGCGGAGACCCGGTTGCGGCAACCGTCATTGGGCGCCTCATTGCTATTACCGCATTGGGAACCCCCGCACTGACCATATCCTTCCTCTACGGGCGCGTTCTCTACGCCCGAGAGAATGCGCGCACCCCCTTCCTCATTCAGTTCTACGCCGCGATTGTTATGGTCGTTATGAGTGGGGTTGCCTCCCTGCTTGACCCGCGCTACACCGTGTATGCGCTCTCCCTGATTTTCCCGGTGCAGAACCTCTTCGTGGTCGCCATCAGCCACTACGAAATTCGCCGCAGACTTGGGTATTATGGGCAGAAGCGTATTATCAACATGTACGCTCGTACTACCCTCGCGGCATGTTTTGCGGGAGTTATTGCCGCCGCCGTATTGTGGGTATTGGGCGGATACAATCTTGATGGCTTCGCCTGGGCATCAAAAATTTCAGCGGTTATAACCCTTATAATCTGTGGTCTCACCATGCTCTTCAGCTATGTGGTGATGCTCAAGATTTTCCGCGTGCGTGAGGCAGATGCTCTCTTCGCACCCATCGCGGGCAAGGTAAAAGCACTCGCACGGCGAGGAGCCTCAAACGAATCTTAAACCAGCCCGCAAACCGCTAAAAACACCGTATCCGGCGTAATCCGGGTAAAATCTTGGAAGAGCCTACTAAACTATAGGCGAGAAAATACATGACGGGAGAGAACTTGTCGCAGCAGATTCCGGTCGGAACCGTTTTGGGTGGCCGTTACGAAATCACCGCACAGATTATCATCACCGCCGAATCAGATATGATCCTCGAAGGTAAGGATCAGATTCTGAACCGTAAGGTTTCGGTGGTGGTGGCTTCTCCCGTGCGCAGCCACCTCTTGGAGAAGAATTCGCGGGCGCTGGCGGTCAATAGCCGCTACAACATTCAGATTCTCGATATGGGAATCGCCCCCGAAGGCAATAAATACCTGGTGACCTCATACAGCCGCCCGGATGTTTTGCTTGACACCCTACTGACCGATAACCCCTCGGTCTCTCCCGATGGCAACCCTGATGAGGCGCTCGGGGCCGAAATCTTCGGTGACAGCCTTACCGGTGCCGCGCCGCAAACCTACGAGAATATTCCAATGGTGGGTTCCGAAACCTCCGCTATCAGCGCTGTAAAGGCCTGGGAGGTCTCACAGATCCCCTCGATGAACGTTGCACCTATGGTCTCCGGACCGAACGATGACGGCGTCTATGAAGACGACGAAGACGAAGGCACAAACCGCGGAACCTGGGCTATTGCCTTCGCCGCCGTGCTTCTATTGGTCATTGTTGCCGGTGGCGTACTCACCACGCTGACCGGCCTGGGGTCGAATCACGCATCGAATCCGGTTAAAGGTAAGAACGCCTCGGCGAGCACAAGCGCTACGGCAGGGTCTACAGAATCTGAGGAAGTCTCCCCGTCGGCATCGCCCAGCGCCTCCAATGCGCCAGTAAAGGTTACCTCCGTATCGCGTCTGGTACCGAGCAACCCTAACTTTATGGCGGATATGGATTCCGGTCTTCCCGCACTGACCGATGGTAGCCCCTCAAGCACCTGGTCCAGCTATGGTTTTGGTAGCCCCGCCTTCGGTGGTGTCGTCAAGGAATTCGGGCTTGCCGCTAAACTAGAGTCTCCCACGGTTGTCTCTAAACTAACTATTCAGCAGACGGACGGTTCCGGCGGTTCCTTCACCGTATACACCAATAACCAAGCCTCGATGAGCGGTGCCACCGAAGTTGGCAAGGGAAGCTTCTCTGGGCAGGACGTCACGGTTGAGCTGGATAAGGACAAGCAGTCTGCCGATAAGGGCGGCTACATCATCATCGTCTTCGATGAAGCACCCAAGCTCTCGCAGCCTATCGCAGGGTACAGCTACGGTCTACGCATTGGCGAGATTAAGGCCGAGTAGCGTATAGCCTCAACGAGTGGCGCATCCTCATACATGGGGATGCGCCATTTATTTTGCCTCGATCTCGCTCTCTCAAGACCTCCCGCCCAGTATCCTCCGTCGGGTGCAGCCCTGAACATAAAACGTCACATTTCTTTTCGGTACCCATCATGTTCGCTTCGACCCCATTCAATATGGCTTAGCCGCTTCCAGAATGGAATAATTGGGGATACTGTTGCGTTGAGCGACTATCAGAAGAAATTCGAGGAAGAGAAGAATGAGTACTGAAAATACATTGGGTAATCTGTTCGGAGGCGCCGCTCTCGGCGGTCTGAACCTTGCCGCATCCTCCACCCCCCAAGAAAAAGCCCAAGAAACGGCTTCTGAGGGCGATCAGAAGGTTCACAACGTTATTATCGTGGGTTCCGGCCCTGCCGGGTACACTGCCGCCGTCTACGCGGCGCGTGCCAACCTTGAGCCGGTACTCTTCGCGAGCTCCCTCTCCCCCGGCGGCGCTCTCATGACCACAACCGAGGTCGAGAATTTCCCCGGTTTTGTGCAGGGCATTCAGGGACCCGAGCTCATGACCAATTTCGGTGCCCAGGCGGAGCGCTTCGGCACGGATATTCGCTACCAGGATGTCGAAAAGTTGGAGCTCGACGGCGATATTAAGAAGGTTATTCTCTCCGATGGTTCCGTACACCTCGCAAAAACCGTTATTATTTCGACCGGTTCGCAGTACCGCAAGCTGGGTGTTGAAGGTGAAGATACACTCTCTGGCTACGGCGTCTCGTGGTGCGCAACCTGCGATGGATTCTTCTTCAAAGATAAAGAAATCGCGGTGGTAGGCGGCGGCGATTCTGCTCTGGAAGAAGCACTCTTCCTCACCACCTACGCATCCAAGGTCTATCTGATCCACCGCCGTGATTCTTTGCGCGCATCCGATATTATGCAGCAGCGCGTTTTCGACAACCCCAAGATTGAAGTTCTCTGGAATTCCGTGGTGAGCGAGATTCACGGCGATTCCAAGCTGGAAGAGGTTGTTCTGACCGATACCGTTACTGGCGCTACCCGCGATATGAAGCTCGACGGGCTGTTCATTGCTATCGGTTCTGATCCGCGTATCGAGATGGTTAAGGATCAGCTGGAGATTACCGATCAGAACACGATTGCGGTTCAGGGACGCTCATCAAAAACCTCTCTGCCCGGCGTTTTCGCCGCGGGCGACGTCATTGATCCAACCTACCGTCAGGCGATTATCGCCGCCGGTTCGGGTGCGGTAGCAGCACTCGACGCACAGCACTACCTCGAAAACCTTTAGTCAGGAGAATCAGATATGAGCAACGCAAAAGCAGTAACCGATGCCACCTTTAAGGCTGAGGTTCTGGATAATTCCAAGCCGGTAATCGTTGATTTCTGGGCCGAGTGGTGCGGTCCCTGCCGCATGGTCGCCCCGGTTCTCGATGAAATCGCCGCCGAATATGGCGAGAAGGTCGATGTCGTGAAGGTCAATGTCGAAGAGAGCGGCGACACCGCTATGGAATACGACATTACTTCTATTCCCGCGATCTACCTTTTCAAAGATGGGCAGGTTGTAAAGAAGAGCGTAGGCGCTCGTCCCAAACAGGCACTCATTGCTGATTTTGAGGAATACATCAAGTAGGTTTTCTTCAAGCCTTCATCCTCAAAAAACCCATAGAAGGTGTGGATGTTTCACGTGAAACATCCACACCTTCTATCTTTATACCTGCCTCGTTTACAGGGCTACAAACACTTTATATACTTTTTGAGGTTGTATTTTAGATAAGAATATCTTATGAAGATACTATCCATGAATCTCTGTATGACTTCGGCATAGTTCTTCCTGTAACCATTTCACCGTGTCGAAAGCGTAGGATTTTAGCCTGTCTCGATAAATACTCTTGTAGTCTCCTCAATATCCATAAAAGGATGCGCAAGCTTACAATTACCCTCAGCTTGGAGCTCGTGTTATTGTTCCTTGTCCCCACTCTCCCCTGCTCTGCTATATACACCGTTGCAGGCCCTGCAAAGACTCGTATACCTACCGTTTTCACACATGTTCCAGACCTCTGCAAGCTCTTCATATCCGGAGACAATGGCAGATGGACAAACAAGGTAAATAACCCGCCACGATGCTCACTAAACCAGATATACACGCCTTATACAAGGCTGGGGGTGGTGATGTTTCACGTGAAACATCACC
>NZ_KV817396.1:13597-144904 GCF_001814655.1 Rothia sp. HMSC069C01
GGTGATGTTTCACGTGAAACATCACCACCCCCAGTAGATTATGCGGGAAGGATTCTAAGCTATCACATGGACTAAGAACCTTTGAAATCAGAATCTAGAACCCGAATAATGCGGTTGAGATCCTCGACGTTAGCAAACTCAATAGTCATCTTGCCCTTACGAGCACCGAGCGAAATCTTAACCGATGTATCCAGTTTGTCGGCGAACGCATCCGCAATATAGTCCAATCGCTCGTGATGTTTCTGTGGCTGCGGGGTCTTCCGCTCTTTCTCTGCCGGAGCTTCGCTCGCATGGGCAACAAGCTCCTCAACGGCACGCACAGAAAGCCCTTCATTCACGATCTTCTGAGCAATGGTCTCTATCTTTGCCTGATCGGTTAAAGTCAGCAGGGCGCGCGCATGCCCGGCAGCGATAACGCCTGCCGCTACCCTGCGCTGTACGAGGGGAGGAAGCCTAAGCAAACGAATCGTGTTTGAGATCTGCGGGCGAGAGCGCCCAATACGCTTTGCAAGCTGCTCCTGGGTGGTACTGAACTCTTCCATAAGCTGTTGATATGCAGCCGCCTCTTCAATGGGATTCAGTTGGCTGCGATGCAGGTTTTCCAGCAGGGCGTCTCGAAGCAGATCAATATCTTGCGTGTCACGGATAATGGCAGGAATAGTTTCTAGACCCGCAGCCTGGGTTGCGCGCCAACGCCGCTCGCCCATTACCAGCTCATATTTTTCAGCATTTTTCTCGCGTGAAGGGCGCACCACAATAGGCTGCAGAACACCAATCTCGCGAACCGAATGGATGAGCTCAGCCATGTCTTGTTCATCAAAATCAACGCGAGGCTGTTTGCGGTTCGGGTGAATATCAGAAACTTTGATTTCTGCGAACTGAGCTCCAGGAACGGGTACAAGGTTGCTGTTACCCTCTTCCTCAGCTTCCTTCGTTTCTTCACCAAAGAAGAAATCTACCGGGCGGCGTGTTAACGTCGTATTGCGAAGTGCCGCACCCATATCCATACGAGGTTTCTTCTTCTGAACTTCGCGAGGCTGAGACAATGTTTCACGTGAAACATCTGATTTCTGCACAGGCTGCGATGCGGACAAAGAAGCAGATGAGACGTGTACGTTCTCTTCTTTTTTCTCCCCCGCTTTCACGGCAGGGGCTTTAAGACTAGGCATCTTAATCGCAGAAACCTTTTGCGGCTTCGATGAACCAGAAGGTTTCCGAGTCTCAGCAGAAGATTCCTGAGGTTTCGGATCCGTAGCCTTTTGCGACGAAGAGATGCGGTTCTCTTGCTGTTCTGTCCGTTTCGTTGTCGCAGACGGTTCCTTTTTCGGGGCAGATTTTTTCTGCGGCTCCGGCTTTACGTTGCGAGTCTTCGGGCGTTTTGCTGAGGATGCGGCGGCTTGTTCCTCCTGCTGAGGTTTGCGAGTCGCCGCTACTTTTTTTTCCGCCTCTTTCTCGGCAACATCGGAAGCAGTCACAACAGGCGTCGTATTATTGGGAATGAGAGCACCCAGTCCCCTTCCGAGACCCCGTCGCTTCTCTGCCATATTTTTCCTTCCTCACACCAAATTTTCTACCGCTCTCATACATGCCGATTACACTTCATATGAACCTTGCAGCACCGTAAAATCTGCGCTCAGAAAATTCGGTATTTCCCTAGATATAAATCTCAAAAAGTTTATTTATGGATAATATCGGAGTAATTACCAATCCTGATATGCCGATATTTCAGAGCATCTATATGCTCCGTATTCCTCTTAGCGGCGCGCAATTTCCTGCGCCGCTTCACGATAGGCCTGAGCACCGGTAGACGTTGGATCATAGCTGATAACGGTCTGTTGGTAGCTCGGTGCTTCCGAAATGCGTACAGAACGCGGAATCTTGGTCTGTAGAGTTTCCTTCGGGAAATGTTCCCGTACCTCTTCCGCTACCTGATATGCAAGATTGGTACGTCCGTCGTACATAGTCAGCAGAATCGTACTAATCTCTAGATTGGAATTCAGATGTTTCTGAATCATCTGAATATTCTTGAGCAGCTGGCTCAAACCTTCCAGGGCATAGTATTCACACTGAATAGGAATCAGGATTTCCTCTGCCGCCACAAAAGCATTAACAGTCAGCAGTCCAAGACTTGGCGGGCAGTCGATAAATACATAGTCGAGCCGTCCCATCCCCTGCTGGGCACGCCACTCAGTATAGTCCTCCAAAGCATTTTTAAGGCGTTTCTCACGTGCCACGACCGAAACAAGTTCAATCTCTGCCCCGGCAAGATCTATATTCGCGGGTGCACACCACAGATTGTCGAGATCAGGGCACTCCTGCACAATATCGGAAAGCGGAGTATCGTCAATCAGAGTGTTGTAAGTACTGGGAAGCTCCACGCCATGCTCAATACCGAGAGCCGTCGAAGCATTTCCCTGGGGGTCATTATCAATGACTAAAACGTTCATTCCCGCTTCTGCAAGGGCGGCCGCAATGTTCACGGCGGTACTCGTTTTACCGACTCCACCCTTCTGATTCGAGATAGTAAAGACGCGTGTATGTGGGGGCTTGGGCAGTAAAGGCGGCGTCGAGCCACCGGGGGTGATCGTCATATATCCTCCGCGCCTGATGCTGATGGTTGATGTGTCTTTCGCCAGATAAAGATACGCACACCATGTTTCACGTGAAACATTGGATAAAGAGCATCAAGGATGTTTCACGTGAAACACCGATGCTGTCTCCGGTCTGCGCGTTCCTCTTTAAGATTACCTGTCAAAACAGCGATATACCACGTACACCCTCGACAAGTTGTCTAGGATTCGTATTTTTTCACGGAAATTTATGATTTCACTCCCAAGTATTCACTCTCAGCACAGCATCATGAACCGATTATCAACCTCTCAACCAGGAAAAGTTATAAAAGTTCTACTACTCATTTTTAATATTCCACATTCACGAAAAACTACGGTGCCTCCGCCGAAAGTTCCCCTTCATCTCTTGTGTACCACAAACACTCTCTTTCTCCGGTATCAGGCAACGAACATAAAAAAGGGGTTGAAAATACATTCTCGGATGTATCTTCAACCCCTATGAAGCTCGCAGCTTCAGAGTTTATTGAGGCTAGAGTGTAACTCGCACAACGGTTGTGGGCTCATCCAGAAGCCCCTCCCCCGCCGTCAGGATTTCGGTCTCACGAGCCCCGTAACGGTTGAGTTTCTTCTTGGCCTTTTTAATCTCCTCTCGTGCAGAACGCCCCTTGAGAGCCAGAAGCTCACCGGTACCGCGCAAAATCGGCAGGGTAATATCTACAAGACCCACCAGCGCAGATACGGCGCGAGCAGTCACCACATCGGCATCAACCTGCCCGATAGCCTGTTCGGCACGCGAGCGCAGAATTTTTACATTCTCAAGGCCTAGATCCTCAACCACTTCATGAAGCCATATCACACGGCGTTCCAGAGGCTCTATGAGCGTGATCGATAGATCGGGGCGGGCAATAGCCAGACAAAGCCCCGGCAGACCCGCTCCAGAGCCTACATCTGCCACAGATGCACCTTCGGCGATATATTCCTGCACGGCGGCACAGTTGAGCACGTGACGAGCCCATAGGCGCGGTACTTCGCGCGGACCAATGAGCCCGCGCTCAATCCCCGTCGTCGCTAAATGTTCCACATAGCGCTGTGCCAGAGGCAGCCGATCGCCAAAAATTGCAGTGGCGGCTACAAGGTCTTGACCTTCACAAGGAACCGTCATTTACGCCTCCGGAAGGGAAATCACCACATGGCGACGTGTACCTTCGCCTTCAGACTCGCTGTAGAGTCCCTGTTCAGCAACCACATCGTGTACAACCTTGCGTTCATAGGCGCCCAGTGGCTTCAGATGGAAATCTTCGCCGGAGGCACGCACCTTCTCGACGGCGTCGAAGGCTATTTCGGTAAGCTGTTCCCGACGTTGTGCACGGTAACCCGCAATATCGAGAATAAGACGCGAACGGTTGCCGCTGGCGGCTAGAACCGACAGGCGCACGAGTTCCTGCAGAGCGTCTAAGACCTCACCGCGGCGACCAACAAGGTGGCGCAGATCTTCGTTCCCATCGTCATCATTGACCACCGAGAGGTAGATGCGCTGGTTGCGCACCTCAATATCAATATCTCCGTCAAGATCGACGATATCGAGAAGTTCTTCAAGATAGTCAGCGGCGATATCCCCTTCTTCCTCAATCATACTGACTTCGTCGATTTCTCCGACAGCCTCAGTATCCGATGCGGTGCTTGGCGATTCTGCGGTTTCTTCAAATATTTCAGTCATGGTTTTCCTTGAATTTATCGATGCTGTGTTTAGTTGAGTTTCGGTTTATTCGAGTTTTTATTGCTCGAATTATTCTGTCCGCCGCCCTTGCGCTGCTGTTTCTGGCGTTTCTTACTCATGGGCTGCTGACGCTGGCCCGCGGCGGCACGCTCACGCGCCTCCTCAAGCTCTTTTTCGTGCTGTTCCTTGGTTTTTCCAACGGGGGGTAGACCTTTAGCGGCACGGCGTTCGTTGAGTTCCTTTTCAGCCTGGGAACCGGGAGTCGGGTTATTGCGGATAACCCACCATTGCTGCCCGAGAGCCCAGAAGTTTGAGACGGTCCAGTAATACATCACACCAAGAGGGAAGTTAATACCCGTCACCGCGAAAATAACGGGGAAAATATACATCATCATCTGCTGCTGACGGAACATCGGGGAGCTTTTGGCTGCCTCGGAAATGTTCTTGGCGCTGAGCTGTTTCTGAATGAAGAACTGGGTACCGCTCATGAGCAGAATCATGATGATGGCCTGGACAACGGTGGCGGCATGGTTACCGTTGCCGGGATTCATCATGGTCGAGAAGATAGGTGACCCAAAGATATAGGCTTCATTGAACTGTTTAACCAGTTCTGCGGGAAGCAGCAGAATACCTTCATTTTTAGCAGCTGCCCCGGAAACACCCATGAGCACCTGATAAAGGCCAAGAAAGATCGGCATCTGCGCGATAATCGGTAAACAGGATGAGAAGGGGCTGGTGCCATGCTTCTTGAATAGTGCCATCTGCTCCTGCGCCATAGCCTGGCGGGAAAGCTGATCTTTCTTACCCTTGTATTTAGCCTGTAGCTTTGCCATGTCACCCTGCATGGCGTTCATACCGCGCATCGATTTAATTTGGCGCATAAATAGGGGAATGGTTACGGCACGCATAACAAGGGTCAAACAGATGATGCACAGCACCCAAGTGAAGCCCGAGGACGGATCCATACCAATGCTGGTAAAGATCGTGTGGAAGAACCACAGCACAGCTGACACGGCCAATTTAAAGGGCCAGAGGATCATGTCAAAAATGTTCACGGGAGGTTTTCTCCTTATGACTCGGCTAAGTCTTTGTAGGAATCTCGACAACCGTTAATGGTTGTTCGAGTGAGTTTCTAGGGGATGGTTCAGGAGCATAATTTTAGGTTCCTGACCGGGGGTAAAGGTCCGTTTTCCGGGCGGAACGGGATCAACTCCACCGGTTGCCCAAGGGTTACACCGCAGGATGCGCCGCACGGTCAGGCTGAGACCGCCGAGGGCTCCGTGAGTGGTGACCGCTTCCAACCCGTAGGCGGAGCAGGTCGGATAATACCGGCACACATCCCCATAGAGTGGGGATACGACTTTACGATAAGCCTTAATAAGCCCAATCAGAATATTCTGCGGCAGGGTGTAGACCGCATGCAGAAAAGATACCGGATGCACAAACTCATGGGGCGCTTGTGCGAGGATTTCATCGGGATCAAGCTGATGTGTGTGGGGATGATGTGTGCTGCTGTGATGAGGGTGAAAACGCTCATCACATCGACGATGGTTCATAGTCCCCTCCCCCACGGTTTTCAACATTGCAGCGTTGATCTTGACGGTCAAGTTTTTTTAGAGAGGATTCTAGAGCACCTCGATAGTCTGCGCGTAATTCTTCCCAGTTCGCTCCAGCGGATACGGGAAGCGCCCGCACGGCAATATACAGTCCCTGCGGGTAGGTGCTAACGGTTGCGGCAGCGAGTTCACGCAAACGCCGTTTAACACGGTTACGAGTCACAGCATTTCCAACGGCTTTTGACACAATGAAACCTATCAGGGTTGTATTTCCGGATTTTTGAGCCGTATATACAACTAAGTTCCGGCGCCCTGAGCGGGTACCGGAACGAAAAGCCGCGGAAAATTGGGAGCTGGTGCGCATCCGGTGCTGGATTGGCAGCACGTTTTCCTTCCCTGTAGTGGAAAACCCGCTAACACGAATGCGTTAGCGGGTTTTGCTGAGTTCTTTATGCCGAAAGCTTGGAACGACCCTTAGAACGACGGTTCGACAGGATAGAACGACCGGCACGAGTACGCATACGAAGACGGAAACCGTGTTTCTTCGCACGACGGCGGTTATTCGGCTGGAAAGTACGTTTACTCATACTTATCTCCTTGGACACAAAATCCTACCCGCTGGTTAGGATTTCTAAGCTTTTTCGTGCCCGATGGTACCTCGACACTTCGAGGTAGGCGGTACACATACAACAGAACAACTTTAGAAGAGTCTATGCTGCAAAGCAAGTTAATCCGCCCCACACATAACCCCAGGTTATCCCCAGGTTGTGGGGATTAGACTATCCACAGATGTTCTCAACGGGCCTTCAAAACATCATATCCACAGTTTTCCACATCCTTGTTATACACTTAATTTCCTTGATATATCAAGGAAAAATAACGAAATTCAAGAATTTTTCAACCGGTTATCCTCAGGAAAGACACATTTTTTCCACATTGTGTATAACTCCTGTGGATAAGCTGTTTATCATGTGTATAACCTACGGTAGAATCTGTACATATCTTTGTCATCTTTACGAGGGGAATCACTGATGAACGCTGAGCACACGCAGCTTCAGGAACGCTGGGAACAGGTCATAAGCATTCTGCAAGCGAATCCTGAGGTCTCTCAGCGTCTGCGTGGTTTTGTGAATCTTGCACAGCCTCAGGCTTTCGTGGGAACTGTTCTTCTGATTGCCGTTCCCAGCGAACTAACCCGCAATATTTTTCAGTCTCAGCTCAAGGCGCCCTTCCAACAGGCTCTGACCACCGTTTTTGGTCCCGGTGTATCAGAGGCTTTTACGATTGATGAATCGCTTGCACAAACGTCTCAGACGGTTTCGCCTTCGATACCGCAGATCGAAGATGATTCTCCTATGCCCCCACTTCATGAGGTTGAGGCCGAGCTCCACACCCCTGTACCGCCTCATCAAACTGCGGATGTGCCCGTTGCCGATGCACCGGCAGCTTCACCGGTTGATCCCGCCATTTTTGCCGAGCGCCCGCAGAGTTCTTCCCCCTCCCCCACCGATTTTTCCGAAGTACACACGCCGCAGCATGTGGACTCTGCCGTTCCCGCTCAGCCGATTTCTTCTCCTGCAGAGACTGAGGACATTTCTTCCCCAGCCACGGATACTCATACCGCTGTTTCTTCGGATTCCGGTTGGGATTCTTCGGCACGTCTGAACCCAAATTATACCTTTGATACTTTTGTGATTGGTCAATCTAACCGCTTTGCACACGCTGCAGCATTTGCTGTTTCCGAGTCCCCCGCCCAAGCCTATAATCCCCTCTTTATTTATGGCGATTCGGGGCTGGGTAAAACCCATCTCCTGCACGCGATTGGGCACTATGCCAAGCATCTTTTCCCGAGCTTGCGCGTGCGGTACGTAAATTCTGAGGAGTTCACGAACGATTTCATCAATTCGATTCGTGACGATGAGGGGTCATCTTTCAAGCAGATTTATCGCAATGTCGATATGCTTCTGATCGACGATATCCAGTTTTTGGCGGGTAAAGAACATACACAGGAAGAGTTCTTCCATACTTTTAATGCCCTGCATAATCACCAAAAGCAGGTTGTGATTACCTCTGATTTGCCGCCAAAACAGCTCACCGGGTTTGCCGAGCGTATGCGTTCACGCTTCGAGTGGGGTCTGATTACCGATGTTCAGCCTCCCGAGTTGGAGACTCGTATCGCTATTTTGCGTAAGAAGGCACAGAGCGAATCGCTCAACGTTCCTGATGATGTGATGGAATATATTGCATCGCATATTACGGCGAATATCCGCGAGTTGGAGGGCGCGCTCATTCGTGTAACGGCATTCGCCTCGCTCAATAAACAACCCGTCGATGTTGCTTTAGCCGAAGTTGTGCTCAAGGATCTCATTACAGATGCGGGCGACGCCGAAATTACCTCGGGGCAAGTGCTGGCGACCACGGCTTCCTATTTCGATGTGACTCTAGAGGATTTACGGTCAAAATCCCGCACTCGAACTCTCACAAATGCACGTCAGATTGCCATGTACTTACTGCGGGAGCTTACGGATATGTCGTTGCCGCGCATCGGGCAGGAATTAGGCGGCCGCGACCACACAACGGTCATGCACGCGGTACGGAAGGTAGGGGCACAAATGGCCGAACGACGCACTACCTTTAACCAGGTCACCGATTTGACGAACAAAATCAAGCAGGATCAGCGTGAAAGCCGGTAGTTCCCCGGAATTTCAAGGTTTAAACAGCCTGTGGATAACATGTGCGTTAAATCGACGTGTTAAGTGGATATTAAGTGCATGATTATTCATGATGTGTGGACGAAGGTAGATGTATAAATATCCATACACAATACATCCTCAGAAACGCTAATTTTTGTCCACTTAATATCCACAGATGATTTCCTTGATTTTACAGGGAAATTCTGGTTTTTCCACGATATCCACAGGGGTTATTAACATTACTGTACTTTAAAGAAAACACCCTCACATAACATGAAGTGCACCCACGCAGGTCCAATCGAACGCAGTATCCAACTGACTTGACTATGGTAATGAGGTAACAACACCAGATTTTTGTAATTACAATTTTCATAACCTTCTGAAGCTGTCCTGCATGATCTACCTTCCTAAAGATGTAATTACAAAATTTTCTAAACCCTCTGAGCGGAACTAACCTGTACCCTCTCCTTCACGAACCTGTATCCGGTAGGATGGATTATGCAGTTTTGCATAAACTACACACGCACGATGTAGGGTTCTCAATTCCATACGCATCCATGAGCTCATCATCGTTGTTTTCCAAACCCGTTTGCTTCATCACCGAAAGGCTCTTTGATGAAATTTACCGTTGAACGTGACGTACTTGCCGAGGCGGTTGGTTGGACCGCACGCTCGCTACCTCTTCGTCCTACCTCTCCCGTGCTCAACGGCCTTCTCATCAAAGCTGAAAGTGGTGAGGTTTCTATTTCGAGCTTCGATCATGAAATTAGCGCTAAGCAGACGATCGAGGCGTCGGTAGAGCAGGAAGGAACCTGTTTAGTACCGGGTAAGATGCTTGCCGAAATTTGTCGTTCGCTGCCTAATGCAGACGTTGAGTTCGTGGCTAATGATTCTACAATTTTTATGACCTGTCGTTCCGCAAAGTTCCAGCTGGCGGGTATGCCGGTGGCGGACTATCCGGAGCTTCCCGAACTACCGCAGATTTCCGGTACCGTTGATGGTGCGGAATTCGCTAAGGCTGTCTCCCAGGTTCAGATCGCGGTTTCCAAAGACGAAACTTTGCCGTTGCTTACCGGTATTCGCCTGGAAATCTCCGGTTCAACCATGACTCTTCTTGCTACCGACCGGTACCGCCTGGCAATGCGCGAAATTACCTGGAACCCTGAGAATCCTGAAATTGAGGCTGCGGTTCTGCTCAAGGCCAAAACCATGACCGAGGTGGGGCGTACCCTCTCAAGCTCAGGAGAACTTTCTATCGCACTTCCTGAAAATGGCGATCTTATCGGTTTCTCTGCGGGATCCCGCCGAACCACGAGTGTCCTCATGGACGGTCAGTACCCGAATCTTCGTGCCCTCTTCCCAACCGAAACCGCGGTTCATGCTGTGGTCCGTACATCAGATTTGGCGGAGGCGGCGCGCCGTATTTCCCTTGTGGCGGAACGTAACACTCCCCTGCGCCTTCAGTTCACCGAAGACGGACAGGTTTCGATCGATGCCGGGCGCGGTGATGAGGCTCGCGCATCCGAATCGATGCCCGCGCAGCTGGACGGTCACGAAATTACGGTGGCATACAACCCCACGTACCTTTCGGAGGGGTTGGGTGCCTTCGATACCGACTTTGTACGTTTCTCCTTTACTGAGGCTCCTAAACCTGCCGTGCTCTCCGGTCAGGATGAACCGCTAAGTGAAGAAGATCTTAGCTACCGGTACCTGGTTCAGCCGATTCGCCTGCCCGCTAACTAATCGTGCGTTTTGGTACCGGGGCATAGAAAATTAGAATAAACATTCGTTTTTATAGAAGGGGGTATTGTGTATCTTGATCATCTTTCGCTTCTTGATTACCGCACCTACCCCCTTCTCAACCTACCGCTGAGCGCCGGAGTTACCGTTTTTTTAGGGCCTAACGGTGTTGGAAAAACCAATATTATTGAGGCTATCGACTACACTGCGAATCTTTCCTCGCACCGCGTAAGTCATGATGGTCCGCTCGTGCGGGTGGGCGCATCCCGAGCCTATATTCGTGTGCGTACGGTGCGTGGTTCACAACAAACGGTCACCGAATTCGAGATAGCACCCGGGGCGAGCAATCGGGTGCGCATCAATCGAGCCGCTCCCGTGCGCGCCCGCGAAGCCCTAGGGATTACGCGCACCGTGTTGTTCTCGCCCGAAGATTTGCAGCTCGTCAAAGGTGAACCCGCGGGGCGACGCCGTTTTATTGATGATTTAGCGGTTTCGCTGCGACCCGTTGTTGCCGGGTACCGTCAGGAATACGAACGCATTTTGCGCCAGCGCAATTCGCTGTTGAAAACATTGCAGCGCCGCGGTTCCTTGGCGGCAGACGATGAAAACGCGATGCACACCCTTGACGTGTGGTCGGAACAATTGGCTCAGCTAGGGGCACAGCTCCTCGCAGCACGATTTCGTGTTCTATGGCTTCTGCTTCCCCACCTGAGGCGCGCCTACGCCGGGCTTACCGATGGGTCAAAGGACATCTCATTTACCTACGATTCGACGATTTTTCCCGAGATCACCGAGCGAGGGCTCGAACATGTTTCGCGTATGAGCATCGACGATATTAAAGATGCGATGGCGCAGCGCTTGCGCGAGCGCCGTGCCGCCGAACTGGAGCGCGGGGTGACTCTGGTGGGACCGCATCGGGACGATATAACGCTGCTTTTGGGCGGGTTAGCTGTTAAACAATTTGCTTCCCACGGAGAAAGCTGGTCGGTTGCGCTTTCTTTGCGGTTGGCTTCCTGGTTTGTGCATCGTGCCGATGACGATTCACCCGGGTCCTCCCCCATTCTTATTCTTGACGATGTTTTTGCCGAGCTAGATTCAGAACGACGTCACCGTCTCGGTGCTTTAGTAGCCCAGGCAGAACAGGTTTTGCTCACCAGTGCCGTGCTGAGCGATATTCCCGAGGAACTGGGGACGTACCACTTAGTGCGGGTGAGTGCCGCTCACGCCGCATATGCGCCCGAAACCACAGACGCACCGCAGACTGAGGATTTGTCCTCATGAGCGAGAAACTCTGGGATGACGGTGAGGAAATAGGCATGCAACCGTCGAATCATGAAGAATCTTCGCTTGATCCCGAGCAAGAATATTATCGTGATGAGGTCGATGCCCCCGCCGCCATGGTAGAACGGATGCGCGCCGCCGCAGCCGCCCGCGGCGAGGGGCGACTCAACGCATTCTCCGCAAAAAAGATTATTCGTGAATTTGGCTCTGCCATGAGCGCCGAACCGGGGAAACGAACAAAACCTCGCGCCCAACGGGTTGATATGCGCGCGTTGGGCGGCTATACCGCATCCGGTGAAGATTCTCGCGATCCTAAACCGCTTGACGGCGTGATTTCATATCTGATTCGTTCTCGTGGGTGGAAAGAGCCTGTGGCGGTCTCCAGCGTCATGGCACGATGGAGCGAACTCGTTGGGCCCGAACTTGCCACACACGCTAAACCCACGCGCTTTGAGAATGCCGTGGTCGATGTGCAGTGTGATTCGACCGCTTGGGCAACGCAGCTTAGGCTCATGCGTAATCAAATTGTGCAGATGTTCGCGCGTGAGCTTGGTGAAGGCGTGGTGGCGAACATCCGTATTTACGGGCCGAATAACGGGCGCTGGGCATCGCGCGGTCCTAAACGGGCACCGGGAGGCCGAGGGGTACGAGACACTTACGGATAACCCGCTTATTTGACACTTTTGCGTCATAAGGGCCTAAATCGCCGGAAACGAAGATAACGGTACGGTATATATCCCCCACCGCATACCGGGGTGAGTATGCTCAGAAAAGCCTTAGAAGGCTGTATATCCGAAATAAGCCGTTCCACACCCTTCAAAATATGGGCGTAAAGTCGTGAAATTCGGTAGAATAGTAGAGAATATGCTGATGCTGCGCTCATCTAGGTGCAGCGGTGATACATCACCGGGCATGAGATCTACCCCAAGGAGTTACGCACTCGTGACATCTGAACAACCCCATGAATACGGCGCATCTGACATTACCGTTTTGGAGGGTCTGGAAGCGGTTCGTAAACGTCCCGGTATGTATATCGGCTCGACAACCGAACGCGGTCTACACCATCTGGTTTACGAGGTGGTCGATAACTCTGTAGATGAGGCGCTCGCAGGTTACGCAAGTCATATTGAAGTTACAATTCAGGCCGATGGTGGCGTGCGCGTTCAAGATGATGGCCGCGGTATTCCCGTGGATGAGCATCCAACTGAGCATAAATCCACGGTCGAGGTCGTTATGACTGTTCTTCACGCTGGCGGTAAATTCGGTGGCGGCGGATATGCCGTTTCCGGTGGTTTGCACGGCGTGGGTATTTCTGTCGTTAATGCGCTCTCAAAAAAGGTTATAACCGAAGTCCACCGTCAGGGTTATTCCTGGCACATTTCTTTTGCTAACGGTGGTATTCCTGATGGTCCCCTGCGCCGCGGTAAAGCCTCTCAGAAGACCGGTACTATTCAGACGTTCTACCCTGATCCCGAGATTTTTGAGACCGTTGAGTTTGATTTTGAGACTCTGCGTGCCAGGTTCCAGCAGATGGCGTTCCTGAACAAGGGACTGACAATTTCTCTCACCGATGAGCGTGATCAATTTGAGGGGGGCGACGAGGTCGCCGAAGAAGAGGATGAGAAAGATAAAGTTCTCCCTCTCAACCGTGTAGGTGCAAACGCTGAAGGACACCGCACGGTCACCTATCGTTACGATAATGGTCTTTTCGACTACGTGCACTTCCTCAACGCGGGTTCAAAAACCGTTATTAACGAAGATATTATCTACTTTGAGGCTGAAGACACTGTGCGCCATATGGCGCTTGAGGTAGCTATGCAATGGACCGGTTCTTATAAAGAATCGGTGCACTCCTATGCGAATACGATCAACACTCACGAAGGCGGCACTCACGAAGAAGGTTTCCGTGCTGCGCTGACGTCTCTGGTGAATCGTTATGCTCGCGAAAATAAACTGCTGCGGGATAAAGACGATAACCTCACCGGTGAAGACGTGCGTGAGGGTCTGACCGCGGTTATTTCGATTAAGATTTCCGAGCCGCAGTTCGAAGGGCAGACGAAGACGAAGCTCGGTAACTCCGAGGCAAAATCCTTTACCCAGCGCGAGATTAACGATCATATGGCCGATTGGTTCGATCGTAACCCTGCTGTTGCCAAGGATGTGGTGCGCCGCGCTATTACGGCGGCACAGGCACGTATGGCGGCACGTAAAGCGCGAGAGACGACTCGGCGTAAGGGACTGCTGGAAACCAGTTCGATGCCCGGCAAACTCAAGGACTGTGCCTCAAAGGATCCGTCGATCTCTGAAATTTATCTGGTGGAGGGTGACTCCGCAGGCGGTTCGGCAGTGCAGGGGCGCGATCCAAATAGCCAAGCCATTTTGCCGCTGCGCGGTAAGATCCTCAACGTGGAGCGTGCCCGCCTCGATCGAGCGCTTTCCAATGCTGAGATTCAGGCTATGATTACGGCTTTCGGTACCGGTATTGGCGACGATTTCGACCTGGAGAAGGCTCGCTACCACAAGATCGTTCTCATGGCAGATGCCGATGTGGATGGCCAGCACATCACCACCCTATTGCTAACCCTGCTCTTCCGCTTTATGCGCCCGCTTATCGAAGCCGGATATGTGTATTTGGCACAGCCTCCGTTGTACCGCATCAAGTGGTCGAACGCTCCGCACGATTATGTGTTCTCTGATGCCGAGCGAGATGAGGCTCTGGCACGCGGCCAGGCAAAGAATCAGCGTTTACCTAAAGACAATGGCATTCAGCGTTACAAGGGTCTTGGCGAGATGGATTATACCGAACTGTGGGATACCACGATGGATCCTCAACGCCGTACCCTGCTTCAGGTGAAGATGGAGGATGCGGCTGCAGCCGATCAGATCTTCTCGGTTCTGATGGGTGAGGATGTAGAAGCCCGCCGCGACTTTATTCAGCAGAACGCCAAGGACATTCGATTCCTCGATATCTAAAGAGTTTGGCATATAGCCAGTTGGCTATATTTCCCAAACGGAATATAAGCGAGAGAGTCACAGAGGAACGGAAAAACTCATGAGTGAAGAAAACCAAAGCGAAAACCCAGATATCGAGGTCACCACAAATAGTGGTGAGATTGTGCTTGACGATCCCCACGGTCATATTGAACAGGTAGATCTGCAGACCGAGATGCAGCGTTCCTACTTGGACTATGCAATGGCGGTTATTATCGGTCGCGCCCTGCCCGATGTGCGTGATGGACTCAAGCCTGTGCATCGTCGTGTCATCTACGCGATGTATGACGGCGGGTATCGACCCGATCGTGCCTTCAATAAGTGCGCTCGCGTGGTGGGCGATGTGATGGGTCAATTCCACCCCCACGGCGACAGTGCCATTTACGGTACCCTTGTACGCCTGATCCAGAGCTGGATTATGCGCTATCCCCTGGCGCTCGGTCAGGGTAACTTCGGGTCCCCCGGTAATGACGGCGCTGCGGCTCCGCGTTATACCGAGACGAAGATGGCACCTATCGCCTTGGAAATGGTGCGTGACATCAATGAAGATACCGTCGATTTTCAGCCTAACTATGACGGTAAATCGCTTGAGCCCACGGTATTGCCGGCGCGCATCCCGAACCTTCTGGTGAACGGTTCCTCAGGTATCGCTGTGGGTATGGCAACCAATATTCCTCCGCATAATCTGCGTGAAGTTGCCGCAGGTGTGGAATGGTTCCTGAAGAACCCGAACGCCACGAATGAAGAGCTTCTGAGCGCCCTCATGGAGCGTATTAAGGGACCGGACTTCCCCACCGGTGCCACCATTTTGGGTACTAAGGGTATTGAGGATGCTTACCGTACCGGCCGCGGTTCCATTACGATGCGCGCGGTTGTCAATGTCGAAGAGATCCACGGGCGCACTTGCCTTGTGGTGACCGAGCTGCCGTACCAGGCAAACCCCGATAACTTGGCGATTAAGATTGCCGATCTCATCAAGGAAGGTAAAGTCACCGGAATTTCCGATCTGCGTGATGAAACCTCAGGCCGTACCGGTCAGCGCCTCGTGATCGTACTCAAACGCGATGCCGTGCCCAAGGTTGTACTCAACAACCTGTATAAGCATACCCAGCTGCAGGAGAACTTCTCCGCCAATATGCTGGCGATTGTGGATGGCGTGCCGCGTACTCTCTCACTTGATGCCTTTATTCGCCACTGGGTAAACCACCAGATGGACGTGATTGTACGTCGTACTCGGTACCGTCTGCGCCAGGCTGAGGAAGAAGCACATATTCTGCGCGGTCTGCTCAAGGCCCTGGACGCTCTGGATGAGGTTATTGCACTTATCCGCCGCTCCCCCACAGCCGATGAAGCTCGTTCGGCCTTGATGGACTTCCTGGATATTGATGAAGCGCAGGCTCAGGCAATTCTGAATATGCAGCTTCGTCGTCTGGCGGCTCTGGAACGCCAGAAGATTCAGGATCGCCACGACGAGTTGCAGCGCCTCATTTCGGAATACAACGCGATTATTGCCTCTGAAGATCGCCAGCGCGAGATTATTTCCGAGGAGCTAGGCGAGATCGTGAATCGCTACGGCGATGACCGCCGCACCGAGATTCTGCGCGGTTTCAACGGCGATATGTCGATGGAAGACCTTATTCCTGAGGAAGAAGTCGTCGTAACGATTACCCGCGGCGGATATATCAAACGTACCCGCAGCGACCAGTACCGCAGCCAGCATCGCGGCGGTAAGGGTATTCGAGGCGCTCAGCTGCGCGGCGACGATGTTGTGGAACATTTCTTCGTGACCACCACGCACAGCTGGATTCTGTTCTTTACCAATTTGGGGCGCGTATACCGCACCAAGGGTTATGAATTGCAAGAGGCTGGGCGTGACGCCAAGGGACAGCATTTGGCAAATCTGTTGGAATTCCAGCCGGATGAGCATATTGCCCAGGTCATGGATCTGAAGACCTATGAGGATGCCGAGTACCTGGTTCTTGCCACGAAGGGCGGATTGGTCAAGAAATCTCGCCTGAGCGACTATGATACGAACCGTACCGCTGGTCTAATCGCGATTAACCTGCGTGATGATGACGAAGTGGTCTCTGCGTTCCTTGTCTCCCCCGAAGATGATATTCTGCTGATCTCGCGCAATGGTATGTCGTTGCGCTTCCACGCTAACAATGAGTCTCTGCGTCCTATGGGGCGCTCGACTTCGGGCGTGACCGGTATGAAGTTCCGTGACGGTGATGAACTGATCTCGGCGCAGGTTGTTATCCCTGAGTCCTTCGTGTTCGTAGTGACCGAGGGCGGATACGCTAAGCGTACTCATGTTGAGGGATATCGCGTTCAGGGTCGTAACGGTTTCGGTATTAAGGTTGCTAAGCTTGTGGAAGGCCGTGGCGCTCTTGTGGGTGGCCTGATCGTATCTGAGAACGATGAGGTGCTCGTGGTGATGCAGAGCGGTAAGGTTGTTCGCACCAATGTGAGCGAAGTTCCTGCCAAGGGACGCGACACTATGGGTGTTATCTTTGCGAAGCCGGGTAAGGGCGATAGCATTATTGGTATTGCTCGTAACCAAGATCGCCAGCTAGATGAACAGAAAGAAGACGACGCTGAGGTGGAAGCCACAGAAGAATCTGTGATAAATTCCGAGGTGGTGGATACGCAAGAAAATAAGCCAACCACCGCATCCACCGATGTAGACGGAGGTAACTAATGAGCGCAAACCCACAGGGGTCGGCTCCAGGAAAACAAACGGCACCCGCAGCACAGGGAACCCCTGCGGGAGGTACGAATGCTTCTAACCGGCAAAGCAACGCATCTAAGCCTGGTGGTTCATCACAACAGCGTTCTGCGAAGCGTCCTGCCAATGGTACACGCCCTAAAAACAAGGGACAACGACGCCAGTCTATCCGCCCGGTTCCACGCTCGCGTATTCGCCGCGCTCGTCTGGTGGTTCAGCGAATTGATACCTGGTCGGTTGCGAAGATGGTCTTCCTGCTCTCTATGGCTCTGGGCATTGTGACCATTGTGGCTTCGGTAATCCTCTGGCTTTTCTTGCAGGCCTCGGGTGCTTTTACCGGCGTGAACCAGATTTTAACCTCCATGGGTACCGGTAACACTAATATTGATATTACCCAGATGGTCAATATCGGTCAGGTGGCTTTGGCAACGACTATTCTGTCGGTCATTAACACCGTTATCTTCACGCTTTTGAGTATGATCGGCGCAATTTTGTATAACTTGGCCGCTAAGCTCGTGGGTGGTATTACGCTGACCCTCAGCGACGAATCATAAGATAGTCCTGAGTATCTAAAACCGCCGTCTTTGTGCGTTATCGACCGGGGTGAGTATCGGAGTGATACTCCCCCGGTTTTCTGGTTTTATGGGGTTTCTCCCTGTGTTGTAATGCACATCTAAGAGATTTGGCAACAGGGGAAAACATCTGTATAGTTATATTTCGTTCTTGCGGAGAATTCCGCCGGAATGGGAGGGCGTATAGCTCAGGCGGTTAGAGCGCTTCGCTGATAACGAAGAGGTCCCAAGTTCAAGTCTTGGTACGCCCACTCTCCATGACGAAAGGTTGCTATGAAAAAGCTCTTTGTTCTTGCGGCTGTCTCGATCGTGGCATTTCTGGGCTTCAAAAAGGTTCAGTCGCAGCAGGTCCGTCAGGCCTGGCAGGAATCTACAGATTCCATTTAGAACTTCATAGCGATTTTCCGCTAATGCGGGGGCGTGGCGCAATTGGTAGCGCATCTGCTTTGCAAGCAGAGGGTTAGGGGTTCGAGTCCCCTCGCCTCCACGTTTCGGTGATTATAGTGAGAGGGAAACGCCTGGTTCCATTCCGAACCCAGTAGCTAAGCCTCTTTGCGCTGATGGTACTGCACTTTGATGGGTGTGGGAGAGTAGGTTGTCGCCGGACTAGTTTTAGAAAAGGACCCCGAGCATAGAACTCGGGGTCCTTCGTTTTATCACCAAAATGCCGCTGAATTCTCTCGAATATGTAGTGTTCCTAGATAGAATTACAAACCTTATAATCGCGCTACGTCATAAATCCTCGCATCTACATGAACAGTAGATGAACACGTGTTATACATGAGGAGACCTGCTGTTGGGGAGAATCTTAGGAAACGCTATAAACCACAGAAAACCATGGAAAAGGTTCGTGGTATACGGTGGATTTATTATCCGTATATCCTTTATTTCTCGGGTTTTTAGGTCAAGATGAGGCATTGTAGCCCACAGGCATTGTGTTGGTTTATGTTGTTTTAAGTGTTATTTCGTTTCGGGGAAGAATACTTTAGATTTTACGCGAGACATTCCATAATCAAAATGTGACTACTGAACTTATCATCCTCGTGATTGTGGTGTTGACGGCACTGGCCTTCGACTTCACAAACGGCTTTCACGATACCGGAAACGCGATGGCGACCTCCATCGCTACCGGTGCGCTTAAGCCTAAGACAGCGGTGGCGTTGTCAGCATCGCTGAACCTAGTGGGTGCCTTTCTATCCGTCGAGGTTGCTAAAACCGTCGGTAAAGGGCTGGTAAACCTTGACAGGATTGATATCAGTACCAACGGTTCCGATCTTATGTTGATCGTCTTTACCGGTCTTGTAGGCGGTATTCTTTGGAATGTGCTGACCTGGCTTTTTGGGCTTCCCTCCAGTTCTTCCCACGCTCTTTTCGGCGGTTTGATCGGTTCTGCGCTCGCCGCTATGGGGCTCAATGGTGTGCAGTGGGAAGGCGTTGTTTCCAAGATCGTAATTCCCGCCGTGATGTCCCCGGTTGTGGCGGCTCTTGTTTCTACGGTGGGTACATGGCTGGTCTACCGCGTCGCCTCGCCGGTATCTGATGATAAGAAGACCAACGGATTCCGTTGGGGTCAGGTGGGCACCGCATCCCTTATGTCCTTGGCGCACGGCACCAACGATGCGCAGAAAACTATGGGCGTGATCTTCCTAGCCCTAGTTGCTTCCGGTACCGTAAAAGACGACGATGCTATCCCGTTCTGGGTCAAAGCATCCTGTGCCATAGCCATTGCCTTGGGTACCTACCTGGGCGGCTGGCGTATTATCCGCACTCTGGGTAAGGGCATTGTGGAAGTTGATACCCCGCAGGGCGTAGCCGCCGACGGAGCATCTGCAGCAATTATTCTGACCTCCTCGCACTTTGGTATGGCACTTTCGACCACCCATGTTGCTACCGGCTCAATTCTGGGTACCGGTTTGGGTCGTAAAGGCGCAGAAGTACGCTGGGGTGTTGCCGGGCGTATGGTGATCGCCTGGGTTATTACTCTTCCCGCCGCTGCCGCTATCGGTGCTATTACGTGGCTGATTGGTACGGGACTGAATAACCTGACGAATACTCATTACGTGGGCGAGTTGGTTGTCTTCTTGATCCTGCTGGCCTTTAGTATCTGGATGTGGCGCCATTCCCAGAAGGATGCTGTGGACGCATCGAACGTAACCGCCGACTGGAACGACACCAAGGGTGGGGAGACTGAGAAGACTCAGGACGAAACTCTTGAGAGTCGCCAAAGCGATAATCAAGACATTCCTGAATTACCCTCTCCGGCACGTGAAAAGGCGGGTGCATAATGTCTCTTTTCGAATTGTTTGAAAAGATCGTCCCTGTTGTTCTTGCTGGGCTTTTCTTAGGTGCCGGTTTGCCAGCGCTCTATGCCTTTGGAATGCGCTTGCTGGCGGGGGATACCGAGTACACGGCAGACGGTAAACTCATCGAGATTCAGCCTCCTAGTCGCGGTTCAAAGATTGCCGCGAGCGTTGTATTTGCTATCATCATAGGAATTGTGTTTATTGGCATTCTGTGGGTCGCCAAAGATTTCATCTTCCATACTTTTGGGTGGAATATCTTTGGTGTGACCGGTGGAGGTCACTAAATACATGCTTGAAGATAGATATGATGAACGTATAGAGGAGGTATCCGATGCCGGATAAAAACATCATCTCGCGTGTTGTTGACTGGCTCAGTGTCGGTTACCCGAAGGACGTTCCTGTTCAAGACCGTGCAGCGGTTATGGCAATTTTGAAAATGCGTTTGACTGACGAACAGCTTCAAGAAGTTGTGCGTCGTCTTATGCAGTCGCGTGCCGCTCGCGGCGAGGCGTATGTAAGTGACCAACGCATTAACGAATACATTCGTCGTGTGGTAGACCATACACCAACCCCTCAAGATATTGACCGAGTCGCCAAAATTTTAGGTGCACACGGTTTCTTAATATCGGAGACTCACGTAAATGACGGTACTGAGATCGAGGGGCATCCTGAATATGTCACCTATGATGACCCCACTACCGGGGAAATCCGTATTGCCGAACTTGCGGCAGCCGATGTGACACTCCAGAACGAGGCACTTGAACAAAACAACGCCGGGCAGCATGAAGAAGAGACTCAAAAAGCTGAATCTGCCTAGGATAATCCGAAGACAAAGCTGTGGGGCAAGAATTGCAGTAATTCTTGCCCCACAGCTTTAAGTGTTTATGGCGCGCGTACTAATCTGCCTGAACGTAATCTCATGTGATGTGAAGCGGATGAGACAGTCCTGATGAGTTCTTCTGCGACGGTATTGGGTATTCTGGGAGTAGAGATAAAAACGTAGAATCTCACTCACCGGTGAAAGGAATATCGTAATGTCGCAGAACGCGGAAAATAACGATGTTGCACACAAAGATGCTCAGTCTAGCGGATGGAAGAAATATGTTCCTCAGCGCGTGAATTCTCTGAGCAGGCGCTCGCTTTTGCTGACGGCGGGATGCATCGTGGCTGCCGACGTTGTTGCGATGATGCCCCAGTTTGCACGTGCCGGAATATTAGGCGATGAGGCGGCGGCGACTGTTTCGCGGAGGAAACAGCTTGAAAAATGGGAGCGCGATATTCGAGAGAATATTGACGGAACCTATCTCAAGGTCGAAGAATTTACGATTCAGGGTCGGAACAAGGACGATAACTCTGAGGATAATCTTGAACTTATTGGGCGTATCTCGATAACGAGTCGTGGGCGACAAGATTCTGCCGGTACCGCACGTGCTCTTTCGGCCTTGTGGGAATATGGACACCCCGAGTCCATTACTCTTGAACCCTCGGATAATGAAGCAGCTATGACCATTCCTGCCCCACAAGGAATATCCGAAGCTGAGTGGGGAACAATTCTTGGGGTTTCAGTACCTCGCTATGCTGTTGATGCGTTGAGCATTCAAAAAGACAACGATTCGAATACCCTTGACGTCGATGCAAGCCTCACGAAGGGCGCATGGAACAAGATCAAGGAAAATCTGCGAACCCTGCAAAACGCGCAGTTCTCGCAGGGAATGCGAGTGCAATATACCGTGCAGCGCAATAAACTTCAGGTTCCTTCGGGTGCTACCGCGGATATTTCAATTCAGGTTTTGGGCGCCGAGCGTTTGAATCTGATAACTATGGCGCTTCAGGATGCTATGGAGACCCAGGAATTCAATAACTTGAAGAGCTTCACGGCACGTTGGATAGACGATACCTCAGGAAAAAGCAGCAGCCGTAAGTCGGGGGAGAAGGACAGCCTGATTATTGTTATTGACGGAAATCCCGAAGACCTCGTGGATGTGGCTCAAACGTATATGCGTGAACAGAGGGTCACGCTGGAGGGACTCAAAGAAATGCACATTCGTGTGAAGGAAACAATTTTTAGGGGTCTGTAAATCTTGTGATGTACTTCTCATAAGAAACGCTCTGCTGGATTTGCTTACGTTATAAAAAGTAGTTTATAGTAGTAGAGCACCGCGGGGGCGTGGCGCAATTGGTAGCGCATCTGCTTTGCAAGCAGAGGGTTAGGGGTTCGAGTCCCCTCGCCTCCACGTTTCGGTGATTATAGTGAGAGGGAAACGCCTGGTTCCATTCCGAACCCAGTAGCTAAGCCTCTTTGCGCTGATGGTACTGCACTTTGATGGGTGTGGGAGAGTAGGTTGTCGCCGGACTAGTTTTTTGAAGGGGCCTCAGACGTTATGTCTGAGGCCCCTTTGCTATATCTGCCTGCTTGCTCATATACAACGGGCTAATGGTCAGAATGTATGTCTGCACGATACCGAACCTACTAGCCTTCTGCTGTGCATATGACTTATCCTTGTCGAAATAGTCTTCTTCACCAGATAATTCAGCAGACTCTATCTGCTACGGCGCTGAATATTCAGCCCAATATCCGTCCGATGATGCTTTTAGCGCCGCCCTTTGTGATCTACCGTGATAGGTGTAAACAGTAGGATAGAAGCTCTGCCCGGGCGATGGGAGCACCTTGATGACCGATATGACGAAAAAGGACAACGACATGTCCCGCGTGGCTTCAGGTCTTATGGCCGTGACCGTTGTGGCACTAGTTATCATTGGCTGGATAGCCGCAGTTGTCACCTCGGGCGAAGCTGGGATCAGCAAGCTGGAACCGTGGTGGCGAGGACTATCCGCCATTTTCTTCCTGATGGCTTTACTGTGGACTGCCCACTTCTTTCTGCCACGCCGTATTCCGTTGACCACCTCGGTAATCTTGGCAGCAGCATCCGCGATGATCACGGTCTTTGGCGTCGCGTTCTTTCGGCCTTTCGGCTGGGGAGATCTCCTCTGGCTGGTATCGGCTCTCTTTGTCTCGATTGCCATCTTGAAGCTTCTAGAACCCACTGGGCGTACACAGTGAACTACGTGTTTGCACGTTGGTACTGGCATCAGATTTATATGACCTCAGTAGAGGAACCTTAAAAACAGAAAAGCCATCTTCCGCGATCCACCCTGTAGAACAAGGGAATCAAGAAAATGGCTTTTCGGATATGGGGGAGAGGGGTAACTAGGCGCTCTTCCAGGGGTCTTCAACCGGGCGGGCCGCGTTGTAGGCGGCAACGCCTCCAATACCCAGCGCAAGAACCAGACCCACCAGGGCTAGACCCTTACGGGGGCGTTTACCGCCGTTGCGCTCGATGCGTGCCAGCTCTTTATGGGCCTTGCGTGCGGTTTTCGAGGCGGTCTTGCGAGCCTTCTTCATGGCTTTTTTCTTGCCGGTGAGCTTCTCAGCAAACATATCTGCGTGCCCGGGGATATTCAGGTCATCGGCCTTCTCTGCCATGGCCATAGCGGCGACGACAGCCGAATTCTTCGCGGCTTTACGAGCCTTGCGCTTCTTGCAGAACATCGTGAACCTCCATTAGTCATACCGCAATACCTCACGTACGCGGGTAAATGTTCACCTCTCAGCATAAGGAATTACCCTGAAAAATGCTTGTTGAAACCCTCACCTCAGCTAAAAATACTGATAAACCGCCCGTGTTTTCTCAGCAGGCTAAATTTAACGTGACGCCGTGATAGCGCGGCTTCTAGCGCATCATAGAGACAACATGACAAAATAGACCTATGACTAATGCAACAGCTCAAGCAACTATTCACACCAACTACGGTGATATTGTCGTTGATCTCTTTGGCAACCATGCACCGCTGACCGTTGAGAACTTTATCGGTCTGGCAGACGGTTCTAAAGAGTGGAAGCACCCCCGCAGCGGCGAGGTCATGAACACTCCGCTCTACAAAGATGTGGTGTTCCACCGTATTATCAAGGACTTCATGATTCAAGGCGGTGACCCTCTCGGCATGGGTATTGGCGGCCCCGGCTACCAGTTCAAGGACGAGATTCACCCCGAGCTTTCTTTCTCTAAGCCCTACCTGCTCGCAATGGCAAACGCAGGTCCCGGCACCAACGGCTCGCAGTTCTTTATTACCACGGCAGAGACTCCTTGGCTGAACGGTCGCCACACCATCTTCGGTGAGGTTGCTGACGAGGCTTCAAAGAAGGTTGTAGACGCTATTGAAAGCGTTGAAACCGGTGCACAGGATCGCCCGGTGAAGGATGTCGTTATCTCTTCAATCGACATCAAGAAACTCTAATTTCGTGCTGGGAAAGGACCCGCCTGGGCAACCGGGACGGGTCCTTCACCGTATCTGCGTTCTTCTCGTAATCCATGAGCCGAACCACGGGAACCGAGGGACTGAGTAAGAGCGTATGAAAGGAAAAACGTGGACTACCCATCTAATCCACAGCAAAATAGCTCTCAGACGGAGCCCACCTGCCCGCGGCATTCCGACCGTGTGAGCTATGCACGGTGTAAACGGTGCATGCGTCCCGCCTGCGGGGAATGTCAAATTAATCTGGACGTCGGGATGATCTGTCCTGACTGCTACCGAGAGCTATATGGACGCCAATATCAGGCGCGCGCACCGCGCAGGTTCGTTCCCTACGTAACGTACACCCTGATCGGGATTAACCTGGTGGTATATCTGCTTCAGCTCATCATCCCGCAGTACTGGGTGTATTCCATGTTTGCCCTGAAATGGGACTACACCGAATTCACAGGGGAGTACTATCGCGTGCTAACCAGTGGTTTCTTGCACTCACAGAACGATTACTCGCATATTGTGATGAATATGCTCTCCCTCTACATCTTTGGTATTGCCCTAGAACAGATGATGGGATGGTGGCGGTATTTGCTCGTATACCTGTTCTCCATCGTAGGCGGTTCTTTCGGCGTGCTTCTTCTGGACGATCCAACTGCGGAGGTTGTGGGCGCATCCGGCGGTATCTTCGGGCTGATCGGCGCCTACCTGGTGATTATGGTGGTTCTGCGTGAACGGGATAATATACGGGCCCTCATGATTATGATCGCCGTGAACGTTGCCTTTGGCTTCCTCGTTCCCGGGATTTCCTGGCAGGCTCATGCGGGCGGTTTTGTGGTCGGTGCTCTTGCCACGGCAGCGCTTTTAGCGCCTCAGATTATTCAGCGAACACGAAGTATCCGAAGGTAATCTCGAAAAACCTGTGGATAACTAATTTTCGGTGGGCCGCAGCATCCCAATTTTCCCTGTGGGGATAGGGCGGGATACGGTGGTCCACCGATTGCTTTAAAACACAGAAAAACACCTGTATTTTTTGATTATCCACATGAGTTTTCCACACTGTGAATAACTACAGTGATGTAATTTCACATTTGTTAGTACCCCGTAAATACCTGTGGATAGAAGGCTTTATCATCTCGAAATTACAGGCATGTAAGGTTTTCCCCATGTTTATCCCCACCTGTGGAAAACTTAAAACCCAGGATGTGTAATTACAAAAAACGGGTGCAGCTCGATCAACGAACTGCACCCAGAGGAACGCTTGTACAGACTAGTTCGCCTGCGCCTCAGCCTGAGCAATGTCATCGGGGCTAAGCGTAACACCCGTATACAGCCGGAATTGTTCAGCCGCCTGCAGAGCAATCACCTCGCCGCCCGTGATAACCTCACGACCAGCAGCGCGAGCAGCACGAATCAGCGGGGTTTCCACAGGCATCGCCACAACATCGAATACTACCGACGCCGCCTCAATCGTGGACTGCGGGTACGCCAGTTGCTCGCTCTCGGCACCGCCAGACATACCGATCGGGGTAACATTCACAATCACTGGAGCGGTAAGATCGCCGGGTTCAGGCGCCCACGCATACCCGTACCGGCGTGCGAGCGCCGTGCCTGCATCCTCATTGCGAGCGATAATAGTGCCCGCCCGGAACCCAGCATCGTAGAAGGCACCCGCAACGGCCGCCGCCATGCCACCCGAACCGCGCAGAAGAAACGGCAGCTTAGGATCAACAGTATGCGATTTCAGCAAGGAAGCTACTGCAATCACGTCGGTATTGTAGGCGTGCAGGTGCCCGTCCGTATTGACGATAGTATTGACCGCCCCAATGACCTGCGCCGAATGATCGACCTCGTCCATGAGCGGAATAACCGCCTGTTTGAAGGGCATAGAAACGGAACATCCGCGAATACCCAGGGCGCGCACACCCGCGATAGCACCCTCAATGTCCGTGGTTGTCATCGCCTTATACAGGTAATCAAGGCCGTGTTTCTCGTACAGATAATTGTGGAACTTGATACCGTGGTTTGACGGTCGTCCAGACAGGGAAATGCAAAGGGTCGTATCGCGGTTCAGCGGTGGACGCGGCATAGGGGAGTCCTTCGGCGGTTTAGGAAAGAGTGTTGCGAATGAGAGTTGCGGCTTTTTCGCGAGTTTGGCGGTCAGCTACCACGAAATGCATATCGCCGGTATCGAGTGTGGGAACAACCGCGTTGCCGTCGTTGAGGCTCTTCACATGAGCCTCCGCCTGAGGATCCTCCCAAATATTGACCCAGGTTGCATGATTGCCCAGGTCGCCTAACGACGAATCGAGGCGCTCGCAGAAGGGGCATCCAGGGCGCCAATAGATGACGACTCCGCCGTCTTCCTGAACTTTGCGTGCGTCTTCTTGGGTTGCTTGCTGACGTTCGAGCATTTTGATCTCCAAAGGTATAACACAATAGGGAGCCCGCCGCGGTTACTGTGACCCATCGAGGTAAAGCAACAGGCTGCATGCGGGCTGTCTAACACTACAAAAACAGAGCGTTTGAGACGATAATTCCAGCATAGGCGAAAGAATCACGAATCTGCTGGTAAAGGCCTTCGAATACAGAAAAATTCCCCGCATCATGAAAATGAATGCGGGGAATTCTTGAAGACTAGAGTCTTACTTACCGAACTTATCGGTAATCTTCTGGACGTTCTCATTGACGACCTCTTCAGCCTTCGAGGTGTGCTCGTCGTTGACGATGTCCTTACCTGCCTTGTCGTTAACGAGGTTCTTTGCCTTGTCGATGCCCTGCTCGACGATGTTCTTCGGATCGAAACCCATAAGACTCTCCTTTATTTTGGGTGACTGGTTGAAACACAGTGTAGAGGTTGTACAGAGTATAAACAACCCTCGAAATATCATGACATGAGTTAGGGTGAAATTTATCTAAAGTTCTCCGAGAGCCAATCACAATCCGCAGGAAAACCGGCAACCATCGGCAGAAAACGAGGCTCGGCGTACCCGTGTTCGGCGTATGCTTGGGCGATCACCTGAGCTGTTTCCTCAAGTCGGGATGTTTTAACAAGAGCCATCACGGCGCCGCCGAAACCGCCTCCAACGATGCGCGCCCCTAAGGCCCCGTGTGCCAGACATGCTTCAACCGCAGCGTCGATCTCCGGGCGGGAGACGCGAAGCTCGTCGCGCATTGAAATAAAGGACTCGGTAAAGATGCGCCCGGCCTCTTCAAAAGCCCGATACCCCAGATCATCCGCATGTTTGAGCAGGTAGCTGGCGCGCCCCACCAGTGTCATATCATGAAACGCATGGCGAACCCAGCCGCGCGGGAAAGTTGCCGGACCCTCACGTTCCTCTAATGCTGTCAGAGAACGATTAACCGAAGAATCTACCAGTTCCAAACGCCACTCTTTAGCCTCACGTTCGTCGTGGTGTGCACATGAAAGATCTTCGGGAAGAGCATCACGCAGAAAGGTGAGACCAAGCGCTTTCGCACACGATTCAGAGGCGGCACGCCGGTCGGCAAAACCATTATGTGCAAGCGCGTGCGGGGTATTCGTATCAACAACAAGAAAACTTAGCCCGTGCTTCTGCAGGTTCAGATGAATAGGGTCTATCGAAAAATCACGGAAATCGACGACCAAAGCCTGACCTAGCTTTGACCGCAGCGACGCCGTCTGATCGAGTCCGCCGGTATGGGCGCCCGCAACCTTGTTCTCTGCGGTGATGCATACCTGCGCCAGGCGAGCCCGGAGTGCATCGTTATCGGGGGAGCGGTCGGAAGGAACCGCATCAGTATCCGGGCAACCGGGGCGCAGCGGACAGGAAAGGTCAAGAAGCGCCAGTGCTGTGGAGCATTCTAAAGCGGCGGACGAAGAAAGCCCCCCTCCCACGGGAACCCGCGAGTTAATGAGCAAATCAGCCCCGAACTGACCGGGAAGCATAATATCGCGACCACCTTCATGATTCATCGCCCACGCAACACCGGCAACATAGGTGAACCAGCCCTTAATATGCCCGGGTTGAATATCCCGAATCACGATTGTGCGTTCGTCTCCGGGCATCTGCAGAGAGGATGCGCGCAGCACCCCGTCCCGGCGCAGCGACCCCGCAATGTAGGTACGGTAGGGTAGCGGCATGGGCATGCACGAACCACCTAGAAAGTCGATGTATTCACCCAAGAGATTCAAACGACCGGGGGCGGACCATACCCCATCGGGCTCTTTACCATAGGTCTGTCGAAACTCTTGACGTACCCGCTGAATTTCATCCTGATGTTCGGGCAGAGAAGCCCACTGCGGGATTGCGGTGGTCGTCATAGGACTCCATTCAGGCAATGCGATAAAACGGTACTCTTCAACATACCATCTGCACGCCTGCGCACCGGGGCACGACTGCACAACGGCAGCAGCCCCGGCTGATGCATATGCATCTGTATGCGGGAATTATTTGGAGAGCATGAGTCCATCGATCGCGGTGGAAATATCAGCCGTATATGCTTCACACACCGGCTTAGGAATTTCCTGCAGGGGATTCTCTTCGGCTTCCGCAGTTAGCGAAGTCAATACAGGAATAGCCTGTGCCTCCTCCACCAGGCTCAAGGCAAGGTGAATGAGCATGCGGGCCCGGCGCAGCGCCTCCCCAGGCTCAAACCCCATATTTTGAGCGTCATAGGCAATGGCCGCCACGGGCTTGAGCCGCTCGGGATTAGTTGCCAATGCCAGGCGAATAACTTCAGGAAATTCTGGAATAGAATAAATAGTCTCGAAAAGAACCTGTCCGCGCACGATCAAGGACTCTTTCACTGCCTCTGGATCCTTAGAATCCGCGGGCATAAGAAGCTCTTTTGGAGCTTTCTTATCCAAGATATAGTTCGCAAGAAGTACCAAAAGGTGCTGTTTATTCTTCACATGGTAATAGAGGGCGCCGGGAGCAACTTGAAGTTCAGCCGCCAAACGGCGCATCGACAAATCCGCTAAACCATTGGTTACCAGAAGATCAAATGCTGTGTCTAAAATTTTTGCTTGAGAAAGTACCACACGTCTATTTTACGGGTGAAATCTCTCTGCTGTCATGAAAAACACCTATAAATTCTCGTAAAGAGTATGAAGAAGTAATTGTATTTATGTAGAAAACTATAGAAATTGCTAGTGGCATAACTGTAAAAATTGAGGCTTACGTAGGTGTTTAATAAATGGTATGAGTAACGCATATTCCGAACTTGTGGCACGCATTAGCGGGGGAGAGGGATTGACCCGCGATGAAGCGCAGTCGCTTCTCAGCACTGAAGACGGTCAAGATTTTGCGCTTATTGAAGCAGCATCTGCACTTCGCCGCCAAGAATTTCGCAATGTAATAGCAATTCATACTGAAGATGAGGAATTAGCTGAAGCATTAGGTACACGTTCAATTTCTATTGATTCTTATGAAATTTTAGATATAAGCCAAGATATTGATTCTCATGAACTCGCTGACCGGATGGTGGCTTTAGGAGCTGGGAAATCTACCGGCATTACCGTAAAACTACCTCAGCAGGCGGTTCCGATGACGCTGATGCGCATCCTCTCCGTCTTGCGGCTTGCGGCCCCCGATAAGGTTATTCACCTTCCCGAAGGCTACGAAGAGTCGCTGCGTTCGCTGGCATCTCTGGCTATGCATATTGTGAGTGCTATTACCATTACCGATGATATTGAGCGTTGGCCGCTCGTGAATGAAACCCTCAAAGCACTGCGTCACGGCGGGATTGTGATCGCCGGTTCGGGCAGTCGTGATGCGCTCGCCGGGTACCTAGCGTATCTTTCGGAGCTCGGCGTTGATTTGATGGGTCACCGTGAGGCACGCGGCTCAGCCTGCGGTTCCGTTGATGGCGGCGGATGCTGTGGCGGACACGAAAGCGAGCCTGCCGCATCCTCGGGAGGATGCGGCTGTGGGTCGGGCGGCTGCGAATCCGATTCCGTCTCGACAGAACAGCACGCGCATTCCGAAGGCGGATGCTGTGGTGGGCATGATTCCGCTCAGCCGGTTGAAACTCCGAAACCCGCCGCTTCTGGTGGGTGCGGATGCGGTTCCGGCGGCTGTGGGACGGCATAGCATCTAGCTTCCCTCACGGAACATAATTGCCCCTTCACCAAGATCGCAGAGGTTGATTTTGGTGAAGGGGTTCCCTGTCTTTGCGGGGTAAAAGCGATATATTCCAAAATTGGAATAGTATTACCTTACGGTTATTCGTCTTGTAGGTGAACATTACCCCAACTCTCCTGCGAGAAGGGCTGTTACCTGTGACTCTCCGGTAAAGTTGAGTATGAGTGTATCTAAAAATACAAGGGGTTGATACGAGAGACAATGCTCTACTTATCCGTTATAGTTCTGATTCTACTTGCAACAGTCATTATGGTGAGCGTTGGCGATCGCCTTAATCTTCCCTGGCCCGTGATGATGACCATCCTGGGTGTTGGAGCGCTGCTGCTACCTCCCGATCGACCTCATATTGAAATCGACAGCGATATTATTCTGCCGATCTTCCTGCCACCGCTGCTGTGGGCTATCGGTGTAAAGTTCTCCTGGGGTACACTCCGGCGCCGCTGGAAATCCGTTCTCCTCTATTCGGTGCTGCTCACCACGGCATCTGCGCTTGTCGTTGCCGGTGTTGCCCTGTGGTGGGTTCCCGGAATGACGGTCGCTGTCGCTCTGGCGCTCGGTGCCGCGGTTTCACCCCCTGACCCCGTTGCTGTTGAGGCCGTTGCCGAGCCTGTCGGTATTCCACGACGTTTGATTGGCACGCTTCAGACTGAGGGTAGTTTCAACGATGCTATATCGATTGTGCTCTTTCATGCTGCTATTCATTCGATGGAGGAACACCACGCCATTGAACCACTCGAAGTTATGAGGGACTTCGCTTTAGGGTCGGTTCTGGCGGTTATTATCGGTTTTGCGTTTGGCTGGATCGGTGGTTATGTGCGTCTGCGCGCCCACGATGTGGTGACGAGAAATGCCGTAACTCTTGTAATTCCCTTCGCTGCCTATCTGGTGGCAGAAAATATTCACGCATCCGGCGTTATTGCCGTGGTGATCGCCGCAATTCAATTCACTAGCACTAAGTATTTGGTGGCCTTAGAAGCTGAGGATCGTCTAACGACCTCATCTTTCTGGCAGATTATTGAATTGCTCATGACCGGTATTGCTTTTGGGCTGATCGGCCTGCAGGCGAGCGAAATTATCTATAAAGCCAACTCAGAGCGTATTGCCGGTCTCTTCGTCGATGGTGCCGTTATTGCTGTGGTCGCGATGATAATTCGTCTTGTGTGGTTCACAGTCATCTGGCTGGTTGGTAAGGCTGCCCGCCCGGTGCATGAAGGTGCTCCCGAATCCTTCGCCGAGGTTATCGTGATGACCTGGTCGGGGATGCGCGGCCTAGTGACCCTGATTCTTGCGCTCTCTATTCCCATGATCGACGGTATGGAACAGGTGCGTGAAGACGCTATCGTGATGATGATTTCGATTCTGTTCTTTACCCTTGTGGTGCCCGGGCTGACCCTGCCGTTTGTGGTGAGGATTCTGAAGGTGCAGGTGAACCATGAGGAAGATACGGCCGTTCCCGAACTGCTCAAACTGGCTCAGAATGCGGCTTTGGAAGCCCTGCAGGAAGAAGCAGAAGCAACGGTTGATCCAGAGACCTACGCTCGCGTGAAGGATATGTACACCGCTATTACTCGCCGCGACGAGATTATCGAGAGCCTGCCTGAGGAATATAAGCCCCATATCGAAAAGCTCAAGGATAAGCGAAGCGACTATATTCGTCTGCGTGATGCGGCGCTGATGGCGGCACAGCGTGCAGTGATTTCAGCTCAGGATCGTTACGATTCCCACGATGTTTCCCGAGTAATTCGTAAGTTGGATATTCTGGTTCAGGCTGAGAATGTGCGCACGAATAATAACTTTATTCTGCCTTCGTTGCCTGCCGTAGCTCTTGAAAGGTATAACATGCTCCGCAGTCATCTGGGAACTTCGACTATTCCCATCGTGAAGGACGCCCCTTCTTCGCCATATGTTTCTAATGCCATATTTGATGAACAACGTTAAGCTATGATTTTCACACCGTGAACCTGGGAAAATTAAGGAAATTCACGGTATGAAATGCTTTGAGACCTCATATCATCTAAAATTGGATTAAGAGGAATTTTACGCCGTTCAAACGCATAATGTATACGAATATTTTATGCGTTTCTTTATAATTGAAAAGCTGTGAAAACCCATGAATTCTAAAAAACTTTCGCCCGCCTATCTCACCTCCCTACTTCTTATCGTGGTCGGTGCCTTGCTGATTAGCCTCTCACAGACATGGCTGCTGTGGCTCGGATGGATTCTAGTTCTTGCCGCGCTGGGATTGAATGTTCTTGCACACATGGTCACTATTTCCAAGGCTCAAGGAGAGCCTACGCCCGCTTTGGTGACAAGCTTAAGTGAGATGGAAAATAACCTTGTGGGCGCTATGCGCGATAAAAATACGGAGCGTCATGACAGTCCTGAGGGTGATGACGGGGCTTATGATGGTGAAGAAGAAAACTCCGCATCGGATGAAGCCGCACAGTCTTCGACCCGCGAGTCTGACGCCGGTAAGCTTGGAGTTCTTCCCTCAAAACCCAACGGTTCACGAGGCTCTCACCCACGCTCAAACGTTCGCTAAAGGTCTGCTATGAACACAAAATTCCTTCTCTCACCCGCATATCTATGCTCGGCGGCACTGCTGATAGTAGGTGCTGTGCTCAGTGGAGGAAGGTTTATGCTGATCGGCTGGATTTTCTTTATCGTCGGTCTTTTTCTGAACGCTTTGGTATTAGTTGTCTTGGTTAACCGCGATCAACTGACTCATCTTGGCGCTCAGCTCAAACGTCCCGATGAATCAGAACTAGAGATCGGCGAACCAGTGGTGCAGCGTCTTGATGAAGAAGTTGCTGAACCGGCTGTGGATATGGATGCAGAACCTCTGCCGGAGGATCTTCCTGATGCTCCAGAGGTTGCTCAGAACATAGTAAAAGATGCTGCTTCTGTAAAAAGAACATAAGGCCCTCAGAAAATAAGCGTGGCGTACATTCGCCCTCACGGAAAACCTGATAGCAAGGGGAGATTCGATGCACTGTTGTACCGAATCTCCCCTACATCTTTCTATATCAATAATGGAATATTGCCATGTCAAAAGGTATATATTCCAAAATAAGAATATAACGGTAGGCGGATTTTGATAGTCCGCCCACCTCTATATCTAACCGCACGCGAGATAATCGTTACCCGTCGTGAGCATCCCGAAGAAGCTGCTCAAACGGGGTGACTGTAAGGCGACGCGGATCATCGCCCGAACCGGCATCGACTACTGCGGTACCCTTGGCAATACCATAGAATGCACCGCTGAATTACGCAGCCCGCTGGGCTTGCTGAGCACGCGTACCGCCGAGAATGGGCGCTTCACCGCGTTCCTTACAGTCAATCAGCGAGGTGTGGGTGGGCGCCTCCGGCACGTGGGTGGGTTTTAGAGCTGCAAACTCCCTGCGCAGTACTGGCACAGCCTCTTCACCCAACAGATCGAGCTGTTCCAGCACGGTCTTTAATTCCAGACCCGTATGGTCGATCAGGAATATCTGACGCTGGTAATCGCCCGCATAATTGCGGAAACTCAAGGTCTTCTCAATAACCTCCTGCGGCGAACCCACGGTCAGCGGGGTCTGCTCCATGAAGTCCTCCATCGACGGACCGCTGCCGTAGACCGGGGCGTTATCAAAGAAGGGGCGGAACTCGCGGCGCGCATCCTGTGAATTCTTGCGCATAAAGATCTGCCCACTCAGACCTACGATAGCCTGATCGGCACTGCCGTGACTGTAATATTCGTAGCGTTCGCGGTACAGCTCAATCATGCGCTGCGTGTGTTCCTTAGGCCAGAAGATGTTGTTGTGGAAGAAGCCGTCGCCGTAGTATGCCGCCTGCTCCGCAATTTTGGGAGTACGGATGCTGCCGTGCCATACGAACGGGGCAACACCGTTGAGCGGGCGCGGGGTTGAGGTAAATCCGTTGAGCGGCGTGCGGAAGCGCCCCGACCTGTTCACACGCTCTTCGCGCCAGAGCTTATGCAACAGAGCATAGTTCTCGATAGCGAGGTTTACGCCCTCGCGAATATCCTTGCCGAACCAGGTTCTTGTGAGGCAGTCGTGAGTATAAGACCTTCTAAAATGAGTTTGTAATCTCAAATATTACTGTTTTTGTTTCATATATGAAATAATCTCAGTATGGGATGGCTAGACGTAGAAGTTCTTGCGGGCGAACAGTATGGGCTCATAACCTCGGCACAGGTGGATGTGCGCGGGGTAAGCCGTGCGACTCTGCATCGTAAAGTGCGTCAAGGGTATGTACAGCAGGTGCGGCGAGGTGTGTACGTTTTGTCCTCTGCTCGCTGGGATATCCATCGCGATCTTCGCGCGGCGTGGCTTTCGCTGGACCCCAAAAAGAGTGCGGGGGAGAGACTGTGGGATTCTCCCCAATTTATTGTTGCTTCTGCCTCTGCGGCCGAAGTATATGGGGTAGGCGACTTCTATACACAGCAGTACGAGTTTTATTCACGGGAGCGTAAGCAGATCTCTTTCGAGGATATTCGTCTGTCGCGTCGCCAAGATATGTCTGCTGAAGCCACTATTGTTGAAGGTCTTCCCTTGGTTCCTCCAACCCGACTGATCTGTGATTTCTTGCGGGAAGGCCGCGACCTTGAGAAGGTTTCACTCGTTCTGCAGGAACTTATTCAGAAAGAGTATGAGGTTCACTGGTCTGATGTTGTGGATGCAGTGCACAAGTACTCTTACAGGGTTTACTCGGCGTCCGCACCTTGGATTATGGGTGAGCTTCTCAAAACCAGGATTGAAACACGTGTTTCTGCGCATCCGGCTTTGGATTCATACCTAGAATCTGGCGAAAAAATTATGCCGGTTGAGGGTCGTGGGCATATTGGTAATCCCGATATCATCTATCCCTCAGATCGAGTTGAAATATCCCGGAAAATTTATAAAAACACGACCATGAAAGAAGAATCTTGACACGAACATACCTTCAGGCACGCACCTCAGTGAAAGATGGTAAAGGAAGATATTCTGATATTGCACCCGCTCGACGGGACGCGGAATTTAACCGTGCCATTGTATTAGCACGTATATTTGGGGCATCACCACACGGTTGGGTTCTCAAAGGGGGTAATGCGCTTTTATGGCGAGATACGAAAGCCCGTGCTACTAGGGATATTGACCTTTTCAGTACACAATCAACTATCCAGGATGCTCACAAAGCATTACAGGATATTCTTATCCGAAACCCCGCACATATACCGCCTGATGATGTTGTGATGAGGCTACGAGAAAAAGGTAATATCGTCATGCCGGGTGATAAAGCAGGGCGAAAACTTCAAGTTTCCATACTTTCGAAAGCATCAGGAGCTCCGGTATGCTCTCCGATTGATATTGACCTTGTTGTGGGAGATATAACGACAGCCCCTTATGAATCCTATCCAGGAAATGATTTAGCAGAAGTCTTTGATGTTCCTGAAATGCCTAATATTAGCCTATATCCACTGGTAGATCATATTGCAGATAAAGTAACTGCAACTATGCAGGTATATCCAGGGGTAGGACATTGCGGTTCTCGGAGCACACGTATTAAAGATCTTATTGATATTCCAGTACTTGCGCAGCAGTCTCTTGGGATACGTGCGGCAGATCTGTACAAAGCACTGGAAGCTAAAAGGCTAGAAAATAACCTTGACCCATATTGTCAGGGGTTAATTTTCCCTGAGAACTGGAATGATCAGGAATACAGGAAACTTATCGCAAAATCAGTAGATGAACCCCAAATGTTCCCAGAGTCGTATTCTCAAGCTCAAAATTTTGCCCAAAATTTCTTGGATCAGGTGATGAAGGGAGAACTTAAAGAAGAAGTCTGGAATGGGGAAGCATGGGTTTAGGTTAGGTACGTTGCTGCATTTATTACATATATGTAATAAATGCAGCAACGTACTCGGCAGGGGTGATCAAAACACCCCTGGGTGTACTACTCAGCAGGCAGAATCGCTGCAAAAGGCTCTTTCGTCCATATGAAAGAGCCTTTCTTTCGCGGGAAAACGGGGGCAGCGGATTAAAGCCGGGATGAGGCGTAGTCAGCGTACTCCTGCACACGCTTGCGCGCATCCTTGGTCAGCGCCTTATTCTCCTTCAGGATGCGCCCGGCATTCTCCGCCATAAACTCTAAATACTGCTTATCGCGGGTTTTACGCCAAGCCGTGCGCGCCGCATCCAGTTGCGTAAAATCGCGGGAAATCTGCCGCTGCATGGTGTACCGCACCCACATGAGCACCAGCACCACTCCCAGCGGGATCAGGCACAACCAACTATTCCACAGGGCATAAATACCTATAGCCAACGCGGCGAGCGCCAGTTGAATCGGGGCAATAGAAACAATATCGCTGGAACGCTCGCGCTGGTTCTTCACCAAAGACTCACGGGCGGCCTGCCGAAAAGCATCGCCAAAACTCTCGGGATTGCGCTCTTTATTTGTTGAAGACATTCGCCATCTACCCCGCTTTAACAATCTATAGACGTTGTTTTCGCAAAAAGTTTCACGTGAAACGTAGAATCTACGCACCCAACGAAGAGTCAATAAACTCCCACGCATGATCCACCGAAACCTCGGTTCGCGCCTTCACATCATCCGGGGAATAGCTGAACGACGCCGCATGATCCGCCCACTCATGCATGGGTACATCGTTCCAGGAATCCCCAATCGTGTAGGTTTCATACTCAACCGGTTTCAGATACTCCACAAGCCACGCCAGCCCGGTCGCCTTCGTGCACCGCGGGGGCACAATATCCAGAAAATCCTGATTCTTGTGACAATCCACTGAATCACCGAACTCCTCAAGAATCCAGCGGTAGGTGCGCTCGCGAGCATCGTCTTCAGGAATCCACAGGGGCACGCCCACATAATCTTGGGTATCAATCTCGGACTCTGCCAGCGGCAGGAACTCGGGCAGAATATTAGTCGAAGACCCCACATTATCCGCCAGACGATAGTCATGGGTTAAAGTCGTGGCAAAAAGAGCGACCCCCGGTTCTTCTTTGAACCGTTCATAGCAGGCGCGCACCACTGACACCGGCAGAGTTTGCGCGTGCAGGATGTTGTACTCGGCATCGGTCACAACCGCGCCGGTGTACAACACGTTGTAATCGAAGGTTACGCCGGTTTTATCGAGGGCAAGTTTCGTGGCGAAAATACTTTTCCCCGTCGCACACACCGCAAGATTCCCGGCCTGCTGCCAGCGGTGAATAGCCTGTACATTCGCGGGGTCGATGGTCCGGTCAAAAAGCAGAGTTCCATCCAAGTCGAATGCCATCAGTTTTTTCATGGGATTCCTCAGGTCTGTGCGGTGGCTAAAAATCACGGGATGCGCGCCCGGTACCAGTCTACCGGAGCGCGCATCCCGCAGGGTGGCTAAACAGTCACTAGGGCTTACGAGGGAAGTGACAGGAATCCGAGGTAGGAACCTGCAATACCCACGGCAAAGAGACCGAAAATAATCCAAATGGCGTTAACCCTCTTGCGCAGAAGCCACATGCACAGGAAACACAGGGCCAGTGCGGCGAGCCCGGGCAGCAGCTGATCCATCATCGACTGCACGGTGACCTCAACGTTCTTACCGTTTTGTTCGTATTCCGTGAGCTTGAGCGGAATGTTGATGGTCGTCCATCGGTATACGAGCGACCCCATCACGAACAGGCCCATCACCGAGGCGCCCTGCGTAATCTTCTGCAGGGTGTTGCCGCCCGCTTCGCCCACGATTTGGGTACCTTTTTCGTACCCATATTTGAAGCCGTACCAGCGGGTAGCCCACCGAATCGCGGTCATGCCAAAGAAGAAAATCAGCGGTCCCAGAATATTGCCCGCAATAGCGAAGGATGCACCTACCGCCGCCAGCACGATGCGCGCGGTACCCCAGTAAATCGGGTCGCCCACGCCTGCGAGCGGTCCCATCAGACCAACCTTCACGTTGGTAATGGCGGCATCATCAATACCTTCTTTACCGGCTGCCTTTTCGCGCTCCATAGCGGCAGTCACACCCATAATGGAGGACGCGACCCAGGGTTGGGTGTTGAAGAACTCCAGGTGACGGGTGAGTGCTTCTGCCTGATCTTCCTTCTTGGTGTAGAAACGTTTAATCGCGGGTATCATCGACACCGCAAAACCAATGGCCTGCATACGCTCGAAGTTGAAGGAGCCGAGCAGGAAGGTGGAGCGGATGTACGTATCAATCTTGTCGCGCTTGGTGAGGTCGGGAACCTCTGCGGTTACTTTTTCTTGAGTTTTCTCAGTCATGATTCGCTCCTACTCAAGCTCGTTGTCGAGGTCGTCGGCTGGGCGTGCGGCTGCTGGTGCCGCCTCACTCTTATGGAAGATTGGATTCAGCTGGGTGTACAGCAGTCCCAGGCACGCCCCGACAATACCGATCGCGACTAGGTTCAGCTGCGCGGGATCTGCCAGGGTTGCGGCGAGGTTGCCGATAGCATCATGGTTGCCGCCGCTGAGCGTGATTTCCTGGGACGCCGGAATAGCGGCTGCCGCGATGAATCCGAGGAAGAAGAACGGCATGAGGGCGCGGGACTTCATCATGTTAATGACCATGGCGAAACCGACAACCGTAATCATGCCGCCAGCGATACGCAGGCCGTTCGTCACTTCAGCAGGAATAGCCTGCAGCCAGTTCTGCAGGGTTTCGGAGTTAATAAGGGCAACCACGGCGGTTGGGACAGCCACGCGCAAACCTTGCAGAACCATGCCGCTGATATGCATGAGCTCAATACCCCGGAAATTCGCCGTTTGGGCGAACCGGTCGGCTTGATGCTGGAAGAAGACGGTAATAGTTCGCACGAAAATGGTGAGCACCTGCCCGGCTGCTGCAATCGGAATAGCAACGGCGATGCCCTGCGCTTTATCAAGGTGACCGTGAATAACGACGACCGTTGCGATACATGATGCGAGCGCCGCATCGGGTGCCATCGCCGCGCCGACATTCATCCACCCGAGGGCAATGAGTTCGAGCATACCGCCCAAGATAATGCCAGTGGTAGGGTCGCCGAGGGCGAAACCCATGAGGGTACATGCCACTAGGGGACGGTGGAACTGGCGTTCGTCCACCACGGATGCGACACCCGCAATGAACGCCACCACAATGACGAGAATAAATGCGAGGGGACTCATGAGGCGAGACCTTTCTCTTTCAAAATTTTTGCCAGATCGACGGGGTTGTGGTTGGGAAGCTGCTGTACGTACAGCTTGACGCCGCGTTTGAGAAGTTCACGGTATGCGTCGAGGTCTTCTTCGCTCGCGTAGACAGCCTCAGAAAGCTGCGTCATACCGGTTTTGTAGGTTACGCCGCCAACATTGACCTCTGGAATTTCGACGCCTTCGTCTATCAGACGCACCACATCGACCGGGGATTCGAGTACAAACATGGTTTTCATGCCGGTGTACTTGGGGTTGTTGTACACGCGCCCCGCTTTAGCAATATCGAGCACATTGGTTTTGACTCCGGCGGGCGCCACCTGCAGCAGCAGGGTCTTGCGGAGCTTATCGTGGGCGGCTGCATCCGATGCGGCAATAAAGGTTTGCGGTGCCACGTAAGGAACCCAGGTGCCCGCGACCTGCCCGTGAATAAGGCGGGAGTCGATGCGCGTAAAAATAGCATCCATATGCCCGCCTTCAACCTGTTGTTCTGCGGGTATTTCCGGTGCCGCCGGTGTTTCGGCGGGTTTTGCCTCTTGAGAAGGATTTTCTTCCTGTACCGGTTGGTTGGCTTCTTGGAAGGAGCGAATACCCTTCACACCCGCCTTATGGGCTTTGGCGACCAGGCTCTTGAGGGTTGCATTTTTGCGACCGGCGCCGCTGATAACTTCGATGAGCATTGGCACGTTGACGCCTGCGACAACATCAATATTTTCGTGTTCTGCCGCGAATCGAGCGCCCGCATTGTAGGGACTGCCGCCGAAGAGGTCGACGAGAATAAGGGTTTCTTCGGATCCTGTTTCCGCAACGATGCGCGTGTACTCTTCGATCAAATCTTCCGGACCCTGCCCGGGAAGAAATGTCACCGGATACACGTTATCGAGGTTTCCGAGGATCATGCTGGCGGTCTTTAAGAGCGCGGGTGCTGATTCCCCGTGTGCCGCCACGATGATAGTGACCATGATGGTCCTCTCGTTACTACAGAATGTGTGTTGTTTCCGTATTTAAGGGTCTAAGCCCTTTGAGAATATCACGGTCGGTAACGGTTTTAAATATGGAGAAAAATATAGGGAAAAATGCTTCTACATGAGAACCGCTCGGCACATAAATATAGTATATGTGACCTAAACTATGTCGTTCTTAAGGACATGGTCTAGAGGGTGGAGAGCGTGAAAGGTTATCAGTCGGACAGGGGGTAAAGAGCTGTTATTTGCTGTATTTTGATGAACTAATAGCGTATATTCTTATATTCCAATATGGGAATATATTGAGTTTTGGAAGGGCTTGTCAGGGGGTAAGGTACATTTTGACTAAAAATGCTTGTGATCGTGAATAAAACATTAAAAATTCTGCGTTATTTACGATCAAGAGAATTTTTATTGTACGGAGGTGATGAGTTTAAATTTTAAGAACCCCACATCTCTTGGGCGAGGCGGTCAATATGAATCGTCAAATATGTGAGCTCATCCTGGCGTAACGGCTGATTGAGCTGCATCTCTAATAGGAGAAGAACCTTTTGTGCGCATGCGAAGGCTTGGGGCGCATCCGCCCGAAGCGCCGCCAAAACACCGGGCTGAGTAATATGCTGTTGTTTATTGTTCTCTCGATCGGCACGTACGAAGAGATAACGCAGATGGGTGATAAACCGCGCCGCCGACATGGAATTTGTGTCTATCGGCTTACCATACGTTGCTCCGATAACATCAAAAACCTGCGCAAAAACCTCAGTCATGCGGAAGGCTCGCGACATATCGGCCGTCGCAAACTGGGCATTGACGAGATGTAACGCCAAAGGAATAGCTTCCTGCGGATCTAGGGTGAGATGCAAACGCTCATGTACCAGATCAAGTGCCCGGCGCCCGAACTCAACTTCACGCGGATACAGCAGCGTTACCTCTGGTGCGAGAGGATAATCAACCTGCAGTCCTTCGCGAGCGCGCGCAACAGCATAGTGCAGGTGGTCTGCGAAAGGAATGATGAAGGAGTTCGCGATTTTAATATCGGGGGTATTGCGAACCTTCGTTTCAAGTTCGGAGGCAATAGCAAGAATCTCCGGGGGAATCTCGGAGAGCGACCAACTGAGCCGTTCGGCGGAAATATCGTGCTCGGGAATGAACGTCTGCTCGACCTTACTCGGATCGACCAGATCACCCTTGCGTTTACCAAAGGCAAGTCCGCGCCCAATAACTACTGCCTCTTGCCCGTAGGAATCACGGGTGAGGGCGACATTATTGTTATAGATGCGGCTGATGCGCATGCAACCCTCCTTCCGTGTGGGCGGTATCGAATGCTTTCTCAAGATTTTACAGCCCCCTCGTGCTATTTACCGTGAGAAAGCGAATCTATGCGCTCTAGACTTATCGCCTTTTACCTCGATAAACATAAAATACGATGCAGTCCTTCTAAAATATGAAGGGTATATTCTGCATTTTATGGAGAGATGCCGATAGAATGAATAAGTCGGTGCTATAAACACCGTGCAATAATCACTGTTGAAAGAGACTTCTATGTATAACCCTCGTCGTCTAGCGATGCCGCTTTCCGCCGCTCTTGTTGCGGTGCTCGCACTGAGCGCCTGCTCCTCCTCGGTGAGCAGTGTGGCATCTTCGTCTTCCGCCGCCAGCTCGTCGAGCGGCAGCGCGTCTGCTTCGGAAACCGCATCGCCCAGCACCTCAGCTTCCAGCAGCACCAGCGCCTCGGCTTCGGCAAGTTCGAGCGCTACCTCAAAAGCCCTGACCGATGATAATAAGGCCGGTAAGCCGCGGCCGACATCATCGTATAGTTCTGTTTCCAGCGGTGCTACCATCCATGAGGATGGCTCCTGGGACTACACCAGTAGTTTGGGAACGATGCATGTCCAAAAAGATGGTACTTGGACTTGGGAAAGCAATAATGGTGATAAGGCTAATCTGAATGCTGACGGCACCTGGGAAAAATATGAAGCGGCCCGAGATGAACGCGTTCACGTAAACCCCGATGGCAGCTGGATTCGAGTACGCGAGAGCGGTGATACGGATCTGATTAAAGGGGCCCAGGGCATGGAGGTTAAAGCCGATGGGTCGTGGCGCAGTGTGGACTCGCACTCTACCCTCTACGGAACTGCCGACGGCAAGGTCTACCAAGAGAAACCAGGCCAAGAGAAGCGTGAGGTTGGGAAGGAACTTACTCCTTCCGTAGTTCCAGTTCCACCTACCCTGTATGCTCCTGGCGGTGTAGGCGGCAACAGCGTTGTTCCTCTCAAACCGCGTACCCCGCTTAAAGCAGGGGAGAAGGCTCAGTAACCTCGAACCTCTCTCGGTAGTACGGTGGCGCATCCAGATTTTACGGCTGGATGCGTCACCCTTTTTGTGTCTAAAACACCCTTCTATCTGGAGCTTTGCTGGAAGAAATATGGGAACGTACTCTATATTCGCTGAGTGTTGGAAGAAAACGTGGGGTGTTAGCGGCATCGGGTCTGTCCAAGAACCGTAGACTGAAACTAAAGGTATTTTTAAACACCGCATCAAAGCACCGCATAGACTACATAGCCGTAAGGAAACTTCCGATGAAGAATGATAATCACACTCGCGTATTTGGTCCCCTATCTGCCGGATGTATTCTCATGCTGGCACTCAGTGCTTGCTCGACCTCTGTACAAGGAATCGGTTCGGAAGATTCTACTCATGGCGGTTCCGGCGCATCCTCTTCAGCTTCTGCAACGTCGCATGAGAAACAGATCGTGGGGCTTACTGACGATAATAAGGCCGGTACATCGCGCCCGCGCTCTGATCAGAAGCCTTTGGATTCAACAAAGAATGTAAAGCTCAAGGACGATGGTTCATGGACTGTCGAAGAAGACAATAATGGACGCACGGAATCGGTTTCGGTTAACGCCGATGGCACATTCCAGGTGAAGAATAAAAATCCGGAAGATTCTACGGAAGAATTTACCCTCAACGCTGATGGGTCCTGGGAGAAAATCGAAAAAGATTCTTCCAGCGAACAAAAAACTCACGTTAATGCTGACGGCACGTGGACCATCGAGAAAAAATATGGGAGTGAGGGTTCCCCAGAAAAAGTTGAGATGCGTTCCGACGGCAGCTGGGAATCTACCGAAAGGACGAACGCGGTTATAACGGGAAAACCCGACGGTACGGCAATCAAAAAGAACACGAAGTTGGGGGAGGAAAAACCTCTTACCCCGCTAGAGTGGAAGATGGTCACGACCCCGAAAGACCATGATGAAGGCTCGATCGCCGATACCTCTAGCCTTGATAAGATCGTCCCTGAAAACGGTGTTATTCCGCTCAAGCCTCGTAAGTCTCTGCCCTTGGGAATGCCTGTTAAAGAGGCTGTTCCTGGAACCGATGAGTATAAGCATGCTACCGCCGAACTTGAAGGCATACTCCTGACAGATGAGAACAAAGCGGGCAAGCCCCGTCCACGTTCAGAGAGGAAAATCGATGATGATGCTATCGTCAGCCCGAATGGGGCATGGACTTGGCAGAGTAAAGGTTCAGCCATACGTGTTTCTGAAGACGGTACGTGGGATCAGAAGGACTCCGCAGAAACTGGCCGTGAAGGAAGTTCGCAGTTGTTCGCGGATGGTTCTTGGGAATCTAAAATGAAAATGGGCGATGGAGAAAACTTTGTTCATGTGAACCCCGACGGCAGTTGGACTTCAAAGGATTCCTTCCGAACGGTAGAGGTGAAAGCGGACGGGACGTGGCGCACCCAAACTGAATACGACACCAAGTACAGTACCTCAGACGGTAAAGTCTTTCGGAAGAGTTCGGGTCGGAAGACCGAGCTCCCTTCGGGAGAACATGAAGTAAGCCATATTCAAGTTCCCCATGAACCGCGCCTCTCCTATTTAGAGGACGGCCCCGGCGGGGGAGGGGTCATTCCGCTGACCCCGCGTAAGCCTCTTCAACCTGGTCAGCAAGCCGTGTCTTAAGGAAACTTCCGATGAAAATCACTAAGTTCACCCGCATTGTCGTTCCTCTTTCCACCGGATGCGCCCTCATGCTCGCGCTCAGCGCCTGTATGACTGTGGAACGAGCCAACCCGGGTAAATCTGAGGGATCTTCCCCTGTCTCCTCTACATCTTCCTCTGCATCATCTTCTGCCCCACCCGAGTCTTCTTCCGCTTCCCCCACGACGAACCCAACAGAGGAGAAACAGAAGAATGAAGAACAGAGTCATGAGAAACAGATTGTGGGGCTTACTGACGATAATAAGGCTGGTAAACCCCGCCCGCGCGCTGAACAGAAGTCTCAGAGCTCGTTAGGAAAGAATGTAAAACTCAAGGACGACGGTTCGTGGACTGTTGAAGAAGGCAGCGGCCAGGATAAATTATCAGTTGTAGTTAATGTCGATGGTACATTCCATGTGAAGCGTGGAACGGGGTCTGACATATATCACGAAATGACGATTAACGCAGATGGATCTTGGGAGAGGGTTGAAAAAGTTTCTTCTTCACAGACAAAAACTCGCGTTAATGCTGACGGTACGTGGAGTGTCGAGCGTAAGAGCGATTCGTCTTCCCCAGACAATGTTGAGGCACATGCTGATGGCACGTGGAAGTCTAGCGGATACTCGAATAATAAGGTCATCACGGGAAACCCTGACGGTACAGCCGTGGAAAAGAATACAGAAACCGGGGAGGAAAAATCTATCACACGTGGGGCGCAGAGTGGGGTTACAACTCCTAGGGAATACATGAATAGTATGTACGATATGGGGTTATATATTCCTCAAAATGGTGTTATTCCCCTGAAACCGCGTACGGCTCTGCCTTTGGGAATGCCTGTTAAAGAGGCTGTTCCTGGAACCGATGAGTATAAGCATGCTACCGCCGAACTTGAGGGCATACTCCTGACGGATGAGAATAAAGCGGGCAAGCCCCGACCACGTTCAGAAAAAGACCCCTTCTTCGGTATGGCTAAGGTCAATCCGGATGGTTCGTGGAGCTGGGAATCGCGCGATGGAGACACGACAATACATGTTGCAGCAGACGGCACGTGGACGCAGAAAGATTCTGATAACTCCGGTAATTATGATAAAACTACTGTGTTGTATGCTGACGGCTCATGGGAAATCAAAAATAATACACGCAGCGACGGGGAAGATATTATTCACGTAAACCCTGATGGAAGTTGGCAGAGAAAAGACCGGGACCGAACAGAAGAAGTAAAATCTGATGGCACGTGGCGCACTCAGAGCACCTATGAAACCGTATACAGCACCCCGGACGGCAAAGTATATCGGGAATCGTCATCACGTAAGAGCGAGGTATCTTCGGTAGATAAAGAACGGTATATTTACGTTCCTCCTCAACCAGATTTACTGATTGGTGGAGGTGATGGTCCCGGCGGGGGAGGGGTCATTCCGCTGACCCCGCGTCAGCCCCTGCAGCCCGGTCAGCAGGCTGTGTCTTAACGGAAATTGTTTGTGAAGAAGGTAGAGGGTGGCGCATCCAGATTTTATGGCTGGATGCGCCACCCTTTTGCGCGCATCATCAAGGGCTCGGAGTTAAATAATATTTGCCTGAAGGTTAAATAATGATTCTGCACCCTTCAAAAAATTCCCCGGAATATAAGGGTAAAAGCGGGTATTGGGTTAAATAATGGTTTGCAGTCTGTTAAATAATGGGCGCTAGAAAGTGTTCGTAGAAGGGTACCTGCGTTTGGTTCCTATGACCGGCAGAAGCGTGTCTTCGGTGGCGAAGATCTGAGACAGGGTATATTTGATCCTGTAACTTCCCTCATAGTCACCGATAAGGACTTTTAATGCATAGACTTTCTGTATTTTCTTTGGGCACTGCTCTGGTTTTTGCCCTGGGTGCGTGTTCATCAGGAACCGCATCTTCATCCAATAATTCCTCGACCCAAAGCTCGCATGCTGCGGCGTCATCCTCCGGCTCGAACGCATCGTCTGCTGGGCAGCAGATTGAAGTATCTGAACTCTTGGAGCACCCGGAAAAGGCGCGGGGTCTTGATTTTATGCGGGACGTTAAGTTTCCAATCACCTGCCCGAGCCACGAATCCGGCAAAAACCCGGATCTTGAAGAACTCAAGAAAAAGGGTATCAGCGAAAAAGAGATAGCGCTGACTGACGATAACAAAGCAGGTAAGCCCCGCCCCAGATCCACCGAATCTGTGGACAGCAAAGATAAGAAATGGACCACTATCAACGAATCCGATGGGTCATGGATCTACGATAAGCGCGGCGATGAACATGGGGAAGTCAAAGCTGATGGAACCTGGACCATGAAAACAAAGAGCCACAGCGCAGAACTGCATGCTGACGGTTCCTGGCAGGAAATCACCGAAGCTAATTACGGGTATGGAACCCGACAAGAAACATACGTTAACACGGACGGCACCTATCGGTATATTAAAGACCGGGAAGTAAAAGTCATGACCTGCTCTAACGGCTCATGGATTGAAATATTTCCCCAAGAGATACGGGTGGGAGACCGGGATAAAGAAATACTCACCGAGATCACTGATCGAGGAGAGATTCGGGATGAAGACTTCTCGGATGCCCAAACAGCCACGCCATCCCGCGTTAACGGATATGGCTCTCCCGGCGGCGGCGGTGTTGTGCCGCTTCAGCCTCGTACAGTAGTCCCAAGCGGTATTCGCCTCTAAATAATTCCTCATAATGTGGGTGACGTGGACTAATGCGCGTCACCCACTTTTTGTGAACATCCTTGTATTGACGGGTTAGGAATACTGTGTTCAGGCTGTGTACGGGGCATGTATATTTTATGTTCTGCTCGAAAAGCAGCCGCTAAACCTACACGGGCGTTTAAATACCGCTACCCTTAACACTATGAGCAGCAAAGCAACCGAAATCGCTAAAAACCTGCCGACCCTCGAACATCCGGACGGCAGCCCTATTCGTGCCCTAGTGGTCGATGATGAGGAAATGCTCAAAGAACTCGTCAGCATGGGCCTGAAGATGATCGGGTGGGAGGTGCAGTCGGCTGGTGATGGACCCGCAGCCTTAGCTATTGCCCGCGATTGGCGCCCTGATGTGCTGGTGCTTGATATTATGATGCCCGGTTTCGACGGTCTGGAACTGTTGGACCGCATCCGGAAGTTTTACCCTGAAGTACCTTGCCTTTTCTTGACCGCGAAAGATTCGGTGGATAACCGCATCGAAGGGCTTGCCGCTGGTGCCGACGATTATGTGACCAAGCCGTTTTCGATGGAAGAGGTTATGATTCGTCTGCACAGGCTGGTGCAGCGTTCGGGTGTTGCCGCTATTGACGACGCCGAACTCGTTGTGGGGGATCTAGTGCTCAACCAAGATACCCGTGAAGTTACCCGTGGCGGTGAACCTATCGCTCTCACGGCAACCCAATTCGACCTGCTGCGGTATCTGATGGAAAATGCGAAGCGCGTGGTCTCTAAAAGCCAGATTTTGGATAATGTCTGGAATTACGATTTTGGTGGTCAGGCGAATATTGTGGAACTTTATATTTCGTATCTACGGAAGAAAATTGATGTGGGTCGTGAACCTATGATCCATACGGTACGCGGTGCTGGCTATGTAATTCGACCGGCAGTTTAAGCCCCTGATTGTGTAAAGCACCTAGTCAAGGTGTATATATTCTTATATTCCGATTTAGTAATATATCCTGGAAGGGGTGAAGTCTGTGACCATTGTGGAAGCTCCCAGTGTTCCCGAGACACAGCCCCCACAGGGTAGTCGAAAAAAACGGGATAAAACCGCTATACGCCCAATGCCGCATCTGCGCAGGCGACTTATTCTTATCCTTGTTTCGGCTCTAGGAATCGCCTGTTTTATCACCAGCGTTTCAACCTATGCCACGCTACAGAACTCTTTGCGATCACAAATCGGCAGTACCCTCAAAGAAACTGCGAATCGCGCCGCCAATCCCAATAATTCTCCCAGCGGCCACGGTTTTGAATGCCTCGATAAATCTAATCCGAAAAACCCCCTCTATACGCCAGGTCAGGGTGCCGGAACCATTAACCTTTGTGTTGATCATCAGGGTGGTTACAAATTCTCGGGGTATTTGAGTGCTGACGGGAGTATCAAGGAGCTCAGCGATAAAGACCGCGAGACTCTTAACTCTCTTCGGAACACCGTAAATCAAGAGAGTCAGCTTACCGAAGTGAACCTTGACGTTGGTAAATACATGGTGAAGGTTTCCTCACCGGGGCCTTCTTCAGACGCGCTTATCACCGGTGTGCCGCTGGGGGCAATGTATCAGACCCTTACCATGCTCTCTATCACAATGGGTATTGGATCGGTTGCCGTGATGATCGGTACCGGATTTTTGGGTTCGTTCATAATTCGCAGAACAATGAAGCCTCTAGAGCGTGTCTCCGGTGTGGCGACCGAGGTGGCGCGCCTCAATCTGGAATCTGACACTATTGCTCCCGAAGTGCGTGTGACCCCCAAGGACGCGAATCCCCGCACCGAAGTGGGGTCTGTGGGGTATGCGCTCAATCAACTTCTTGATAACGTGAGTTCAGCTCTTGACGTGCGTGAACGTACCGAAAAGCAGATACGTGCCTTCATTGCGGATGCATCCCACGAGTTGCGCACCCCGCTGGCCGCCATTAAGGGCTACTCCGATATGCTGCGGTGGACGGAACCTCTTGCCGATGGCGGGCAGTCCTCGCTTGCACGCATCGATTCGCAGACCGAACGAATGTCGCGTCTCGTGGAAGATCTGCTGTTGCTGGCGCGCTTGGATGAAGGGCGTGAACCGAAATTTGAGAACATCGACCTAACCGAGCTGCTTGTCGAGAGCGTTTCGGATATGCAGGCGGCGGCACGCGACCATATCTGGCGCATGGATGTGCCGGATGAACCGGTTGAGATGATCGCGGACCGCTCGCAGATTCAGCAGGTTATTTTGAATCTACTCTCTAATGCGCGCAAACATACGGACGAGGGTACGACCGTTATTGCCGGGCTGCGGGTATCTGCGGATCGGCGTGAAGCGCTTATGACCATTGTGGATAACGGTCCCGGAATTGACCCAGAGTTTGCGCCCAAGATTTTTGACCGATTCGCGCGGGCAGACAAGGCGCGTTCGGGCTCTGACGGGACGACCGGCCTCGGGTTGGCAATCGTGCAGGCGATCGTGCAGGCACACGGCGGGCTGATTTCTGTGCGAAGCCGTCCCGGACGAACCGAATTTTCGGTACGTCTTCCGCTTATGCGGCAGGGGGTTTCGGTCTCATAGACCGCTTGGCTCGGGGATTTCTGGCGAGCAGAGACTTTTTAAACAATATGCACTGAGTGCAGAAATATGGTTGAGCTCACACAAAAAATAGTTGCACTTGGTGCAATATTGCACTTAGTGTAATAACTGTGTGTATTGCCCAAAAGATTGTAGATAAACGCTCCGCGCGTAAAGCCGAGAACCGCATCGCCATTATGGATGCGGCAGAAAAACTCGTGCTCGCAGGCGGTCTTAAGGCGCTCACGGCGGATGCGCTCGCCAAGGAATCCGGTGTATCCAGGCGTACCATCTTCAACCATTTTTCCTCGGTTGAAGCCGCCGTCGTTGAGCGCCTGAACGAGTACCTGCGCCGTATTTTTGAGGTCATCCCCGACTTTTGCACCCCCAGAGGAGCGCATCCCGAGCGGGATATGCTCAACGGCGTGCGTGCCGCATTCACCACCGAACGCCTTGCCGAGCACGTAGAACCCCACGCTCGGCTGCTGTTCGCCCTTCACGACTACGCTCTCGATAATAAGTTCAATGAGTACAGCTCAACCTCCTATTTGAACTCCATTGAGATGGTTATTGACAAGCTATGGCAGGAGCGGCAGGACATACCGCGGATGCGCATCGCAATCTTCGGGAACCTCATTGCTTCCGCCATCTGCGAGGGAATCGCGACCTCCTTCTACGACGCCGAAGGCAACCCGCAGCCGCCCGAAAATGCCGAAAAAATGCGGGAAAACATAGAACACTGCCTTGACTATGTCGAAGAGCTAATCGACGGCAAATACACATAGGCGCGGTAAATACGCGCACCATACTCAACCGATACAGAGACATTTGAGGAGAACCATAGTGGCTAAGTGGCTATATTCCATAGGTAGCTTTGCCGCACGCAGGGCGTGGGCGGTTATTGCTATCTGGGTGCTTGTTATTGCCAGTGTTGCCGGTAGCTATAGCGCATTCCACGGACAGCTGAAGACCACCTTCACGATGCCCGGAACCGAAACCCAGCGTCTTACCGACGAACTCTCCACTCGGTACCCCGATGCCAACCGCGGTAACGGGCAGATTGTTGTAAAGACGGATAACGGGTCCGCAATCACCGAAGAACAGAAACAGGCTTTCATAACCACGCTGAACAGCCTCAAGGATGAGAATTCAGCCGTTGATGCCGTCAGCGACCCTTTTGCTACCGAACAGCAGATAGCCGACGGTAAAAAACAGCTCGAAGAAAGCAAACCTCAGCTCGACGCCGCACCGCAGCGCATCGAGGACGGTAAGAAACAGCTTGAAGAAGCCGGTAAACAGCTTAAAGACGGTAAAGAGCAGCTGGATGCTGCACAAAAACAACTTGACGAAGCCCGCGAACAAGCCAAAGCGGCTGGCGCTTTAGAGTCTATGCGCGAACAGCTCGGCTCCCAACAGGGACAGTTGGATGGGCAACGCGCCAAGTTGGAAGAGTCTCAGAAAGAATATGACGCTAAGTCTGCTGAACTTGCCGATGCTGAGAAGAAACTCCCCGAACAGCAGTCGGAATACGCCCGCAAATCTGCGCTTTTGGAGCTGACAAGCGACTACCGAACGGTTTCTGAAGATAATTCGACCGCAATCGCCGGGGTTTTCTTCAAGACAAAGAGTGCAGAAACCCCTCAGGCTGATAAAGAAAAGCTCATGGAACACTTCAAGAGTGCTGATCTGAAGGGTTTGAAGGTCTATTTTGACCAGAATATCGCCGAATCTCCCAATGTGGGTATGGGTATTGGTGAGGTTATCGGTATTGTGGTGGCACTCATTACGCTTATCGTTATGCTCGGCACTCTTATTGCCGCCGGGCTGCCTATCATCATGGCGCTTGTGGGCGTGGCGATAGGTATTCTGGGAACCCTGTCGTTCTCATCCCTCGTCGATATGAGCTCAACCACCTATATGCTGGGCATGATGCTTGGTCTTGCGGTGGGCATCGACTATTCACTGTTCATTCTCAACAGGCACCGGTCTAACCTGATGGACGGTATGCCGCTGCGGAAATCTATCGCGGTCGCTAACGGCACCAGTGGGAACGCGGTTCTCTTCGCCGGAACAACTGTGATTATCGCTTTGCTTGCCCTGAACGTGACAGGTATTCCCTTCCTGGGATACATGGGCGATGCGGCGGCACTGTGCGTATTCGTGGCCGTGTTGATTTCGGTAACCCTGACCCCCGCTATGCTCTCGCTGATCGGCCGCAGGGTCATGTCGAAGAAAACGTGGGCATCTATCGATACTCCCGAGAAGATCGCCGCGCATCACGCCGAGCAGGAAAAGCGTGAGGCTACCCCGCACGGTTGGCTGCGCATCGTGCTCGCTAAACCTGTGGTGACCATTCTGCTCTGTGTGGCTGCACTGGGTGCTATCGCTATTCCCATGGGTCAGATGCGCATGGGTCTTCCCTCGGCAGAAAGCTCGCAGGTGGAAAGCACCGAGTACCAGGCCTACCAGATTGTTAAAGACAAGTTTGGTGAAGGCATGAGCGGTCCTGTGGTTGCAGTGGCACACACCCCTGCAGGCATGAGCGATGCGCAGGCCGAGCAGGCACAGCTCGATATCGCCCATGCGGTTGAGGAGAAAGACCCCGACAACGTAAAAACCGTAGTTCCCATCGGACAAACTGATGATCACACCCTGCAGATTTTCCAGGTGATCCCCAAACATGGGCCTAGCTCGGTTGAAACCGTGAACCTGGTTGAGAAGCTGCGGCAGGTTGATGTTAACGTGCAGGGTACCGATGTGCGCCTGGGTGTGACCGGTCTGACCGGCGGCAATATCGACGTCTCCAATACATTGGCGCAGAAACTGCCGCTGTATTTGGCGGTCGTCATGGGTCTGTCATTTATCGTGCTGATTCTGGTGTTCCGTTCAATTCTGGTGCCGCTGGTTGCTTCAATCGGGTTCCTCTTCTCGATTCTGGCAAGCTTCGGTGCCGTGGTTGCGGTTTACCAGATGGGCTTCATGGGTACCATCTTCGGGGTGCACGATCCCGGTCCGATCCTGGCGTTCCTACCCACCCTGATGATTGGTATCCTCTTCGGCCTGGCGATGGACTATCAGGTGTTCCTGGTCTCTGGCATGCGCGAGGCATATGTGCACGGTAAGGATGCGAAAACCGCCGTCGTCGCCGGGTACAACCATGCGGTGCGTGTGGTGGTTGCCGCGATGATCATCATGATTTCGGTGTTCGGCGGGTTCATCTTCGCCGAATCCGCAATGATTCGCCCCATCGGCTTCGGCCTGGCCTTCGGCGTGCTGGTTGATGCTTTCGTGGTTCGCATGACTATCACCCCCGCGGTTTTGACCCTGCTGGGCGATAAAGCATGGTGGATGCCGAAGTGGCTCGATAAGCTCGTTCCGAATATGGACGTGGAAGGCGCGACCCTTCTGGAAGAGCTGGACCACAAAGACTCGGATAAATCCGACGATGGTGATGAAGGGTCTAGCGAATCTGAAGCATCCGGCGAGTCCGAAGAGAAAGAAACCAAAGCACAGGAATCTGAAGCAGCACAGGAGTCCGCGGCGAAAAAAGTAGCCGAGGTCGAGATTCCCTGGGCGAAGAAGAAAACTGAATAAGCGCTGATATAGCATACCGCGCGAGCAGGTCGTATTGTGCCGAGCAGGTAGGAAAATTCTACCTTGTCGGAGCAAAAAAGACCTGCTCGCGCCTTTTAGGTGATGAGCGGCAGGCTACACAAAACACGCTTATTAACGTCTTTGTACTTCCGTGGTCTAAGGTGAAAGTAGGGGATCGCCGCGAGAACACGAGTTCTCACCCCGAGCGCATCGAAGGGGCGCACCGTACGATGGCAGAAAGACGAACGCTCGCCGCATACTTGAACCGCATACCCGCGCCGCTGCTGGTTTTCTTAGGAGGAGGCATAGGCGCCTTCTGCCGCATCCACACACCCGGTGGCGTGCTTGCTGCGAACCTGATCGGATCCTTCACCCTGGGGCTTCTGACCGCGCTGTGGGCATCGCGCACTCGCATGCACGGCGAGGATGCTGTACGCCCGTTCCGCTTCCTGTTCGGTGCCGGAATGATGGGCGGGTACACCACCTACTCGTCCATCGCGGCGGTGACAGCGCAGGCGGTATTCATTCATTACACGGTGCACGGGTGGTACGTTCTGCTCAGCCTTGCCGTGCTCTTTATCGGCGGTCTAGCGGCCGCAGCATCAGGTCTTTTCATGGGTGGAAAAATCGCCGCCCGCTGGGAGGCACGCCGTGCCAGTGCTCAGGAGGACTCATCATGTTCTCACTAACGGTCTTTCTGCTCGGCGGTTTAGGGGCAATGACCCGGTATTTTCTCGACGTCAAAATGTCGCCCCGGCTGCGCACCGAACGCTCTATTATCAGCCCCGTATTCGTGATTAACCTGGTGGGGTCATTCCTCTACGGGCTGCTGATTATGCCGGTCGCTAACCCGAATGCGCTCGATATTCACTACGGCGCCTCCGGATCCGTCATCTTCTGGTGTACCGCCATCACCACCGGTCTGCTCGGCGGGTTCACCACCTTCTCCACCGCGATGGTCGAAGCGCTTACGGCACGCCGCGAAGGCAAACGGGCCAAATTCCTGATGCTCTGGCTCGTGCAGGTTATCGGGGCAGTTCTCGCGGCGCTCGCGGGCACGCTCTGCTTCGTCCTGTTGCTGGGGGACGATGTAGCCCCCATCATCCCTATCGATATTTTCTTCTAACCCGGCTAGGTAGGGTCTACAGGGTGCATCCGTGTGGGGTGCAGCACAAGTGAGGGGCGCATTCGGCGGCGTGTGAAGCTCCGGTTCTTGGATGTTGCCCCAATAGCTTTACACTGTTGGTAGGCGAGTTTTTACCACTCACGGCTTGCCTATGACGCTGTACATTATTGACGAGGAATGTGGATGAGGAAACTACTATCGGAGCAGATGGGGACGGTTAGTCTTGAAATCATCTGCGCTACCCTCGCTCTTTTTGCCCTCGGTTTTCTTCTGATGAGAACGCGCGCTCGCCGCGCGGGATCGTCGCTGACAGCCCGGCACTATATCATCACCGGCATATTTTCACTATTCTTGGCGGTGGTTTTGGTTCTGACCCTCACCCCCATCGGGGTGGATGATGGAAAATGCCACTCAGAGCTATACTATCCACGCCTCTATGCTGGCTGGAGCTGGATTCAAGCATTCCAGATGCTGCAAACCCCGGGAACCGGCGGCGCGACCTCGCGGGCATTCGCCCAACTCTTCTTTAACATCGGCCTGTTTATTCCTATAGGGCTGTTTACTGCCGGATGCCTGCGCTGGGGTCTGCGTGCCTCAGCCTTGGCAGGTTTCGGACTGTCTCTCTTCATCGAACTGAGCCAGTTGAGCGGCAACTGGGGCCTGGTGCCCTGCGCATACCGCACTTTCGACGTGGACGATATTATCAACAACACCGTCGGCGCCTTGATCGGTGCGCTCCTTGTGCTTGTGTGGCGTCGGATCCGCCGTCGGATGCGCTACCGCCACCTGCCGGATCATATCGGGTAAGGGTGCATCGAGAATCTGGGAGTGAAAAGTTGCAGTTGCTGAGGGACGTTATTCCGAGCGTGCGAGGCACCTAATAACGTTCCGAAGCTGACGAGGTAACGAGTCAGAAGGACACGTTCCCGCTGCAACTTTTCGCTCCCAAACTTAACCTGAGCCTACTGCTGATAGGTTCGCTTCTCGATAATCGGGATGGATCCGGTAGCGGTGTAGGTTGCCGCAGCCCTCGCCGCCGTCGCCTGGGTGTCTTCGCCTTGGGGAATCACCTCGGCACTGGGTGCGCGGTACAGGTGGCTATTTGCCCAATACGCAAACCCTAAAAGCGCGATGGCGCATGCCGACGAGATGACAACCCAGAGAGTGAACTCACTCTCGTAATAGAGTTTGAAGAACGCTCCTCCCATAAAACCGCCCACAAGCGGGGCAAAGACGGGAACCCACGAATAGAACCAGCGTGAGGTTCCTTTATTGTGAATGGGCAGCAGGGCGTGCATAATGCGCGGCCCCAGATCGCGCGCCGGGTTCAGGGCGTACCCGGTCTGCCCGCCTAGCCCGACCACGAGCACAGCTACCATGAAGCCGAAGGCGAGGGGTTTGAGCACATCGTTGAGGTTCAGGGAGAGTTCCACTCCGCCGGTAGTAATCGTGGGCTTGAAGTTCACGCCGGTGTACAGAGCCGAGAAGACGAGCATGAACGTACCGATAATTTCAGAGAGCGCGTTCGTGAAATAATTGTGAATGGCGGGAACTGTGGAGAATACGCCGAGCTTAATTTTCTGATCGGCGGTGGCCTTCCAATGCGGCAGGTAGTTCAGGTACACCAGCCCCGCGCCAGCCATGGCTCCAAGAAGCTGGGCGATCACATACCCGGGGACTTTAGCCCAATCAAATTCGCCAAAAGCCGCCAACCCTACCGAGACCGCGGGGTTCAGGTGCCCGCCGGAATACGGGTGTGAGGCGTAGACACCGAAGGCTACGGCAAAACCCCAGCCGAAGGCGATAGTGAAGAAGTTGTCGCCGTGCCCTTTGGAGCGTCGCAGCTCGACGGTGGCGATGGCGCCGCATCCGATAGTGCACATGATGAGTGTACCTAGGAATTCGGCGAGGTAGGGGCTGATGGTGTGCACGGAACCCTCCGCTTGTGTTTATGTTGGAATATTTGGTTTTATATGTGTTTCTATAAGACGTGATGAAGCTTGAAATAGCAATACTTTGGGATAAAGTAACCCAAAGACATAAGCGGTATTCGTGGGTTTGTGTGGAAAAGTGGGGCGTACATCACGTGTGACAGTTCAGGGTTTGGAGGCTCATTGCGCGTGTTTAAGCGGCACGGATGTTGATGCGGATATGCTTGCCGATGCGGTGCTGGCTATAAGGGGTGGCTTAACCCGAGCATCAGGGGAAACTTGCTTGAGGGTGCCCGGGGCAGTTCATTATGGTGGCGTTGAAGGAGTATATGCAGATTGGAGTATTTACCATGAGTCAGCGACTTCCGGCAGAAGAACTACAGGGTATTCCCGGCGGTACTCTCATCACCGAAACCCCCGAAGAAGGGCGGCAGTTGGCGATGCTCATCGCGCGGCACACCATCCACCAGATTCAACCTAACCCGGATGCTCTCAAAGCGGGGCGCCCGGAATACGCGGTAGACCCGGACTCGCTGACAGCTGCGGCGCAGGTGGTAGCCATCGAGTTCCAGACCATCGCAGCGGCCAACAACTACTGGCGCTAACCCTCACCTGGATTTACCCGATAAAAAGTGCCTTTATGTGAATAAAGCGGGTTTTTAACGCTTTATTCACATAAAGGTACTTTTTATGCGGGATGCTGGAGAATAGAAAATAAGGATGCACGGCACATGGGATCCTCTTCCATATTCGCGTCCTGACTAGCTATAAAAATCAGGAGAAACAGGTGAGCACCACATATACCGCACGTCGGATTGTCTGGTCGAGCAAATCCCTAATACCCATGGCGCTCGCCATGATTGCCGCCGGATTTGAATTCTATGTGCCGGTCAGCGCGTTCTTCCTGGAAAGCCGTGGGTTATCGCTCACCGATATTTTCATGCTGGAAAGTATTTTGGTCGCTAGTATTTTGGTGGCTGAAATTCCTGCCGGGGTTATTGGCGACCGTTTCGACCGCCGGAGACTCGTAGGTGCCGGTTTTGTGTTCAACGCGATTGCTGAGATTCTTTTTGCCACTGGCACAAATTTCTCCATTTATGCTCTTTCATTTGTGATGAGTGGGCTGAGTATTGCCATGCTTACGGGGGTGCAAGACGCCTATATTTATGATTCCCTTGGCGATGATGCTGATGCGAAAGCGGTTGGCGCGTGGGGGCATCTTAGCGCCCTGATGCTCACCGCGGGGGTAACAGGTTCCGTGGTGGGTTCTGCGTTGGGGGCCGTCGATATTTCACTGCCCGCTCTGTTATCGGCGGCAATGGCCGTAGTTGCGGCAGTTTGTGTGGCGTTTTTGCCGCAGCAGAACCCGAAAACTCACGATAAACACCCTGAAACTTCGTGGATTTCGCTAAAAATAGGTGTGAAACTACTTTTTACCTCACCGCTTCTGCTATACGTTGCGGTAGGTTCGAGCGCATCCTTTGCACTTTTCAACGCGGTGTACACGCTGAACCAGCCGCTTTTTGCCGCACAAGATGTTCCTATTGCAACATGGGGCGTGATCGCTGGTGCCGGTCAGCTCCTTGCGGCAGGGTATAACTATGCGGCAGGGCGTATCGAGAAGCGGGTGGGGCGCAAAACCGCGCTTCTGCTGGCCATGGGGTATGGTGCCGCGGGCTTCTGCCTGATGGCGGTGCCGCATGTCCTTGCCGTGGTATCGGGGTTCTTACTCGTGGTGGTGGGTATTCACGCGCGCGGGCCGATCACCTCTGCTGTAACCAATAAACTGATTCCTGCACATCGCCGCGCCACAGTGCTGAACGTGGCAAGCTCTGTCGGGAGCCTCGTGGGTATTGTGGTGAACCCGCTCGTAGGTCTGGGTGCGGAAGCGAGCACGCGCCTCACCGTGCTGGCGATCGGCGGGGTGTTGCTGGCACTAACCCTCACCTGGATTCCAATTGCTAACCGTTATTTGGAAGCAGATGAGGATGCTGACATGTCGGAAGCCCACGTTTCGTAGGCTATTGCGCATGCGGCGAAATAACCCGCGAAATGCACAATAACTCGCCGGATACATAATTCCTCGTCTATATCTGGGTCGGGCTTAATCCAATAGAAGCTCTACCCTACAAAAGCACCCAGCTGCGGAATAAACTTCTTCATCTGAGCCACAATATACCGCGCATCTTCCAGAGCTTCTTCGGCTTCATCCGAAGATACGGGTTCATAATCTACATCTGGGTATTCGACTTCATGCCGAGTGCGGCGCAGGCGGGAAAAAATTTTGCTCACCATATCGTGCGGACCGCGCTGGGCACGCAATGCGTCTCCTACGACCACATGTCCTCCACGAGTTGTAGGGCGTAACCCCTGCACTGCAAGCGCTGCGGTCAAAGCCAATCGGGATGCATCATAGAGCAGGGTGTATGCGCCTTCCGGATCAGTCTCAACGAGCATGTGTGCCGTCGCAAGGTGTTTATCTGCACGGTTTATCAAAGCTTTGGCATGTTCGGGGTTTACCTCAACATGCTCTAGCTCTCCTCTGCCCAGAAGCTCAGTAACTTTCTCACGCCCAGTTGTCCACGAGTTTTTCATAGGCTTAGCCGGTTTTGGCCTTTCAGTCATCGTTATCTCCTAAATCGCCGAAAAGCGGGGTTATGGGGCGCGAACGCACGGTTTTTACGAAAGGATCATCCGAATTCCAGCCTTCACGAGAGAGTTTTTTGACGTTGATTTCTAGACCGAGACGCTGCTCAACATCATCAATAGCCTCGTAAAGAGCATGTCGTGATGGAGTGCCGATAGCGAGCACATCAAGGTCGTGGGGAACTTGCCCGGGCTCTCCACTGCGGCGCTTGGCCCACGAGCCGTAAATTGCCGCAGCTTCAAGACGCGGAACCTGTGCTAAAGCCTCACGAAGCGCCGGGACGGGACCGTAGGTAACATACATAAGCTGCTGCAACGCTTGCCCAACTGGGGTATGCACAAGCGCATTGACGAGGCGACTTTTGCCAACCTGGCGAGACTCTAATAGCCCTGCGTTCTCAAGTCGGCTCAGTTCCCGCGAGACGGTAGCCTGCGATGCATTCGTAAGAGCCGCAATTTCGGAAACCGTGTACTGCCGTTCGGGATGCAGAAAAAGAAGTGCAGTCACCTCACCTTGCAGGTTGCTGCGCAGCAGGGGCAGTAGCGTGGGTGCAGACGTTTTCATAACATGAATTATAACAATCATTTTATGAAAATGTCCTAGGTGGGTGCGCCTCACGCAGACTTTCTATTCGGTGAGTTATTGTGCATTTCGCGGGTTATTAAGTCGCCGCATGCGCAATAACTCGCCAGGTAGAAAAGCGGGGGATGATCCTACTGCGAGGCCCACCTCAGGATTGCCTCAAAGAAGCGCTCGCATTCGCGAAGCTGTTCCAGCTCAATCCATTCATTGGCGGAGTGCGCTTGGGCGATATCGCCGGGGCCGCATACCACGCTCTCAATACCCGCGCGCTGGAATTGCCCCGCCTCCGTACCGTAGGTGACTTTTTCGGGGGCCTCGTTCGTGCCTAAAAGCTCGTTCATGAGGGCTATGATGGGGGCGTCGTCTGCCGTTCCCAGGCCGGGCACGGCGGCAAGAAGCTCATGTTTGATCTGAACACGCTCCTGCAAAACCCCCGAATGTGCGCCGGAAAGCTCCTCTGCCTTCTGAGCACGCGCCTTCAAATTCGGCAGGATCTTGTCGAAAAGCTCATCCTCAATCAACTCCACCACAGACTCGGTGGTCATTGAGGGGAGCGTGCGCAGATCGTACTCAAGCTCGGCGTATTCTGCCACAATATTGTATTGCAGCCCGCCGCGCACAAAATTCACGCCGCCGGTCGCATAGGGAACCATGAATGCATCGTCAAAAGGCCCCTCAGACTGCCACGTGTCGGCGAGGCGAGAGAAGAAAGTAATGAACTCGCCAGCGGCATTGACCGCGCTCACGCCGTGCGGCGCCAACGATGCGTGCTTCGCCGTGCCGGTGATCTCCACGCGACCACGATGCGCCCCCTTATGCGCAGAAATCACGCGCATACTCGACGGCTCACCCACGATCGCGAACTGAGGTCTGATATTGCGGTTCACAACATCTTTAAGCATGGTGGGGGCGCCCACGCACCCGATTTCCTCGTCGTAGGAGAACGCGAAATGCAGCGGAACCCTCAGCTGCGCCCGTGCGACCTGCGGCAAAAGCCACAGTGCCACACCCAGGAAGCCTTTCATATCGCATACGCCACGCCCGTAGGCGCGCGAACCCTCAACCCGCAGCGTGAACGGATCGGAATCCCAGGTTTGCCCCTCGACCGGAACCACATCGGTGTGACCGGAAATCACGATGCCGCCCTCAGTCGAACCATCAGCAGCGGGCACGGTAACCCACAGGTTCGCGCGAGTCTGATCCGCGTTATAAGTGCGCTGCCCGGTGTACCCGTAGCGCGCGAATTCCGCCTCGATAAGCTCGATAACGCCCAGATTTGAGGTGCCTGAAATGCTGGGAATGGCAACTAGGCGGCACATCCACTCCAAGGACTGAGGCTCTATAGGGATGTCGGATACTGTGCCGCCGGCGTGCGCTGCGCTCTGGGCGGGGTCCTCGGTGCTCACGGATTCTCCTTCGATGCTGTGGCTCTGTGTGGGGTTATGTGGCTTACGTTCTCTTAATACCTTAGCGCGTCTGCCGCCTCTATGGACCTGTGAATTGGCTTTCATGCATAGTAAAAAGGCTCTTGGGAGTGAATTAAAGCGGGTTTTCTAACTCTTTAATTCACTCCCAAAAGCCTTGATGCAGCCATATGATGCAGTCTGCGGCAGATTCAGATGGCGTAGTCTACGTTGGAATGCTTTCCGAGCGCATGGAATGAACGCGAATGATAAACCAGGGGAGTGCCGCCCAAATCGTGACGAATAAACTCCTCGACCCTGGCGGTGAATACGAGAGCGGGGCCAGCCTCCACACGGCTGAGCGGGGTGGCACGCAGCACACGCCGCACCCCATGCACGAGCGGCTCGCCGCTGGAGAGGAACTCCCATGAAGACTTATCCGCAAAACGAGGGTAGCCGTGGGTGGCAAAATTCTTGGCGAGCTGCACATTCTCGGCATCAAGCATGTGGATGAGGAATGAGGGAGCGGCCGCGATCTTACCGGCAGATCCGCTGTCTGCCTTGAGGGAGAACGCTACAATCGCGGGTTCGGCGGCGACCGAGGTGAGTGAGGACGCGGTAAAACCCGCAGGTTCGCCAGCATCATCGGTGGCGGTAATAACGGCAACTCCGGCAGGATGATGCCCGAATGCTTGTTTGAAAAGCTCTGATGTTTCTGATTCTAGAGGCTCAGCCATAGTTAAGACCTTTCTCATACTGCACCGCCAGTGAATGTGGGGCAAACTATCTTTAGAGTAAAACGCCGCCGCCCCCAGCACACGTTTATTGCTCAATATTTCTCTGACAGGGCTTTTATGACGGGAACCAAGCAACATTACGTAATAAAACCTGGGATTTTGGCAGGTTTCTGTGTCGAATGCGTCCACAGTACAACAGGTGGAGGCTCCATGACCGAAAGCAAACCTGCTCCGGAATTTGTGATGCAGCAGGTTCCGGTATTTGAAACGCACAAAGACCATCGAGTTCCGGGGATAACCGCGCAAAACATTCGGAAAGGCTCTCTCAGCGAATCGTATGCCGCTGATACCTCGCGGAAACCTATGAATCGCCACACAGACATACACAAAAAGGTGTGAAAAATTGTACTCAGGCGTATTGCCACTACTATGGAAACTAAAGGTTTACATCGCAACACATATAAAACGTACACAAGCAGCATACGGCACACTTGAGCCCGCCACGGCAAAACATAGTCACAAGGAGATAACCGCATGGAAACGACCTGGGCTTCGCTCACTATCCCGTTGATAGTGGGTGCTCTGATAATCCTTATTCCGGGTCTTATCGTTGCTTTGGCTATGCGGCAGCGCGGCGTGGAAGCGTTAGGTCTTGCCGCCCCTATTTCCGTGGGTATATTTGGGGTGAGCGCGATTTTTGCCTCCAAAGTGGGAGTGCGTTTTTCATTCCTGATTCCGCTCGCTTTCGCGGTTATTCTCGCCGGTCTGGGGTATTTGATCTGTCGTCTGCTTGGCAGTCGAGGCTGGCTGGATTTTCCCGCCCCACAGAAACGGCGCGATCAGCAGGAAAACACCGCAATTGTGCGTTCTGGCTGGTTTACCCCGCAGACTCTTGCGGCGGGGCTTAGCGTTCTCGTCGGCTTTATCTTGCTGTACATCAGCATTGCCCGCGCTATCGGACGCCCCGAATACATTTCGCAAACCTATGACGTAAACTTTCACCTCAACGCCATTCGCTATATGGCAGATACAGGCGATGCTTCCTCGCTGACCATCGCAAATATGACCTCGGGCGGGGAAGCACCAACTTTCTATCCCGCCGTTTGGCACGGTATTGCCACGGTTATCTACCAGGTAACGGGCATAAGCGTACCCGCTACCGCAAACCTTATGAGCGTGTTGGTGGGGGCGGTAATCTGGCCGCTGTCGGTCATGTATTTGGTGCGTTCCACGATGCGCGCCAGCATTCCGGCCCTGCTCAGCGTGGGCGTTGTTTCGGCATCGTTTACGGCGTTCCCCATGCTGCTCATCAACTTCGGTGTGCTCTACCCCAATAGCCTGGGTCTTGCGCTTCTTCCCACCGTGCTGGGGCTGTTCGCCCAGCTTCTGCGCACGGTACAGGTGCGCCGCATCGAGACGGTTCCGGCGCTGTACATGGGCTTTTTCATGGCGCTAGGGCTCGCACTGGCGCATCCTAACGTCTTGATGACCATGCTCGCGCTCGCTCTGCCTATTATTTTGGTGCGTGCGGTGCTTCAGATTCGTGCGGCGTGGCGCGGCGAACTCAAACCGCTTGTTTGCGTTATACAGTTAGTTCTCTTGGCGATATACCCGATTACCCTAAATATCCTGTGGGGTATCGTTCGTCCGCCTCGCGAGGCGGGCGGCTGGGAACCCACACAATGGGACAGCACGGCCGTGGGTGAAGCTCTTCTGAACGGTCAAATGAGTAATGGTTTGCTCTGGACCGTTTCCGTGCTTGCTTTGATGGGCGCGTACTATCTGCTGCGTACCCGAAGCATCGGCGTTTGGCTGCTGCTCAGCTGGGTGTATGTGATGTACTTCTATGTTGCCGCCCGGTGGATGGTCTGGGACGACGGGCGCGACTGGGTTTTGGGCGTGTGGTACCACGATCCGTTCCGCCTGGCCGCGAATGTGCCAATTCTGGCGGCTCCGATGGCCGTTGTTGGCGTGCACGCCGCGTATCAGTGGCTTAAAGCGGTGATTGCGGTTCTGGGCGAGCGCATCGCACCACTTAAAGAACACGGCGGAATTATATCCTTGGCGCTGGCAGTTATTCTCTTGATTCCGCTGGGTATCAACCTGCAGACAGATCCTAATATCCAGGGTTATATTAAGGGCACCCAGGAACGGTATCTTCCCAAGTCAGACGCCTTGCTCCTCTCGACCGATGAACGTGACGTGATTGAGCATCTGCATGATTACGTGCCAACTGGAGAGACCGTAATTGTGCAGCCCTGGACCGGCAGCGCAGTGACGTATGCGCTCACCGGATATAAGGTGACGGCTGCGCATCCTCTGTACACGGCTACCCCCGATGCCCGCGAGATCTATCAGCACCTCAATGAGGCCGCCGATAACCCTGCCGTATGCTCTGCGGTGCAAAATTCAAAGGCATACTACTACCTGGACTTTAAGGGACGGGAGATTAACGAAGAGATTCGTGGAGATCACCATTCCCAGTACCCCGGTCTGGAAAATCTGCAGCAGAAAGGTGTTGCAGAGCCTGTGTACTCCAAGGGCGAGGCAACTCTTTACCGCATTACGGCTTGTGGCACCCCTCAGTAATGAGCGGTATTCCCTGTTGAGCTCGGCGGAGTAGACATACACGGGGGTAGCGGCGGCTGTCACGAGTGTTTCAGTGCTCTCTGCCTTTGACTGATAGACTGAGTACAGTCATAACACGTGTATTCCAGTATCACCGAGAGGAATCCCCTACGCATGAGTTCAGAGAGTTCGCAGCCGACGCCGCGCACACTCGTCATTATGCCTGCGTGGAATGAGGAAGAGGTTATCGGTAACACCATCACTGAGCTCTTACAGAGGGTTCCCGAGGTAGACCTGGTTGTGGTGAATGATGGCTCCACGGATCATACTTCAGAAATCGCGCGCAGAGCCGGTGCTTTTGTGATCGATCTGCCCTACAACATGGGGGTAGGGGCGGCAATGCGCACCGGGTATAAATATGCTCGCCGAGCCGACTACGATTATGCGATGCAGGTGGATTCCGACGGTCAACATGATCCTATGTGCATTCCAGATTTGATTGCGCACGCGCAGGACTGGGATATTGTTATTGGCTCCCGATTTGCGGGCTCGGGCGACTACAACGTATCTGGCCCTCGGAAATGGGCGATGAACCTGCTTTCACACCTTTTCACCCGCGCCGCGAAAACCCCTTTCACCGATGTGACGAGCGGATTCAAAATCGCCAACCGCAGAGGTATCAAGTTCTACTGTAAATTCCTGCCCGCCGAGTATTTAGGCGATACCATCGACGTTACCGCTATGGCTATTCGACAGGGTCTGCGTGTGAAGCAGACCCCCGTGAGAATGCGCGAGCGTCAAGGCGGAACCCCTTCCTCCGGTCCGGTGAAATCGGCGGTTTATCTTGTTCGTTCACTCTTTGCCTACTGGATTTCGATGAACCGTAAAAAGACTGATAGGAAGGATCAGCATGAGCGCTAGTATATTCTTCCTTATCGTTGCGCTGTGTATTTGTACGCTCGTTATTATTCAGGTGCGCAACCTGAAGATGAAAGAAAAATACGCGGCCCTGTGGCTGGGCGTCGGTGCTGCCATTATTGTGCTGGGAATATTCCCCGGACTGCTGGACGGTATTACCGAATTTGTGGGTTTAACGCTGCCGGTTAACCTGCTCTTCCTGCTCTCTATCGTGCTGTTGATGTCCGTATGCCTGCACCTCACCTTAGAGGTCTCTAGGCTTTCGGAGAAGACGCGCATCCTTGCCGAAGAAGTTGCTATCTTGCGGGCGCTTCACGAGCAGCCCGGTGGTGCGCCAGCGCATCGCACCCCGCAAGATCCCGATCAAGACCCCCAAGACTCAACCTCTGGAGCTGAACACGATGACCGTTGATATCCTCTTCCCCTACTACGGCGATGTTTCAATGATGAAGCAGGCTGTGCTCTCTATCGTGCGGCAGACCAACCCCGACTGGCGCCTGATTGTAGTGGATGACGGCTACCCGGACGAGTCTATCCCCGGCTGGTTTGCCTCGCTGAACGATGAGCGCATCACCTATATGCGCAACGAAACGAATCTGGGCGCAAACGCCAACTACCGTAAGTGTCTGACCTTCGTAGAGAACGACCTTGTAACCGTTATGGGCGCGGATGACGTGATGCTCCCCAACTATGTGCAGTGGCTGGTAGATTCCGCCGCCGCCCACCCAGAAGCCAGTATTTTCCAGCCCGGTGTGGTGGTTATTGATGAGAATAATGCGCTGTCTAACACCCTTGTGGAGCGTACGAAAGAACACTACCGTCCTGCGGCAGAGGCTGTTCTTCAGGGTGAAGAACTCGCGGTTTCTCTGCTGCGTGGCGCCTGGTTCTATTTCCCCTCGCTCGGTTGGCGTGCTGAGGCTATTGTAGATACCGGATTCCGTGAAGGTCTTAACGTTATCCAAGACATGGCGCTTATCCTCGACATTACGATGCGCGGCGGCGCCCTCTACTACGATCCGCAGGTAGCCTTCATGTACCGGCGTCACGGCGGTTCCGATTCGTCATGGCGTGCCCTGGAAGGCACCCGCTTTGAAGAGGAACGCGGCTACTACAAGACGATGGCCGCAGAGATGGACGAGCTCGGGTGGAAGAAGGCAGCGCGGGTGGCGCGCATCCGCTTTTCATCCCGTGCTCACGCGCTGACGCTGCTTCCGAAGGCGGCCCTGGCGAAGAAATGGCAGGGTGTGAAGAACCTTGCCATTCATGTGGTGAAGTAAGGTCCAATGGCTGGCGCGAAGAACACACCCCAGGATGACCCCGCCCCAGAGAACATAATCCCCGAGAATACGGATCAGCAGGGCACAGCCGGCGGGACTATCAGCCGGTATCAATCGATGGCGCTTTTAGCGTCCTCGGTGCTGACGGCGCTGGCGACTTTAGGCACTACCGTTATCGCTAATCATGCGCTCGGCGGTATCCAGATGAAAGAGTTTCTGCTGTTCTGGGGTGCGCTCTTCGCGGTAACCGGTATTATTACGGGCATTCAGCCGGAAGTAACCCGCGCGGTTGGCGCAGCACGGCGTGACGGCGTATACCGGGTGCGCGTGGTATATGTTGCCGGTGCTTTCGGTCTGTTAGCGGGGCTTCTCGTGGTGCTCACCTCCCCGCTGTGGGCGCATGATCAAATTCCTACAAATACCCCGTGGGCGGTAGGATCCATTGCCGCAGGTGTAGCCTTTTACGCATTGCAGGCAACCATGAGCGGTGCCAGTGCTGGGCGCGACAGCTGGTATCTCTTCGCCGGGATCGGTGCCCTAGAATCGGCGGGTCGTCTCGTGCTGATGATCGCCGCAGCATTCGCGGTTCCCACGCTCACGGGTCTGGAAGTCGCCACCGTAACCCCTATGGCGTTGTGGATACTTCTTGCCCTCTTTCTTCCCGGCGGGCGCAAAGCCTGGGCGGCACGCGCCGATATTGAGGTCAAACAGCTCAGCATGAACCTGATCTGGTCGTTCCTGTCCTCGGCATCCGCTGCTGTGATTATGATGGGCTTTCCCAATATTTTGGACGGCAGCGAGCCGAACCAGAGTGAACACACCAAACTCGTTATGGGTGCGCTCTTTTTGGCGATTTCTATTACGCGCTCGCCGATTATGATTCCCTTGCAGGCGTTTCAGGGGGTGGCTGTTTCGGCGTTCTTGAAGCAGCAGCATCGCCCGTTAGCGGCTTTTCTAAAGCCTGCTGTGGCGGTGCTGGGGCTTGGGGCTTTCGGCGCCGGTGCCGCATACCTGGTAGCTCCTATGCTTTTTAGGCTGATTTACCCGCCGGAAGCTAATCAGAATGATGCTTATGCCGAAGTTATCACCGGTACAGTCATGGCGGTATTGGTTTTTGCCTCCGCCGTGCTGGCGTTAATTTCCCTGTCGGGGAATATGGTGTTGGCAATTGGGCGCCATCGTGCGTATGTAACGGGGTGGGCAACCGCCGCTGTGGTAGTTATCGCGGTAGCGTTTTTAACTCCTCTTCCGGTGGTGGGGCGAGCCCTAGTTGCGCTCTATGCGGGCCCTATCTGCGGGTTCGTGGTGCATCTGGCGGCGATGAGGATTCACGCCCGTTCCGCGCAGGCGCTCAGTGAGGGCGAGGCTTTACGGGAGATGCTGGTTGAGAATACCGCACGAGGTGAAACCCACTAATACGTATAGAAAAGGGGCGGCTACGATAAGCCGCCCCTTGACGCTTTTATGAGAACTGTATGGGATGCCCCAGAGGACGCGGTATCTGAGCTGCTGCGGGCTCATCCGCCTGTGATGCGGGCGTATCTGATGTACTGTGCGTAGGCGGCGGGGATGGTTTCCTGTGTTTGCTGCCCGTCACAATAGGGTGCCGTGCCAGGTTCATCGCGGGTTTTTCGATAAACATCCAGGAAAGCCAGGCAACGCCAAAGGTGAGTATCAGATCCAAGAAAATATTGGCCGCTAAGCCCAGGGATACCGACCCGAGCATCACCAGGATTTGCTGTACTGGCCACGCATACACATATACGCCGTAGGAAATATCATTGGTGCGCGCCCACGAAACGTTGATGGAGCATCCTAAACCAATGATTCCGTAGGCGAGAATAAGCTGGGTCCACTGCAAAACATCCGCATGCGGCGCCAACCAGGTGAAGTACACCCCGGCTGCAACGCACAGAACCGACAGCACCGGATAAACCCTGATTTTGCGGCTCAGCAGGTAGAGTAGGGAGCCCGCAAAGAAGAGCGGGTACATACGTGCCGAAGCATTGAGGTCGCGCGGGTGAAGCCCGAAGGCTTGGCTCATAAAGTCGTACCCCAGATATTGGTTACACAGGTAGTAGCTCAGGCTTATGAGGTATGCCAGCGGAATAAAGATTTTCAGATTCTTGCGAATAAAGGGTAGGTAAAAGAGCGGAAGTAATAGGAGATAGCAGAAGAATTCATATTCTAGGCTCCAGACAGACCCATTCCATGAAGGAAATTCCAGAGGAACGTCAATGGGCCCGCCAAAGAGCGGATATTGAAGTGCCATCAGATCGTAATTGCTGCGAATGTAGTGAAGAGCATCTGCCCAGTTCCACCCCGTTGCGGTGTGCCCCGTTATGACCGAGATCGGGCCGCCAAGAGCAACCACAAAAAGAATAGAAACCCAATAACCGGGAAAAATACGGAGCACACGTTTAACAAGATAAGAACCTGCCCCGCTGCGGTAGGCGCTATGCGCAATCAGAAAACCTGAAATACAGAAAAATGCATTAACCGCGTAGTCACCAAATACATAAAAGTTATGCACAAGAGGATGCTCATCTACCTTGGCACCCATGACAAGGTAGGGTGTATGGGAGAAAATCACGCAAGAGGCGAGAATAAGTCTTAAAAAATTGAGTGAATTGGCACGCTCAAATACCCCTTCATAAAGCGTAGGGTATCTCTGTATGTTTTTATGCAGCACGCGGTTGCTCCTGAGTTATTAGACGATCTACCGTGATCATCAGTGAGTGACACAAACTATCTAAATTCTACCTGAACAGTGTACTTTAAATGATTTTATTTAACGGTAGAAATTTAACAATCTTTCTCGGTGAGCTCACTTATATATTGAGAGCGAATTTACGCTTCCACAAATTTCGCAGCGCTGTATGAATAAACCTCTCGACGATTTCTCGGGGTAAAACTTATTAGGGCAGAATCCAGCGGCGTACCTGAGGAATGAGCCGCAGCATCCACACAATCACGGCGGATAAAGCCCACACGAAGAGTGCATAGGGAACTTCCCACTGCACTTTAGTCAGAGAGAAGTTTACCGCCTGTAGAATTTGGATGATAAGAAGATGTACCAGATAAACCCCGAACGTGAGGGCCGCAAGGCGTTTTAGAATATTCTGCACCGTGGGCGATGCTTGGCCAATACGTGAATACTTGCAGAACACCAAGACCGCGCTTGCCCATAAAATTGCTGGAACTGCAAGGTATCCGTGTACCAGAGGCACGAATGTTGGGCGATGCTCAATTAAATAAGCACTGCCGAAGATAAATCCTCCTAATCCCACGATGCCCAACAGATAAATAACGATGCGCCACGCACGAGAAAATTCGGTATTGGCAAGCGCATACCCAAGAAGACAGAACCCAAGATACCCGGTGATGGGTGCAACAAACTCGGGTAGGACGTGAGGGTAGATCAGGTGGATTGCTTGGGTAATAATCGGTAGAAAAAGCCCGAGCGCCGCCATAAGCCAGAAGAATCCGGTGCGTGCCGTGGTAGCTTGTTCCGTCTGAACACCACGTATGGCGTAAGAGAAAATCGGAAGCACTAAATAGACGCCGACTAAGGTCTCAAGGTACCAGAAGGTGGCTGCCTCGCTGCTGGGAGCTACTAATGTTCGCAGAATTTCGTGAACTCCGGGAAATGGAGTAGAGCCCGTCCACATATGAACGAAAAGATAGATTTGCGCCCACAAGATCATGGGAATCAGAATTTTGGTAAAACGCTTGCGATAGAACGTTCCTATAGACTCGCGGCGAGTAAAATCCAAGAGATTAATACCGGTTGCCATAAAGAACAGAGGAACTGCCGCAACCCCGAAGCCAGATAGGATATTTTCAACCCACCATGCCGAAGATGATGGATTATCCGGGGTAATAAAACGCACATGCAGGAGTACCACCCACATGATTGCCACCGAATTGATGAGGTCAAGGTACACACGGCGCTGTTTTGAGGATTTTGTTCCCTTAAGGTGAAGGGAATTATCGCGTGTGGAGCCTACCATACCAACCCTTTGTGTTCTATGACTGCTATTTATGCTTATAGATACATGACAGTACCAAAATTTATATTCTACATTTTATAAGTACGTTTTATATATATTCCGTATAAAACACGGTAGAGTTTTGGGGAAGTTTTAAGAAGTACTCCCGCTGCTCCAAAGATTCGATTGGTGTGAAGCGTTGTGAGTGCTTGCGCATGGGTGAAGCCTTTGCGGCATTCACGTAGTGTCTCTCGTGCACTGTCACCGCCGACCACTAATGCTTGCTGGGCGTTGTTAAGAAATGCAAGGACTCGTGCGACGGTTAGTGCTTTTTGCGCATCGGGTTCGCTGCGGTGCTCTCCGAGAGCTTCCTCAAAATATGCGATAAGGCGATGTGTTTCTTCTACCGGGGTGATGCGACTCCACGTCAGACTGTCTGGAGTTACGGAGTAGTTGTAGAGAGGATCGACTATCACTGATACGCTCTGTGCCGCCAAATAGCACTTGAGGAGAGCACATTCATCTTCGGCGCGCTCAATATCGGGGTAACGAACATCGTTGAAAAGAGAACGGCGAATGATTTTATCCCAAGCGTAGGGGGAAAGTTCATCTTGCAGAAGCTCGTAAGCTGCTTGTTCACCGGTGCGTATACCCGGTGCACCCTTGAGTCGTTTAGTCTTGTGCCCCCGCGTATCTACCATGTTATGAGCACAATTCACCACGTCTGCACCGGTAAGCTCAGCCTGCTGATGTAGCCGTTCCAAAAAGGTGGGTTCGAGGGCATCATCAGAATCGGGGAAAACTACCCATTCACCCCGTGCATGTTCGAGCCCCTGATTACGCATGGCAGAGAGGCCTTTGTTTTCGGGGTTGTTGAAGATGTGGATGCGGGTGTCGGGGTTTTGTTTGTGGTAGTCGGTGATGATGTCGGCGGAGTTATCGGGGGATCCGTCGATCATGATGAGCAGTTCAAAGTTGGGGTCTGTTTGGTTTCGGACGGATTGTATGGCGTTGATGACGGTGTTGGCGGTGTTGTAGACCGGCATGATGATGCTGGTACGAGGGGTACGCATAAAATTTTTCCTGGATCGATATAGGGTTAAAGGCCATAGTTACGTTTGACATAAGCGCCGTAGAGCACGCGGTATAGCTTTGGCGAGAGCTTCAAGAGAGCACCCGCAGCACCCATGAGCGGGCGTGAACGCAGAGTCGCAAAAACCTGACCCCACGAAAGCTGTTTCCGGCATGCGGCGATAACGGCGGGTGCATCCGAACCGCCTGCAAGAAGAGCCTGCTGCGCATTATTGAGAAAGGTGACGCTTGTAGATGCGGCAAAAGCGTTTTTGCCTCGCGGGGTTTTCAGTAAATCTCCGGCAACGCGGCGCATATAGTTGGTGTGGCGAATACTCTCTTCAACGGGTGTGATGCGCCCCCAGGTCAACCCGCCCTGTTCCATCCTGTAGGTGTAGAGGTAATCGGTAATGCCGACCAGGCGTTTTGCCTTCATGCAGCAGGCAAAGACAACGAGGGCGTCTTCAGCGCGATGAATGTCTTCGGCGAACCGCACCCCGTCAAATAGCTGGGAACGGAAAATTTTATCGCACATGAACCCGGTGTAACGGTCTTCCAAAAACTCAATGGCAATATCTTCGCCTTCGTGCACTCCGGGAGTAACTTTTACCCGGTGCACTTCAGTACCGTCGCTGTGTCTGATGGTATGCCCGCATACGGCAATGTCGGCATCGTGAGTGCGTGCCGCCTCGTGAAGTTTTTCGAGGAATTCGGGGTGATATTCGTCGTCTGAGTCGATGAAGGTGATCCAGTCGCCGCGGGCGGCGTCAAGGCCTTGGTTGCGTACGGCGGAGACACCTTGGTTGTTGGGGTTGTTGAAGATGTGGATGCGGGTGTCGGGGTTTTGTTTGTGGTAGTCGGTGATGATGTCGGCGGAGTTATCGGGGGATCCGTCGATCATGATGAGCAGTTCAAAGTTGGGGTCTGTTTGGTTTCGGACGGATTGTATGGCGTTGATGACGGTGTTGGCGGTGTTGTAGACCGGCATGATGATGCTGGTACGAGGGGTACGCATAGGATCTCCGTCTTTGTAGGGTAGTCTGCTACTCATGCTACCGCGAGTATAAAAGTTTACCTATCGGAAGCGCGTTTAAGACGGATAAAGCTCCCGCAGGTCTCCCTATATATGCGGGAAATCTGCGGGAACTTATATCTTGAGAAAGCTCATGGTCTAAAATCTCGGATAGATTTTAGATGCCTTCATGGTGCGCAATCTTCTCTAGCAGAGGCAGAATGCCGGGGGCGTTTTTCTCCGCCGCTTTTGGAGATCGCACGTACTACCTGCGTTGTGACACGGAATGTGAGGTGCTCTCAGCTGCGTGCGAGATCCGTTCTGCGCGCCAGTTTAACCACAACCTGATGATGGTTAATGCCAGCGCAGCCCAGGCGCTCGCCTGCTCATGGCTGAGCAGACCGTACACCTGCAGAAGAGTGGCTACCGCAGGAATGATCGCGTTGAGATGCTTAAACCAATTGAACCGCTGAATTGCTCGTTGTTTTTGCTGGCGCGGTTTTTGTGTGCGTGTCATATCGTCCTTTCTGCTGGTTGAGATACGGGGGGGGGCAGGTTCTATCTGGAGGGGTATGCTGTGGGATCTTGTGCCAGCATACCCGAAACGAAAGAAAAAGTCATGCGTTTTGATTGAATTATTAATGCAAAATACGATTAAAACCCTAGAATTTCGGGCAGAATAAATGACTTTGTAATATTTATGACCCGAAAAATAAATCAGTCTGCTAGACTGGTGGCATGGCTATCGGTGACTACATCAAATACAAGACAGGACTCTCCCAGCGGGCGCTCGCCGCCGAACTCGGCATGAACCCCAACGCTATTCAGCGGCGATTCTCGGGTGCTGGAGTAATGGATGTAGAAACCCTCGTCAAGATAGCCGACCGCTTCGGGCTTGACCTGCTCGACCTCATGGTCGAAAGCGGGCTTATCACCACCGCTCGCGCCAAATCCCTGCGGGTGGGCGGGTCTATTCGCGATGTTTCCAACGAAGACTTAATGGGCGAGGTGCTGCGCCGCATGACGGCGGCGCAAACTCGGGAACAGTCGGTGCGGGCCACAGTGCCTCCCGCCACCCCCGTGGAGGTGCCTGCTGCCGCATCCGCACAAGCTGGGCGAGCAGTCGCGGGTGCAGTGAGTGGTGCATCCGGCGAAGGGGAGCGCAAATACACGGCAGAGGACTACGCCCTGGCTGCAAAGCGCGGCGAAATCTACGACAGTGAGGAGGGATTCTTTGGTGCCTAGCTACGATCCCTACACTCATGCACATACGCTCGGGGTCGATATAGTCTGGGGAACGCCCGGGCACGGGATGCTCGGTCGCTACGACCATGCCAGCCGCACCATTACCCTGCGCGAAGGAATGCGCACCCGGCAAGAACGCTCCGTACTCGCCCACGAACTCGTGCACGCCGTGCGCGGAGACGAGCACGACGCCTGGGACGCATCCTACAGTGCACGCCGTGAGCGCAGCTGTGACCTGTTGGCCGCAGAAAATCTGATCGACCCGGGGGATCTGCGCCGTGCCGCCGCCTTCTACCCGGATAACCTGCCCGCGCTTGCCTATGAGCTTGACGTGACCGAAGAGCTTTTGGTGATTTACTTGGATGCGCATCCACTTACCGTGGCGCAGGCGTAATTTGAGCGAGGGCTCGCTGTCACTAGAAGCAGCGCTATTTCGGGTATTCGGGTGAGCAGAAATTTCGGGAGCATTTTCTTCATCCGGGAGCAGTTTAAGTGCTCCCGGATGAAGAAAATGCTCCCGCTTTACGGGCGAGTGTATTACTGCCAGCACCCATTCTTTGTGTGAGAGATACGTTTCTGTATCTTCTATAACAGATAGCTGTTACTATTAAGGTATCTGCTATAGAAAGGATAATCCCATGAAAGCCCTCAACATCACGCAGTACACCGGCATCGACGGGCTGCAGTACCAGGACGTGCCCGAACCCACCCCAGGCCCCGGGCAGGTTACCATTCGCGCAGAATACGCGGGAGTCGGGTATGTTGATGCGCTTCTCGCCGAAGGCATGGCGGAGCTGCCGCTTCCCTGGGCACCGGGTATCGAAGCCGCGGGGCGCATCCATGCCCTCGGTGAAGGAGTAACCGGCCTGCGAGTGGGAGACAAGGTTGCGGCTCCGCTGACTCTGCTGGGTTCAGGAGGCGGCTTCGGCCAAATCTGCCTGGCGCAGGCAAACCTTGTGGCACCCCTGCCTGCGGGCATGAACCCGGCCTTGGCGGCGGTCGTTCCTGCCAATACCCCTACCGCCCTTGCGGCGCTCGAACGCACGGCGCGTCTGCAGCCCGGCGAACACGTGCTGGTGCAGGCCGCTATGGGCGGTTTGGGTACGCAATTCGGGCAGGTCGCCAAGCTCATGGGCGCCGAAAAGGTGGTTGGCATTGTCAGTACCGAAGAAAAACGCCGACTCGCCCTCGAACTCGGCTATGACGAGGTGTGGCTGCGCGATGAACTCGCGGATAAGAGCGGGCGGCAATTCGACGTGATTATCGACCCGGTTTCTGGGCGTGCCCGCCCCGAACTCCTTAAACTTCTGCGTTTTGAGGGGCGGCTGATCGTGGTGGGCAACGCCGCTCAAGACGGTGATCAGACGGTGGGCACCAATACCTTCTGGTTCGACGGCATCAGCATGATGGGCTTCAACATCGGGCTGCTCTCCAATGCCTACCCCGATATCGCTACTGCCTATCTGCGCCGCGCTTTGGCGTTGGTTGCATCCGGCGAGGTGACGGTGCCTATTCAGGAAGAAGTCGATATTCGCGACGGTGCCCAGGCTTTAGAGCGGCTTCGCGCCGGTAAAACTATCGGAAAGTTCGTCTTCAGGCACGAACCATACGGGGAATAAGACCAAACGGGAGGATAGATAAAAATTCCGGGGGCGATGGTTATGGCTTTGAAGAATGCACTTCCAAGGCAAACCATCGCTCCCGGAACTGTGTTCATGACACGCGCTCGGAATAAAGGCCCTCATTGCATGCAGCTTTCCGGCTAAAAACATGACAGACACCGGAATACATGCAAACACCATAAATACGGGTTTAATGCCTCAAAAACAACGCGAAAAGCCTCAAATATTGCTTAGAGCAGAAGCATATGTGATTTATCTCCGCAATAAAAATATTTTCCTGCCGGATTTCCCTAAAATGGAAGCCTGCACCGGTGTACAGGGTATAAGCTAGGAAGAGATTACACACAACGCCGTATAAAACACAGACAGAACGTCACAGAGAAGTGATACAAACTTCGGAGGCATACCTTGTCAGTGAATGACAACGCTATGAAACGCTGGTCTGGCGATGATGCGTGGATTGAACAGTATTACCAGAACAGCCCCGTTGAAGACCGAGAAGTCTTCTCAACGGAAGAACTAGAAGAGTTAGCGCGAGCGCACCGTGCGCTCGCTGAGACGCGCGAACCCAATACCCCTGCGGTCACCGTGCATAACGACGAATACTCCACCACGCTGCTCGTCGTCACCGACGATATGGGGTACCTCGTCAGTTCCCTCACCGCTGAAATCGCCTCAGACTTCGGCGGCGTCTACTCGCTCTTCCACCCCATCTTCATCGTGGATCGCGACCCCAACGGAAAACTTCTCTCGGCACGCGGCGCTGGTCGCGCCAGTAACCTCGCCAGCGGCGATACCGCAACCTACGGGCTGCCTGTGCTCTCAGCGAAGGACGGCAAGCTCACGGCGCATCCCATGATCGAGTCTTGGATCGCGATTCGCCTCACCCGCAAGCTCAACGACGAAGACAGCGACCGCCTGCGCGCTACCGCCCTGAAAATCCTCGACGATATTAAAGCCTGCGAAACCGATGCCGAAGCCATGGCCGAGCGCGTGAACACCATCGCCGAATCCCTGGATGCGCTGCGCGGCATAACCCTCGGCGAAGGCGAAGAATCTTTCACCGCGCATCCCGGCGGTAACGAACCTTCCTCACGTATTGAAATCGCACAGGACTTTTTGCGCTGGCTCGCCCGCGGCAACTTCCTCTTTATGGGTATCAAAGAGCGTCTGCTCGACGGCTCCTCGGGGGTACTCGAACTGGCAGACCGCCCTCACTCGGCACTGGGTATCCTGCGGTCCACCGAAGGGCAGCACCGCATCCGGCTGGAAAACGACACCCTCGCTCGCGCGCTCAGGCCGCGCCCACTCTACATTACGAAGGCGAACACCCGCTCCACCATTCAGAGTACCGACTACCTCGACTACATTGGGGTGCGCCGCTTCAACGCGAGCGGGCGCGTGGTCGGCGAATACGTGATTCTGGGGCTGTTTACCCGCCAGGCATACTCTCTGCCAGCCATAGAAACCCCGCTCATTCGCGAACGTATCGCCATGGTGCGCCGTCGCTTGGGATTCCACCCCGGCTCTTACTCCGATAAGATGCTCATCGGCTTCATCGAAGACTACCCGCGCCTTGAGCTCATGCACGCCACGGTGAATACACTCACCGAAACTTTCCGCGGCATTATGGGTCTGGAGGAACGGCGCAAGACCCGCCTTTTCCTGCGCCCCGACCAGTTCGCACGGTTTATCTCTGCGGTGGTGTATCTGCCGCGCGATCGGTACAACACCTCTGTGCGCACCCGCATCCAGCAGGTATTCCGCGAAGAATTTGATTTAACCGCCATCGACTACCAGATTTACCTCTCGGCATCGTCGCTGGCGCGTGTGTTTTTCCGCATCCGGCTCGCCGACCCGAACGTCGTGCCGGATGTTGATGTAAGCGCCCTTGAGAAGCGCCTGCAAGCCGCTACCCGCTCCTGGGGAGAGGCTACCGCCGCCGCGCTTGAGGGCTGGAAACCCGGTGCAGAAGGACGCCGGCTCGCCTCCGCCTGGGCGGAAGCCGCGCCAGCAACCTACCGCGCCGACTATGAAGTAGAAAACGCGATCGAGGATATTGTGATTTTTGAATCTCTCTCGGGCGATACCCAGAGGCCCGCCGCTATCAAAGTCGAGACCGGCGACTTAGCTACCACCCGTCTGAAGACCTACCTGTCAGCACCGCATACCCTCACCGAGCTGCTCCCGGTGATGCAGAATATGGGACTGGTCGTCGTTGACCAAAGGCCCTACGAGTTCGCACCCGAAGATGGGCAGGACTACGGATACCTGTACGACTTTGGTGTGCAGTTCCCCGAAGGTGTAGACCCGCACGCTGTCGCAACGCTCTACGAGGATGCGCTCAACGCTTATCTGTTGGGAGAACGCGACTCCGATACCCTGGACCGGCTTATTTTAGCCGATGGGCTCACCTGGAAAGAAGTTCGCTTATTCCGCGCCTTCAACCACTACCTGATTCAGCTGGGCTTGGGCTACACGCCTTCGTTCATGTCAAATACGTTGATGGCGTACCCGCAGATCGCGAAGCTTTACGTCCAGTTCTTCCACACTAGCTTCGACTCGAACAATGGGCTCACCGATGAGCAGCGCGAAGCTCAACGCGAAGAAATCCTGGAGCAGATTCGCGAAGAACTCAACAAGATTCCAACCCTGGATGCCGATCGCTACCTGCGCTCGCTCCTGAAAATTCTCAAGGCTATTCTGCGCACCAACGCCTACTTGGGTCGAGAAGCGCTTGCGTTCAAGATTGCGCCCGAGCAGATCGATTTTGCGCCTCTTCCGCACCCCAAGTTCGAGATTTTCGTATACTCCCCGCGTGTGGAAGGTGTGCACCTGCGCTTTGGCAATGTGGCGCGTGGCGGTCTGCGCTGGTCCGACCGCCGCGACGACTTCCGCACCGAGGTTTTGGGCCTGGTCAAGGCGCAGATGGTTAAGAATGCCGTTATTATTCCGACCGGTGCCAAGGGTGGTTTCTATCCCAAGCAGCTGCCCGATCCCGCCGTGGACCGCGACGCCTGGATTACCGAGGGTCGCGAATCCTACAAGGTCTTTATCCGCTCCCTGCTGGATGTGACCGATAACCTCTCCGTTGCTACCGACGGCACCGAAACCGTAGTACGCCCCGAGGGCGTGATCGCCCGCGACGGTGACGACTACTACCTGGTGGTTGCCGCCGATAAGGGGACTGCCGCATTCTCGGATACTGCAAACGCGATCAGCGCCGAGTATGGGTTCTGGCTGGGCGATGCGTTCGCATCCGGCGGCTCGGTTGGCTACGACCACAAGGCGATGGGCATTACCGCCCGCGGCGCCTGGGAATCCGTCAAACGTCACTTTGCCGAACTCGGCCACGACTGCCAGAGCGAAGAATTCACCGCCGTGGGCATTGGCGATATGTCCGGCGATGTCTTCGGCAACGGCCTGATGCGCTCCGAGAAAACCCGCCTGGTCGCCGCCTTCGACCACCGCGATATTTTCCTGGATCCGAACCCGGACCCCGCCGTCTCCTTCGAGGAGCGCGTGCGCCTGTACAAGCTGCCGCGTTCTTCGTGGCAGGATTACAACCGCGAGCTGATTTCTGAGGGCGGCGGCGTGTACTCGCGCGGTTTGAAGTCCATTGAGATCACCCCGCAGGTGCGCGAGGTGCTGGGTCTTGAGGACGATGTTACCGAGCTGGCACCCTCCGAGCTGCTTTCCGCGATTCTGAGGGCTCCGGTTGATCTGCTCTACAACGGCGGTATTGGTACTTACGTGAAGGCATCTACCGAAACGAACGCGCAGGTGGGCGATAAGGCAAACGACGCCCTGCGCGTGAACGGCAACGAGCTGCGCGCCAAGATCGTGGGCGAGGGCGGCAACCTCGGCTTCACCCAGCTGGGCCGTGTGGAGGCTGCACGCAACGGAGTCATCATCAATACCGACGCCATTGACAACTCCGCAGGTGTGGAAACCAGTGACCGTGAGGTGAACATCAAGATTCTGGTGGACCGCCTAGTGGCACGCGGCGAGCTTGCCCCGGATGAGCGCGCATCGTTCATCGAATCCCTGCGGGACGAAGTCGGCGCCAAGGTGCTTGAAACCAATGTTGAGCAGAATGTTCTGCTGCAGGGCGAGTTCAACTATGGAACGTTGGGCATTGACGTCTATAAGCGCCTGATGCGCGATCTCGAAAAGCACGCCGGTCTGAACCGCACCGTCGAGTTCCTGCCCACGGATAAGGAACTGCAGGCACGGTTTGACACCACCGGCGAGATGCTGACCCGCCCTGAGCTTTCCGTGCTGGCCGCCTACGTGAAGATTTACCTCACGCACGCTCTGGAAGAGACCGACTTCGCAGACGATCCTTACCTGGAGGGCCTGCTGCGCGAATACTTCCCGGCACCTCTGGTGGAGCGTTTCGGCGAGTACCTGAATTCGCACCCGCTGCGCAAGGAGATTATCTGCACCCGCGTTGCCAACGAGATGGTGAACCTGGGCGGCATCACCTTCGCTTACCGCGCGGTCGAAGAAACCAGCGTTGGGGTGGATGCGGTCGCCCGCGCTTTCATCATCGCCCGCGAGCTCTTCGAGCTGGGTAAGGCCGCGAAACTGCACCGCGAACTGCCCGCACACACCGCCCTGGATGCATGGAACACCGTGCTGCACGATGATCAGCGTGTTCTTGACCGCGTGGTGCGTTGGTTTATCGCCGAGCGCGGCGTGGTTGCGGGCAACCCGCTCAGCTCCCTGCTGGAACGCTTTGGCGATGTGGTGGAGCTTCGCAAGAACCTGCCCGCATACCTCTCGGATGTTTCCCGCGCACGGGTTCGTTCCAAGCGCGATGCTGGCGAGGCTTGGGGTCTTCCCGAAGAACTCATCGTCATCTGGATTCGCGGATTCGAGGGGTACGCTCTCTTGGATGTTATTCGCTCTGCACGCGATAACGACTTCAATGCGGTTGAGCTGGCACCGATTTACTTCGCAACCTACGACCGCTTCAAGGTTGATGAACTGCTCGGCCTCATCAGCGAGCTGCCCCGTAACGACCGCTGGGAAACCCTCTCACGCCAGGCTCTGCGCGGCAGCCTCTACGAGACCGCCGCAGAGCTTGCAACGTCGGTGGCGGAGGAAGACGCAGGCCACGCGCCAAGCAACCCCGAGGGGGCTTTGCAGGCGTTGGATTCCTGGATTAAGAACCACCCGACCCGTGTGGGCAATATCGACCGCATCTTTGAAGAGGTTCGCAATGCCGAGCCCGACAGCGCATCGCACCCGCGCCTAGCCGTGATCTCGGTGGCACTGCGAACCCTGTCGAGCGCGTCCTAAAGCTCTTCTTAAGATATAACAAAAGCTGTTCCCTCTCCGCCCGCGTGTGGGTGGGGCAGGGAACAGCTTTTTGTCGTCGTGTCGCGGTGTGATGCTGATTAAAATAAAGAATATTTTTAGCCGATATTCCGCTATTTATCAGGGATTTTTAAGTATTTCAGCGCATGGCGCGTGAGATATTTTTGTGCACATCTGACGGTAAACCCCGCAAACTTGGTTCGGTACCGCTATACTCAAGTAGTAGTGAAACCTTGTGATGCATGTATGCGGCTTGCCCTGCCTTAAAAAAGCGGGGGATATGTGGCATAAATCCCAGTTGCGGGCTGCGTGTCAAAAATAGTTTACACGTATACAATACAAGGGGTTGAAATCCCGAAAACCGATCACCTAGTCGTTCAGCGCAGTTTTTCCTGCGCGTAGCCCATCCCTGCCCTTAAACCACAGGTACAGGGGCAATATACATATAGGCATTAGGTGAGAATAGCGCTGAAAGAAGTTCCCGTCTTGTCTTCCCACCATGCAGACATCCCGAAAAACCGCTGGAGCTGGAGACTCCTCTACAATTTTCTTCTCTATGTATCTCCCGTTGCACTCCTAACAGTCGCATTCCCGTTCGTAACCCCCATTCTCAGCAAGAACTATGTGGGGTCGGTACCGCTTATCCAGATTATTCTGGCGGCGTCCATCGTGGTTCCCTGGCTAAGCCAGGCGGTATGCATGCCTATTTACCGCGCCCTCGAATCCGAACATCTGAAAGTTGAGGATGCGCGCCGCGAGGTTCAGGAAGAAGCGGCGATTCTCAAACGGGACCATAAATCCAAAGAGGCGCAAGAACTTCTTGCTACTCTCGATACCGACCCGAAATATCAGCATATTAGCGAGCTGAGGGCGTTTAGCCGCCACTGGGGCTACCTCTATCTGGTGGGTCTGCCCATCGCGTTCCTTTTCGCCATTCCCGTGGTGCTCGTACTGCACTGGGATATGGTGGCGCTGGTATCCTTCCTCTTTTTGAGTATGCTCAACGTTGCGTATGCGCAGCTGCTTATTGTGCCGAACGTGGCAAAAAACCGTCCGCTGTGGTTCTTCGCATGGTTGGGTTACACGATTGTTCTGCTGACTTTGCCGACCGTGTGGTTCCTGCCTCCGCTGGTGGGGTCGGCCATTCTGTTCAGTGGTATTGGGCGTGAAATTAAGCAGCTGTTCCACTTCAGCCGCCTTCCCCTAGGAGCCGCCTACCGCGACGTCATTCGCGGCCTGCTGACCGGTTCTATCCTCTGGGCTGATAAATACGTGCTCTTCTTGGTGACGAACGGCAAGATTGACGTTATCGCCATCTACATGAGCCTGGTTCCCTGCGTGATCGCCTACAACTACTTCTTCGTGGTTGAATCTAACCGCGTGAACGGCTCGATTCAGCGTCTGTGGACCCTCTTCAATAAACTTCCCTTCAGTGAAATTGAGCCGGAGGCGCACGCTGTAGTGCGTATTTCTCACGCCTCCGTGCGCAACACGTTGATTGTCTCAGTTATCTGCTCGGTCATTACGGGCATTCTGATGTATATCTTCGTACCGAACACCTTCCCGCTCGCCTATGCGGGACTGACGGTGGCATGGTTGTTCCTGGCGATGGCGCTCTTCATCTATCAGCTGGAATACATGACCATGTTTAAGACTGTGCACATTATCTGTGCGGTACACCTGCTGATCGTCACTGTCGCCTTTTCAATCATCCCGAACGATGGCGGTTATCTGCCCATCATTATCGGCGAAGCAATTCTCGCCCTCGTCACGTGGATACTCTACCGTCGTGCCTGGGCTAATCCCGAATACTCACTCTTCTGGCGTCGTGCCCTAGCCTGGTAGATGAGAGGTCATATACATTGATAAACACCGCAATGCGTAACCACTATGCCCCGCTGCAATTGCCCGCGCCGGGACCCCGAACACCCGACCCTGATTATCCTGAGGTCGATGTTGCGCTGGTGATGGAATCGACCTACCCCTACCTTAAGGGCGGGGTTTCCGCAGTGGTTCACGATATTATCGTGGAAAACCCGAGCATCAGCTTCGGAATTATTCATATTTCTTGGGATAGTAAACAGGAACTTAAAGACCTGTACGGTATGCCCGAAAACGTCAAATGGGTGAAGGTGATCTACCTGAGCCTAGAGGAGCATAAGGAAGAATTCGCCCAAGAATGTAACCCGAAAAACCTCAAGATGAATCGTCGCCAACGCAAGAAACTGGTGGCGAGACTTATGAGTGCTTTCGATGCTCTTATTCACGGCGATGTAAACCCGCTCTGGTCGTTCTACGATGAAGGAATTAACCCCCGCACCCGCACCTACTCACTCTTCGCCCTCACCGGCACCCGCGAGTTTATGGAGGCAGTCGGTAACTGGGGCTTCCTCGCACAGGTTCCGTTCGGCGAACTCTTCTGGGAGATCCGTAACTTCGTCTCTATCGTGTACGCCCTGTTGCATGAGCGCCTGCCCTATGCCCGCGTGTACCATGCCCACACCACCGGCTACGCCTCACTTTTGGGCGCTGCGGGTGCGCGCGATTACGGCACCAGCTTCCTGCTGACCGAACACAACCTGTATGTGCGCGATACTATCAACACCAAGCTGGAACGCAATATGGCCAAGCCCGTCACCACGGATTACGCCTTCCTGAAGGAGCCGCGCGATAAACCCGAGCTGGGTCCCGTCACGCTCGAAGAGACCGCGTGGTGCGTCTGGTTCCTGGAAATGGGACGTTTCTGCTACCCCAGCGCCGATATGGTGACCTATCTGTACCCCAAAGCGATTGAAGAGGCACGCGGTATTGGCGCGCCCATCGATCAGTACAACGAGGGTGAAGAAGACCGCGCGGTCGTGCTGCCGAACGGTATGCTCATCGAGAGCGTGTACCCGGCGTATGTGGGGCGCCAGACTGCCCGGGCGCGCATCCTGGCGGAGGGTCGCGGGCACATGTGGCGTTTCGTCTTTATTGCGCGTGTGGTGCCCATTAAGGGACTCACAGACCTCGTGAAGTCGCTTGCGCTGCTGCGTGATGCCGGGCTCGACAACTTCCACCTGGATGTGCTCGGACCGAAGAACCACATGCCCGAATACTATGAGCTGTGCGTGCGCACGATCGAAGAGCTCAATATGGGCGACTTCATCACCTTCCACGGCACCGTGAAGGTGCGCGAAATGCTGGACCGCTTCGATGTTCTGCTCATGCCCAGCTACAACGAAGGTCAGCCCATTGTGGCGCTGGAAGCGATGGCAGCATCCATTCCGCTGGTGAGTACCGACGTGGGCGGTATGTCGCAGCTGATCGATGATGTGCTGGTCACCTCGGATGGCAGTGAAATAGGTAACTGCGGTATTCTAACCATTCCGGGCGATATCGAAGGCTTCACGCAGGCGCTTCGCACCATGATGGAGGAGCCCAGCATCTACGAGCGTTACTGCGTTAACGCTTACAACCGAGTTGTAAAGTTCTTCCAACTTCGCCTGGTTATGGACCGTTATGACCAGATATACCGTAAGCTAGGTAAAATACCTCAGCGAGTTACGGAGCAGATTGAAGAATGAGCGATAATTCTCTACGAGCCGGCACTCCCGGAAAATTTGGTGCCTGGATTCGGTACGGCGGCGACCCTATATCGGAAGAGCAGCTGGCCTTTGCGGCGCAGAACTACGCGGTAGCTATTCTGCAGCCCTGGGAGCTGGATGCGGCACGCTACCTCAAAGAGCAGTCACCTAATATGGTGGTGCTCGCCTATAAGTGCCTTTCTTCCAGTCGTGCCTATGAACCCGGCCCCATCTACTCTTCGGGCGTCTCTTATAAATATGCGCAAGATCTTCTGAACACAACCGGTAAGGATTTGTTCGCCCGCCGCCTAGACGGCTCTTTGATCGAGTGGTCGGGCTATTGGCAGCACTACCAGATGGCGGTGTGGAGCGCAGACTACCGCTGGCAGTGGGTGCACTCCGTGGTGGAAGAACTTCGTAACTCGCCCTTTGACGGGGTGATGGCTGATAACGACGTAGAGAATGATTATTACGGACTAAACCTGCCGATTCAGGGCGTTGAAAGCATCACCACGATTCGGCAGCATCTCGATTTCTTGATCTCCTTCGCCGGTATTGAGCTGAATAAGATCGGCAAAATCCTGGTGCCTAATATTGCCGAATCGCGCCTGCGCTGGGGCAAATGGGAAAGCCACAGTGCCTACGGCGGCGGGTTCGAGGAAGTGTGGCTCGGCTGGGGCGCACAAGAATTCCTCAGCGGCGCCTACGCCACCATGCAGGGAAACCATATTGGGCGCGGCGCCGAAGGCCTGGTAACGCTGAATGCGGTGCAGGACCGCTCGGGCGATGCCTACGGCGCTGTGAATACCCAGCAGTCCCTTCCTAAGGTTACGATTTTGCGCACCCCGCACGGGTACTCGACGTCGCCGATTAGCGGCACGGATGAGAATCTGCTGTATGGTCTGGCTGGGTTCTGGGTTTTTGGAGGCGGTCGCTTTACCGGTATCAATGCAACTCAGCACGATGCCTATGACGGTACTCCGAACGCGCCCGAGCTGTCCTTTGACTTGGGGGCTGCATCCGGTGAGATTGAGGCTCAGGACAGTGTGCAGACCCGTGCTTTCACGCACGGCTGGGCGGCTCTGAATACGAGTGACCGCACCACGATGGTGCGGGTTCCGCAGGATCAAGGGCTCGTAGATGCGCAAAACAACGCGGCACCGGCCACCCTCACCCTAGAAGGCCATCGCGGGGTTATTTACCGTAAGCGGTAATTTTAAGGTCTCTTGCTATAGCGTATATACGGCGGTATTCCGTGCTTGATATATAGCACGAAATACCGCCCTTTATTTGTATAAAACTCGGGTATGTATTCCTGGATATTATCTTCGTTGCGTATTTATGTCTGGGATATATTGCGCGCAGGGTGGAGGTATTTCAACTCTGCGTAAGCGTTTGCACGTTCTGAGACGGTGTATGTAGTATATATCTACAACGCAGATTATAGATCTGCATCACTCTAGAGGAGGTTGCCATGAAACGTATCGTGGATTTTATGTTTTTGAATAATGCAGCGGGTTTTCTTATGACGAAAACCCATTATTTTAAAATTTTATATCAAGAAAGACATTGCTTGTGTTGAAAATAGCTAAATATAGTAAGCATGAGGCAATTTTCTTATCATCAATAGTTATTTCAACTCTTGGTGATTCGATGATACCGATTGCTTTTGCACTCTCTGCCGTTGAGCTTGAGAATAGCGGATACGGCTTTACTGCAGTTCTATTGAGCCTTTGGGGTGCACGTCTTTTCGGGTCAGTGCTGTACCGCAGGTACGGTAATATATTCCCCCTTATCAGGACCATGATATACGCAGATGTTATCAGGTTCTTAGCACAGTTCATTCTTGGAATTTGGGTCATAGCTGGCTACAATTCCATACTGTCTCTGTGTATTTCATCATGCATATACGGATTTGGAACTTCTTTCTTTGTTCCTTCCAGGTATACGCTAACTCCTGCACTTGTTGCCGAAGATATTCTTACGAGCTTCAATGCTTTTAGTAATTTTTTCACGGATGCTTTTGGAATTTTAGCTCCCGCAGTATCCACCTTCATATATATTGTCTACGGGTTTCCCGTTATCTTATTCATTGACTCTGCAACCTTTATGGTCGGAATATTTTTACTCATATTCCTCATGAAGGCTGCAGGGCAAAACGGGTCAACATCTGTCAACGATCATGAGTCTTCTTTCGGTGCTTCCTCCCTGGCAAAAGTTAGTTTTCCCCGCTGGATAGTAGCGGGAATAGCTGCGTGGTCGTTAATCTCTTTGACTCTAGGGTTTTCGGGTGCTGAAGGCCCGCATCAGATGATTTCACGTTTGAATGAGGAATCCTGGGCTGCTGTTGCAACCTCCCTTGCTTTGGGCTCTATAACGGGTTCGGCAAGCATCCTGATGGGTGTTTGGAAGAAAATCTCCTGGCGTTACCTTGCTATGGCTACCGCCGTTCTCTTGGGTCTTCAAGTCTATCTGTACGGGTACGGAACGCAGATTATCGTGATCTTCATGTGCACCTTTGCCGCATCTTTGACCTTATCCGCCGCTGCGGTGTCATGGGATGTGAAGGTGCAAACCTCTTTAGAGCAGGATGAACTGCAGTCGTTCGCCAATATAGACAGTATTGTCTCTTCAGTGGCGGTTCCCCTCGGAATGCTGCTCTACGGTATCGGAGGCATCTGGAATATCTCACATATTCTCATCCTCCTTATTTCAATACTGGTTACGCTCAGCGGGTCCTTGTTCTTGGTGACGAAAAGAACCTAAAGACGCCTAAATGTGCATACACCTTGAGCGTCGCGCTGGGTCAGTCTGTGTCACATGATAGTGACAGTATCTTTTATAAACTCGTGCTGCAACGGCGCGGGGGCTACTGTTAAGAACTCAATCTACTCCTGCTGGATGCGCTCATGCTCCTGGGCTACCCCGCCCGTCCGCTCACCGGTCACGTTTAAGGATCTAAACCAGATGAATACGGTGCACGCACATATATGCTGCTTGAGGTAATGTTCGATAACCGGACGTGGATTGTTGATGCGGGTTTCGGCGGACTGTGCCCCAGCACCCCGCCTAGAAGACCAGAGTATGCAGAGCAACGCCCACGGTGACTGCCTCATCACACCGCACGACGGGCGATACATTGTCAGTGCACGTATAGACGGTGAGCAGTGGATGATGTACAACTTTTGACCGTCTGCCGCAGCGCCGTCTCGACCTAGAAGGCGGCCACCGCGGGGTTATTTACCGTAAGCGGTAATTTTAAGGTCTCTTGCTATAGCGTATATACGGCGGTATTCTGTACCCTGTCCGGGTTGGAATACCGCCTATTCGTTTCCACATGGTGGAGAGCATACCGGAATAAAGTCCGTTTCATGTCAAGAAACGGGCTGATTCACAGCGTAGCAGCCCTGTACTGTGGAACAAGCGGCTGGAATACAGCCAGCCGTTCTCGTGGTGTTGAGTTTAAGGAGTGAATTACAGTGAATATTCTTTTGATCGACGGCGGTAAAGCATTTGGACACTCGGCGGGTCGCCTGAACCACACCCTGCATCAAACAGCCCGTGATACGTTATCGGCGCTCGGTCATCATGTGCGAGAAACTGTGATTGACGACGGGTACGATATTCACCAGGAAGTAGAAAAATTCCAGTGGATGGATGCGGTCATCTGGCAGATGCCCGGTTGGTGGATGCATGAGCCGTGGACCGTGAAAAAATATATGGACGAGGTGTTTACCACCGGCGCGGGCACCCTGTACGCTAATGACGGTCGCAGCAGCGCCAACCCCACTGAAGGATACGGCACGGGCGGTCTTCTTCAGGGGCGGCGGCATATGCTGTCGCTGACATGGAACGCGCCTCGCGAAGCTTTTATCCGGGAGGGTGACTTCTTCGAGGGAGTCGGGGTAGATGCCCTCTACATGCATTTTCATAAAGCCAATGAGTTCTTGGGGACTACCCAATTACCCACCTTTATTTGCAATGATGTGATTAAAAATCCGCAGGTCGAACAGTATATCGCTGACTATACTGCCCACCTCAACGAGGTCTTCGGTCGGGCGTAAGGGTTTAAGCCTGCATACCCTCATAAGCATTAGGGAGGGCGGCATCACGTGAAAGCTGACCGCATAGAATCGGATGCAGATTTCTCTATCGCATCATGTCATCACCAGGAAGGTAGTTAAGATTATGGCTGCTGAAAACAATGAACGTTATCTGCGTGGGAAAGAGGTACTTGCCCGGGTAGAGCAGAACCCTCACGGATCTATTCTTGATAGCTTAGCTTCTTTTTCGCCTGACTTAGAACGGTTTGTCGTGGAGTTTGGGTATGCAGATGTTTTTGATCGGGAAGGTTTATCCGATCAGGCCCGCCAGCTCATCACCATATCTGCTCTGGCCGCACTTGGGAATGCAGCTCCGCAGCTGGAATTCCACATTAATGGTGCCCTCAATGTGGGCTGTTCTCCTGAACAGATTATCGAGACTTTTATCCATGTGACCATATACGCTGGTTTCCCCGCTGCATTAAATGCCGTCTCTGTTGCCCGTAAGGTTTTCACCGAACGCGGTATTGACGTGAACTTAGATACGCATAGCACCGAGCCTGACAAGCGTTTCGAGGTAGGCTCTTCGTATCTTGAGCGTGTAGATGGAGCTGGTGGCGAGGCTGTGGTTGAATCGCTTCAAGATATTGCACCAGATTTAGGCCGCTACATTGTCGAGTACTCATTTGGCGATGTTTATTCTCGACCCGGGCTGAGCCTGTGGGAACGCGAACTGGTCTCTGTGGCTGCGTGCAGCGCTTTAGGAACGTGCGTGCCTCAGCTGCATGTTCATATCAACGGCTTCTTGAATGTAGGCGGCACTCAAGACGAACTTGTGGAACTGATGATTCAGATAGCGGTCTATGCAGGATTCCCCGCCGCCCTAAATGCTATCGCCAGTTTGCGGAAAGTATTAACGGAGAATAATGCATAATGACGATGCGCGCGAAGTGGTGAAACCAGGGGTTTAAAGGTGGCTCTGTTCGCAGGTCGGCGCATAAAAATATACGGGTGGCTCCCTGAAAATATGTCAGGGAGCCACCCGTATATTCTTATCAAGTTATATAGCTATTCGGCTATATGTACTACTCAAACCTTATTTTGTGGGGTACGAAGGTGCTTCTTCGCCAGCCATGCGTTCGAGCACGCGTACTACCTGGCAGGAGTAACCGAACTCGTTGTCGTACCAGACGTACAGGATGGCTGAGTCGTCGGTGACGACGGTGGCAAGCGCATCCACGACACCTGCGTTACGGGAACCCACAAAGTCGGTGGAGACGGCCTCATGCGAATCGGAGTAACCGATCTGGCGGCGAAGCTCACCGTTGAGGGCAACCTGGCGGAAGACCTCGTTCAGCTCATCCTTAGAACCGGCGGGCTTAGCCAGCTTCACGTTCAGAATAGCCATCGAAACGTCCGGGGTGGGAACGCGAATAGCGTTACCGGTCAGCTTGCCCTCCAACTGGGGGAGTGCCTTAGAAACAGCACGTGCCGCGCCGGTTTCGGTAATCACCATGTTCAGCACCGCCGAACGGCCGCGACGATCACCCTTGTGGAAGTTATCGATCAGGTTCTGATCATTCGTGAAAGCGTGCACGGTCTCCACGTGACCGCGTTCCACACCGTACACGTCATCAAGAACCTTCAGCGCGGGGGTAATCGCGTTGGTCGTGCAGGATGCCGCCGAAAGAATCTTATCGTCGTCGGTAATGATGCTATCGTTCACGCCGAAGACAATATTCTTCATATCGCCCTTACCGGGAGCGGTCAGCAGAACGCGGGAAATACCGGGGCGCTCAAGGTGCTGGGTCAGCCCCGGAACATCGCGCCAGCGGCCGGTGTTATCGACCAGAAGCGCATCCTCAATACCGTACTCGGTGTAATCCACAGTGGTCGGATCTGACGAATAGATGAAACGCACCGGCAGACCGTTAGCAATAATGGTGTCGTTCTCGGCATCTACCTTAATCGTGCCCTTGAACGGACCGTGCACCGAATCGCGCGCCAGCAAAGAAGCACGCTTCTCAAGATCGTTCTCGGTATTCTTGCGCACCACCACCGCACGCAGACGCAGGTTTGCCCCCAGCGATGAGGAACGCTCCAGCAGAATACGCGCCAACAGACGGCCAATGCGCCCGAAACCATAGAGCACCACATCCTGCTGCTTAACGGTCTCGCCCTTCTTACCAACCGATGCGCCAACCTGCTCGGGCAACCACATGGAGAAGTCGGGGGAGCCCGCATCAACATGCTGGCGATGCAGAGCCGCAATGTTGATCGAGCAGGGACCAAGGTTAAGGTCAAAAAGTGCCTGAACCAGCTCTAGCGTATGCTCGGGGTTCAGCGGGGTTCCATCAACCTTCGCGGCACCATCATGCAGGCGCAACAGCTGAATAACGGACTTATTAACCAGGCTGCGACCGTGAATATTAAGAACTACACCGTTCTCGCGGTTTAGCTTACCGATGAGGGGAATCATCTCTTCGGCCTGGGTTTCGCGGGCAATCCACTGCTCGTGAGTGTTTTCGGGAGTCGTCACTCTTGACCTTCTTCCTCAATGGACGTCTTCGTCGGAATTTGTTGTTCGCGCCGATGCGCATGCCCAGCTTATCGGGCAGCACGCAACCGACTCTGCTTTAAGTCTAACCTCTGCGGCGAATGGTTTTATTCCCTCACGCCGTCGAATCTGTGAAATCTAGCACGCTTTGCACAATGCACTACGCCCGAAGCCAATAAAGCCCACACAAGCCCTCACACAAGAAGCGAAAACAACGGGAATAACACACAGAAACACATCCGTCGCGCGGCAACCTTGAGTAGAATTGAGACATGTTAACTGTCATCGGTGAAGCACTCGTAGACGTCGTCCACAGCAACGACGCCCCCATGCATGCCTACCCCGGCGGATCTCCCCTCAACGTCGCCGTCGGCGCCGCGCGGCTAGGACACAAGACCCGGTTTATCGGCCACTACGGAACCGACGAACACGGCGCCAGCATCGCCGCGCACCTGAGCGCATCCAAAGTGCAAGTACCCTTCGAGCCGCGCGCCGCACGAACCTCAACCGCGCAGGCGTATATTGGGGAAGACGGCGCGGCACGCTACGAATTCGATATCGACTGGAGCCTCGACAGCTACGCCGACGACATTCTGGCCCTAGCCCCCAGCTGCGAAGCGCTGCACACCGGCTCTATCGGGGCGATGCTCGAACCGGGCGCCCACGTAGTTGCTCAAGCGCTCACGGCGGCACGCGAAAGCGCTCTCATCAGCTACGATCCAAACTGCCGCCCCACCATTATTAGCGACCGTGCCCTCGCCCGGGGCTGGGCAGAAAAATTTGCTGCGCTCGCGTCGGTGGTGAAGGCAAGTGACGAAGACCTGATGTGGCTATATCCTGACCGTTCCCTTGCAGAAACCGCGCATGCCTGGCTCGACCTCGGCGTAGAGCTGATGGTGATAACCCGCGGTGAAGGCGGGTCGATCGCCTACACCCGTGCATACCCCAACGGGATTGAAGAACCGGCCTATCGCGTGGAGGTTGCAGATACTGTAGGAGCGGGCGATTCGCTCATGGCGGCGCTGATCGCCGCGCTCCTCGACAGAGGCATCAGCGGTGCTCAAGCACGCAGCAAACTTGCCGCACTCACCCGCGAAGATATTCAAAATCTGCTACGATTTTCCGCAACGGCGGCGGGAATTACCGTCTCGCGTTCCGGCGCGAACCCGCCCACCCGCGAAGAACTTAACGCCGTGCTCAACGGCTAAGTCAGCCACCCAACCAAACGAGGAGGACTACCGTGACTAACAACCTCGGCACCGCACCCCTGCCGCGTGAACCCTACGCCGGGCTGCCCGACCTGCCGCTCTTCAACCTGACCTCCACCGACCTTGAAAACGGCGCCGCCGCGCCCACTACCATGCTCTCGGCGCTCTTCGGCGTGCCCGGCGGGCAGGATCAGTCTCCGCAGCTGAGCTGGTCGGGATTCCCCGAAGAGACCAAATCCTTCGTTGTCACCTGCTACGACCCGGATGCGCCCACCCCCAGCGGCTTCTGGCACTGGACCGTATCAAACATCCCCGCAGCGGTCACCGCGCTTGAGACCAACGCGGGCGCTATCGTCGGCGGTCAGGGTGGCGCAGCGCTTCCCGCTGGGGCGATAGCGCATCGCAACGACGCCGGAACCCCCGGATTCGTGGGTGCGGCGCCTCCAGCAGGGCACGGGCCGCACCGCTACATATTCTGCGTGACTGCCGTGGACGTACCCGAACTTGAGGTAGACGAGAACACCTCACCTGCCGTCGTGAACTTCAACCTCTTCTTCCACGGCATCGCGCGCGCCTTCTTAACCGTCACCTACGCAGAACCGGCGGCTTAGGTGCTTATTCTCGCATGATTAAGCTCATCGCCAGCGATCTGGACGGCACGCTCATCGGGCCTGATTTTCGTTTTCGCCCCCGCACCCTGCATGCCCTAGAGGCGGCACGTGCGGCGGGCATCGACATCGTGTTCGTGACCGGGCGCCCGAGCCGTTGGCTTACCCCGCTGCGGGAACAAACCGATTTTGACTCCTACGCCATTTGCTCGAACGGCGCCGTGGTGTATCATCTGGGCGCCAACGAAGTAGAGGCGGTTAACGGTGCCGAACCCGCCGTGATCGAGCGTGCCCACACTCGGCTTGAGCCGATATTCCCCGAGGTCACCTACACCCTCGAAACCGTAGATACCGTCTACATTCAGGGGCCGCACGACGGGGGAGACGTGCTTGAGGGCGCTCGCGTGGTTGAATCCTCTATAGCGGAGGCATTCGTGGCGCTCGGCGATACTCCAATCATTAAATATCTGGTTCGGGTGCCTGGTATGGACCCCGATATTCTGCATGTGCGTGTAGCGCAGACCGTGGGTGAGCTGGTGTCGGTTACGCGCGGGGTTGTGGGTGAGCCGCTGATCGAGATGGGCTCGAAGACCGTGAATAAGGGGCGCACTCTCGCCCAATTTGCCGCAAGACACGGTATTGAGGCGCATGAGGTGATGGCTTTTGGCGATATGCCTAACGATGCCGAAATGCTGTGCTGGGCGGGTCGCGGGTATGCGATGGCATCCGGCGAGCCTGCGCTGATTAAGAAGGTGGGGCGCACCTGCCCGCCCTTCGGCGAGGATGGGGTGGCGCAGGTGATTGAGAACCTGCTTGAGGGGCACTCCGGGAGTGCCGAGGAAGCTGTGTGGGATTCGGTGTAAGGTTCTGTGTAGCCTGTGGATCCCCCCCCGTCTAAAAAGGCTCTTTATTTGAATAAAGCGGCGAAAAATACGCTTTATTCAAATAAAGAGCCTTTTTAGTGGATCTTGAGTGAGTCGGTGGTGGGTGATGTCCCTTCGCAGGTGCACCCGATGCTGTGCGGCCTCATCCAAATCCTCATCTAAATTTTGCTCCCTCATCTCAAAATTTTTGGATGAGGGACGTATTTTTTTGGATGAGAAGCACAATTTTTGAGATGAGGACGTATAATTCTGACCCCTTCACCCACCGGAAAAGCACGTGGTAACCCTAGTATTTCAAGGGATTTTGTCGTAGTGTGCAGATCTAAATCCTCATCTAAATTTTCTTCTGCTCATCTAAATTTTTTTGGATGAGGGATATAATTTTTAGATGAGCACCTATGATTGGACCCCCGAACGCCTAGAAAATACCCTGCTTGACCTTCGGCGTTATGGTGGTGACACCCACCGCATCGAAGTGAAAAAGGCTCACGAGGGTTACCCTAAGAGCCTAGACGACACTCTGTGCAGTTTTTCAAATATTCATGGTGGGGGAACCATTATCTGCGGTGTTGCAGAAAAAGAGAACTTTAAACCTGTAGGTGTCTATGACATCGATCGGCTAGAAAAAACTGTTGCGAGTAAACTCCGTAAGCAGCTCGTACCCCCAAATACGTGCACATTCTACCAGGTTGAATATAAGGGCCACGACATTCTTGTGATGGAAATTCCAGGTCTTCCTGCATCCCAGCGTCCGGCCCGCATTGGCAAGGATTACTATATTCGGGTGGGTGATGGTGACCATTTGATGGATGAGTATGAGGTAACGCTTATGCTCTCCCAGCGGGAGCGTCGCAACTATGACGCAGAGCCAGTAGAATACACATCATTCGAAGATCTTGATCATGAGCTTACAGACTCATATGTGAGTTCTGTACGCCGAACTTCCGCAAGGATTACTAGCGCCCTTGATAGTGAGCAGGTTCTCAAACGAAAACGAGTGATAGCTCTGGGGGATAGTGAGAATCTGACGCTTGCCGGACTCTACGCTATGGGGGACTATCCACAACAGTTCCTCCCCTCACTCAAAGTAACCGGTGTAGTGGTGGACCCTGAAGGTAAGGTGCGTAACCTTGACAAATTCGAGGCAGATGGACCTATTCCTTTTATGCTCCAAGAAACTCTTCTCTGGCTTGAACGGAATCTGCGCAGGCCCGTACGTCAGCTGGAAAATGGACATCTCATTGATGGAGAAGAAATTCCTGCGGTTGCTTTGCGTGAGATTGTCGCTAATGCCCTGGTTCATCGAAGCCTCAACCCCAATACGTACTCGCATGAAGTGCAGATTCGTATTCTTCCCCATGAGGTACAGGTTGTAAACCCCGGTGGTCTGTGGGGTATTACGGATGAAGATCTGCAAAAATATGGTACGCATTCCCGTGTAAACCCGCTACTGTACGATATCTGTACCGTTTTGCGGGTACCGGGCCAAGGATATCGGGTGATTGAAGGGGAAGGCAGCGGTATTCCGACAGCGCAGAAAGCCGTACGCGCGGCTGGGCTGAAGCCTATACGCTTCATGGATGGATCCACTAAATTTACGGCTATTCTGAGTCGTGAGGCGGTATCCGAAGGTGAAGAACGTGTGGGTTCTCAGCAACATACTGTGGAGCCTGCCCCTCAAGACCGTGAAGAAGCGATTCTAGCTGTGTTGCGTGATGCACCGTATCCGCTGAATATTGAGGATCTCCATAAGCACTTGCCGCCTGAGTATTCAACCTTGAATAAAGCGCAGGTAAGGTACACCTTGAACAAGCTTATTGCTCGAGGTTATGCGGCTCGTGAAGGTGGGCAGGGGAGCCGGAGCACCGTTTATAAGAGTGTGTAATTTCAGAAATCAGTCCAAGGCTCAAACAAAAATAATTCTTTCTATTATCGCTTATAATAGAAATAGTTCTTTCTATATGAGGGTATGGAGATTATGGCGTATATTCCCACTAAGGTGCGCCGGGCCGCGCGGACGATCGGCGAGCAGCTGCGCATCCAACGTAAACTGATGGGTCTGACGGCTCAGATGGTTGCGGAACGTGCAGACATTACGACCGTGACCCTGCGGCGCATTGAGCAGGGCGAATCGGTGCGTACTGACGTGCTTTTCCGTGTGCTGCGGGTGCTCGGCATGCTGGATGCGGTCGTCACTGCTACCGATCCGTATCTCACGGATGTCGGCCGCCTGCGTGCCAGCGAAAAACTCCCTAAGTCGGTGCGCATCCCCAAAAGCGAAATGGGCTGGTAACTATGAGTGAAACAGTGCAGGTTACTACAGTGGCAGGCGACCGTGAGGTAACCGCTGGTCGCCTTTTCATTAACCGTGGAACCGGAGTATTTCACTACGATGCAGCATATCTAGCGAATCCTGCCGCCTATGCTCTTGCCCCATCGCTCCCTCTTGTTACTGGCGCACAGCCCCTTGATGGATTGGGCGGGTTGAGTGATTCTGCTCCTGACAGGTGGGGACGTAAACTCTTGCAGCGGACACGTAAACGCACCTCGCTCAGTGAGTTCGACTATCTTCTCGGAGTAGATGATGCCGGGCGGCAGGGATCTTTACGATATTGGATAAACGATACCCCGTTAAGCTCCGATGGTACGTATACCCCATGAGCTGGATTTGCCCGAACTACTGACGACAGCGGATGCTATAGAGCTTGATCCGTCTGCCGTAGATGATATTCAGGCGCGGCGCCTTTTCAGTGCTACCGGCTCGCTGGGTGGTGCTCGCCCAAAGGCAAATGTGCTGATCAATGGCGAGTTGTGGCTCGCAAAATTTCCTAAGTCTGTGGGTGATGAGTGGGATCTCATGGGGTGGGAGTACACCCTCAACCGCCTGGGCGCCGACCTGGGCATTACCGTGCCGCAAGCGCACCTGCTGAAAATCACTGATGTTAATGGGGAAGATCGGCATATCTATGTGGCGCGTCGTTTTGACCGCCTGCAGGACAATCGGCAGCGCATCCCCTATATTTCTGCGATGACGGCACTGGAAGCGTCAGACGGCGATGGCGGGGACTGGGTCGATGTGGTGGAATACGCCCGAGAAGAAGGCGCAAATACCGGGCAGTTGTGGAAGCGCGCTATGTTTGGGGCTCTGGTGGGAAATACCGACGACCATTTGCGTAACCACGGGTTTTTGCGGTTTGGGCGTGAGTGGGGAGTAGCCCCATGTTTCGATATGAACCCAACCCCTGACGGTGACACCCATAAGCTGGGTCTCTTCGGCGACCCCTCGTATGAACCTTCTGCGCTTGTCTCTAAAGATTCGCTTTCTCTTTTTGGAGTATCTGAGCAGGATGCGCACGGCTGGCTGCGAACTGCAGCCCCTCTGCTGGAACGTGCCCCGGAACGCGCTCGCGGCTATGGGGTGGATGCACCCAGCGCCTCTGTGATGCGCCCGCGTTTTGAGCGTGCAACACAAACGGTGCGGGAACTGAGGGATTAGAAGTTTATGATAAGCGGTGTATTTCAGAGAGTTATTTAGCGATAATAATTATTAAGTATGTTTTAGATTTATATCTAAGGATAAATTATCTATCAGTGCGCATTTATCAATGCTCAAGAGCTGACCCGTCGCATTAGCGGTTTTGCTGATTATCTTCCGCATCATTTCTTTTAAAGAAGGAATAGTAAATAATTTGAACAAAAACGATCAGCATGATGATGAGGATTATTGGAACCGTTATATATTCGATTTTCATGTGCCGATCCAGCACATCCACGCCGAAGGTGATAATCAGAAAGACCATGAGGTAGTTCGATTTCGTCTTCATCTTTCCCACTCTAACATCACCGAGTGCAAGAATTCTTGCACCTATCAGCTTTATAAAGCCATATAAAGCTGATAGGGTGGTGTGTACAAGGGAAGGAGCGCATCATGCCTAAGAGTTTAGCGACCGAAGAGTTCATCACAGGTGTTCTGCACGATACTGAGCGGCGCATCCGTGAACAGATCGATCGGGGTGAAATCACACCCACTGCCGAGTCTATGCAGGAGCTCTCGAACGCGCTCTCGCATACGGTTGAAGTGCGCAAGGGCACGCGGGGGTCTGGGAAATATATCGGCAAGGTGAAGGACAGCCGCAGCACCCGCGAATACCTTGGCGGCATCAGTCTGCAGGCCCTCAACGATAGGGTGCGCAAGAACAATATCCTGCGCCTCAAAAATAAGGCGGGACGTAACGGATATCCGGTTTTTCAGTTCAAAGACGGGGCAGTGGACCCGCAGGTTCGGCAGGTTATTAAAATATTGTTAGATAGCGGCCTTACCGAGTGGGGTGTAGCTTTTTGGCTTGCTCGTCCGTCGAAATTCTACGATAATCGCCCCGCAGCTGAGTACATGAAGGACTCCGAAGAGAACTTCAAGCTCGTTGTTGCTCATGCTCATGAGGACGCTGCTAACCGGAGGGCAAACTACTGATGACTAGGACGCCTGCTGAACGGCATGATTCTACTTTGCGTCCGGCTCGCCGTCCGCTTGATCCTACTAAAATACCTACAGTTTCAGTAGGGTATGGATCAGGTTGTCATGAAACAGGTACCTGGTATCGTGCATATCTACGAGATGCACCTGGAGGTCAAAGAGACTGCCGCTATTTTTCCTCCGGCTCCGGAAGGTACGATATATCTTTCCCCGGAGGAACGCTTAATCTGGCTGGCACTGAGGAAGTCGCTATTCGAGAGAAGCTAGGGGCTGAACTCATTAACCGAGATATGGTACCGATGGATGAGTTCGACGGCGTTTATGTGGCTCGTGTTCAGCTCCCGCGTGTGTTTAAAGTTGCTGATTTTCGTCAAGCATTTGGTGGCTTTGCGCCCGGGGATATTTCTTCTGCGTTGTCCCACGCTGAGGGCTATTCTGTTACTCAACAGTGGGCAGAAGCGGTTCGGGAAGCAGGGTTAGAGGGGATTATTGCACGTTCTAGGTTCAGCAGTGGAAGTGCTCTATACCTTTTTGGAGCCAGTGGCGAAAACCGGGAGTTTGGCAGCATCGGCGGCGAAGAGACAGCACTCAGCGTAGCGCGCGCTATACCCTTCTTCCCTGAGATCGTGAGTGTTGAAGAGGAAGAGTTCGAATTCGAGTAATGAGTACGGGCTGCATCTTCATACTCATATGACATCTAAAAATGCCTTGGCGCACATAGCGTGTTATGTGCACCAAGGCATTTTGGCGTCCTCGGAAGGAAAACGTTTGCCGGTCTAGTGTCCCAGCTCGTCGTGGTCCCTGTCGGTAAAGGGGTCGAGCGGATCACCTGCCGCCCTGGTGTATTTGGCGATGAACGTCATCAGATGGAACACGATCAGGGTCGCCGCAGTGCCGAGTGCAATACCCGCGAACGACAAGCCCGAGAACTCCCAGGTGTAATCCGCGATGCCCACAATCAGCGCAACAGCGGCGGTCGTCAAGTTAATCTGGTTTGAGAAATCCACGCGGTTTTCGCTCCAGATGCGCACGCCGAGCATCCCGATCATGCCGTAGAGCACGGTTGCGGCACCTCCAAGAACACCTGCCGGAACGGTCGCAATTGCCGCGCCGAACGCCGGGAAAAGCGAGAGAGCGATCGCGAAAATCGCGGCTACCCAGTATGCCGCCGTCGAATACACCTTGGTTGCCGCCATGACACCGATATTCTCGGCGTAGGTGGTCGTACCGGAACCGCCGCCAAAACCGGCGACGGTGGTCGCTAAACCGTCTGCCATGAGCGCGCGACCCGAGTACTCATCCAGGTTCTCGCCCGTCATGAGCGCCACTGACTTCACGTGTCCAATGTTCTCGGCAACCAGCACCAGAATTACGGGGATAAACAGCCCGGCAAGCTCCCAGTGGAACTCGGGGCTCTGAAAATGCGGCAGTCCGATGATGCCCTGCTGCTGCACGGTCTTTTCGATGGTCGAGAAGTCTACCTCGCCGCGCACAACCGCAGTCACATACCCGATGATCACGCCCAACAGAATCGAGAGGCGACCAATAATACCCTTGAATAGCACCGAAATCAGGATAATCGAGATAAGGGTTACGAGCGCGGTGATGGGCGCCTTCATGAAGTTCGCTTTCGCACTCGGTGCCAGGTTGAAGCCGATGAGTGCCACAATCGCGCCGGTTACCACGGGCGGCATGAGCTTCGTTAGCCAGCTGGTACCCGCAAACTGCACAATAACGCCCACCAGGAAGAGCGACAGACCCGCCATGACGATACCGCCGAGCGCACCCGCCGGGCCGTGCTGGTTTGTCGCCGCCGCCAGAGGTGCGATAAATGCGAAGGAAGAGCCCAGATAAGAAGGCACACGCCCGCGTGTGATCAGCAGGAATAAGACGGTGCCCAGGCCCGAGAAGAACAGCGTGGTTGCGGGTGGGAACCCGGTCAGCAGCGGGACCAGGAAGGTTGCGCCGAACATCGCCACCACATGCTGGGCGCCGATGCCGATTGTAATAGGCCAGGCGAGGCGTTCGCTCGGTGCCACGACCGAGCCGGGTTTAATACTTCTGCCGTCGCCGTGCAGACGCCAGCCGAAACCGGATTTCTGTGTGCTCATGGGATGCGATCTCCAGGTGAAGGTGAGGACAAAATTCCCAGTAATTTTACACCTGTTGGCTCCTGCACGCGCATTGTAAAAAGGCTCTTTATTTGAATAAAGAGTGTTTTTTGCCGCTTTATTCAAATAAAGAGCCTTTTTAGGGTTGGGGGGAGGCGGTGGCAGGTTGCTGCTACAGCGCCGCCTGCAAATCCTCTAAGTGGTCATACTTCGAGAGCTCGAAACGCAGATGCCCCTCAGTCGGCGACTGCACCGGCAGGAACGAAGCCTCACGCAAACGCCGCGCAGTCGGCGAGGAAGCAACGTAACCGGCGCCTCCAACAACCTGCAGCTCAAAATGCGTAGCAATCGTCGCCAGATGCGAAACACCCAGGCGCAGGCTCAACAGATCGCGACGCTCGGCACGCTGCGGCTCACGCGCTAAACGCACCAGCTCATCGCGCAAACTCTCGTACTCGCCCACAATCAGCGGGAACTCAGAACTGAAAATACCCTGCGAAGCCTCAAGATGCTTCGAAGCCTCCACCAGCGCACCGGCGGCAAGACCCAAGCAGAACGCGGACTGCACCAGCAAGAACGGCGCGGTCACATCGTTGAGGAAACCCTCAAAATTATCGGTCAGAATATCCTCGGTCGGCACAAAAACATCCTCAAAAATGATCGTGCCAGACTCGGTTCCGTTGAGCGCCAGCAGGTTACGGTGATATACAACCTTCAACCCCGGAGCATCCTGGCGAACCGTCACAATATACCGGTTCGGATGCCCCTCCTGCGCATTCTGCACAGCTACCGGCAGCACAATCACGCCGCCCGGGTACAGGTTAGAAGCCCACGACACCGTGCCGTTGAGCTTCACACCGCCCTCTACCAAAGTGCCCAAAACCTTGATCGGCGCAAGCCCCGAAGCCTCCTTATATGCCGCCGCCATCGCGCTCGTACCGCTCGTCGTGGCCTCAGCCAAACCCTCGGGCAGCTCACGGTTCACCGCATCAAAGAACGCAATCGTAGAACGATGCGCCCACAGCGAGAACCCGGTTGTCGCATCCTGCGAAGCAAGGTCAAAAGCAACCGAAACCTGCGGAAGCAAAGACCCGGTGCGCCCCAGAGTCAGCAGACCATCCTTCGCAATCTCGCGCAGATTCTCAAACGGGGAACGCTCACCGGCATCGACGGCATCTGCGTGTTCGGCGGCAAGCGCAAGCACGCGCTCGCGCTGAGGATAATCCTCAAGAGGTTCAAGAGTGAATTCAGACATGGTAGAGAGCTCCTATATGCAATGTGCAGGTGTGCTTATGCGTGTAGCTTGAAGAGACGGTCGATGGGGGTGCTCACGGCTTTGCGGGCGCGAAGTACCGCATCCTCATCGGGGGCGTCGTAGAAGCACAGGCACTTAGCGGTATCCTCACGCACGTAGGTGCGCAGGAAGGAAACCTCGGGCACCTCGGCGTATTTGGGCGCGTTCGCCTTCTTGCGGGTCAGGTACTGCTCCATCGTGATTTCGGCGGGAATATCCCACTCGACAAGGTAGTCTGCATCTTTCTTGAGCTTCTTGATGTCGTCGAGTTCTGCGCCCACCAAGCGAACCTCGTCGGGTCCAACCACGGATGCGCGCTCGCCAATAGCCGCAGTGAGGGCGGGTGCGAACGCGGTGTTTTCTGACTCAATGATGGCGAAGATCAGCTTGTGATCGGCGGAAACCTGAGTTTCGATGAGCTCCGCGCCTTCGCTCAGGGAGTTGGAAACGGTTTCGATGAGCGCGGTTGCCTCGTCCTTGGATGCGGTTGCTGGGGTCAGCTCGATCAGGTACAGTGCCATGTCTGTTTTCTCCTTAGATAGAACGTTGTCTTTTACCTGCCTGTGCGGCGGGTCTGGCATATACCCTAAACCGGTCGCGGGCGCGGCGCATAATGTTTTTCGCTATGAGTCCTAAAACGAAGATTTAAGAACCCTTCACCCGTCACATGAAGTAATGCGGAGACACAAAACGTCATGTTACAGCGGTGACGGGAATATTTATACGGCGTCTAATGTTCGGGGCGGGTTTAAGATGCTGACGGGTAGGATGCGCAGCGAGCAAAACCTGACTTTTGGTAGCGTAAACACCTGACTTTTGGTAGTGTAGAATGCCTCTATTTACTATCTGACTAGTGAAAATACGCGTTTTGTCAGATCTGCTGGCGAGGGGTTTATTCTGCCCTTATGCCCCTGCTGACTGAATAGCGTGCAGTAGCTTGCCCTAGCGAGAAATGAGACCTCTATTTTCTCAATAGTATTCTTAATGAGAAAATAGAGGTCCAAATTCTCATTAACTGCCCGTACTTACCTCATTTTTTAGGGCATTCCCTATCATGCAGCAGAAAGGAGCGTGGGATATGCCAGCCATCTCATGGGCTTCTCTCGATTGGGAACAGCAGGCTCTGTGGCAGCATCGTGACCCACTCGCATCCCATCGTGCTCGTCGGCGGAACACTGGCGAGTTTAAAAGTGCCGTTACACCACGCATCGCCGAACAAACACCTCAGCTTTCCCCGCAGCTACATACTCTGGTGCAGGACTGCACGCGCACGATTACTCGCTTCGACGAGCAGCATGCGGCGTTAGGTGGTGTGCCATTTGCAGCGGTGCTTTTGCGGGGTGAATCGGCATCAAGTTCGCAGATTGAAAACCTGACGGTTTCAGCACGTAGGTTATCGTTGGCGGTGATGGGCGCTTCCAGCTCTGCCGTGGGGCATAATGCCGAGTTGGTGGCACGCAATGTTCGCGCCATGCAGGCAGCTTTAGGGGCGGCAGAGAGCCTGACCATTGAATCTATCGTGCATATGCACCATGAACTGACGGCTGGCACCCTAGATGACGCCGGGAAGTTCCGCCAACAGTGGGTGTGGGTTGGCGGGCAGTCGCCTGTAACAGCAGATTATGTGGCACCGCACTGGAAGCTAGTACCCGCCGCCATGAATGACCTCGTTGAATTTATGGCGCGTCGTGATCTTGACCCGCTGGTGCAGGCTGCCATCGCTCATGCACAATTTGAGACTATTCACCCTTTTACTGATGGGAATGGGCGTACCGGTCGGGCACTTATTTCGGCTTTGCTCATGGCACGTGGAGTCACCGAACATGTTGTGCTGCCAATTTCTTCGGGGCTTCTGCATGACGTCGCAGACTATATTGCGGCGCTTACCGCATACCGCGCTGGAGATATAGAGCCTATGATCCGGTGCTTTATTCAAGCTTCAAATGCTGCCGTCGAGAACGCTCGTATTCTGGCAGAGGATATCTCCGGATTGCGCGATAAAATTCTGGGAACAGCACGTCGAACAACATCCGCTTTGAAGGCGGTCGCCGATTTTTGCTGCACCGAACCGGCTTTTACGGTACAGATGGTGGAGCAGAATACGTCTGTGGCACCGGCAACGATATACCGCATTATCGCAACCCTTGAGAAAGCGGGGGTGATACGCCGTGAGAAAACCTTTGTTGCGGGTCAGCGCGTATGGACGGTTCCTCACCTTAACGATGCGCTTGATGCATTCGCGGCGCGTGCCGGGCGGCGCATCCAGGCTGAATAATCATGTTGTGAGAGGCTCTATACCCCTCCTGGAATATAACGTAGGCGGCATATACCCAAGTCAAACTGCAGAAATTAAAACTGGTGGGTGCATCTTCTAGTGTTGAAGATGCACCCACCGCTATATATGCCTAAAACGGAATACTACCTCACATCGCGCATAAGTTTCTGGATGGGCGCACGGCAGAGAAAGAGTACAATACCGGCAACAACCGAGACGGCACCCACCCACATAAAGTAGGAAGCCTCAGTGTCTTGGCTGTAGAACTGTGCGCACCAGCCCGCGAATGCGGTACCCATCGCCAGCGAGGTCCAGTAAAGCGCCATCATATTCACCTTATAAGCTTCGGGTGCGAGCCTGGTGGTCAGCGCCATGCCCGTGGGCGAAATCGTAAGCTCCGCAACAGTGAAGATAAACATGATGATAACCATCCAGTAGACCGCCACGCGAGAGACACCCACCTGCGTGAGGAAAACCCAGTATGCCGGGCCGATAATCACGAGCGCGAGTGAGAACTTGGCGGTTGTGCGCGGCTGCCGATCGCCCAGTTTCGTCCACATAGCGGCGAACCCCGACCCCAGAAGAATCACGAAAATAGGGGCAAGAGAATTGACAAGGGTCGGAGGAAGATCCATTCCCAGAATATGCCAGTCGAGCCGTTCCTCAGAATAGATGGGAATGACCGTAAACTGCTGCTGGTAAAGTGCCCAGAAAATAGCGTTGGCAATCCAGAGGGGAATGAACGCCCACACCCGCGAGCGTTCGGTGCTGGTCACGTTCTTCGCGGTGAGCAACTGTATGAAAAGAGCTACGGCTCCGATGCCGACCGCGCTTACCACCCACGTGGCGAGGTTGCCTGTAGTCATCCAGCCCATCATGACCAGCAGGAATATTATGAGAGCTATACCTGCCAGAACACCGGCTAAAATACCGTTCTGACGTGGGGTGAAAGGAACAGTTACCTCGTGCACCGACTCTGGCAGGTTCTTGCGAGTGAGTACATACTGAATAAGCCCGGCCGCCATGCCGATAGCCGCGATTCCGAAGCCGAAGTGGAAGCCTAGCCAACCCCATCCCCAGCCGGTTAGTGCCGGGCCTAAAAGCGCACCGATGTTGATGCCGATATAGAAAAGCGTGAACCCCGCTTCGCGTTTGGGGTCGTCTTTGCTGTAGAGCGAGCCGACCAGAACCGATGCGCTGCTTTTGAGGCACCCTGAGCCAATCGCGACCAGAAGCAGACCAGTGATCACGCCAGCTGCGCCGGGCATGACGGCAAGAACAATGTGCCCCGCCATAATACCGATAGCGGAATAAAAGAGGGTACGTTCGGGGCCTAAAACACGGTCGCCCAAAATACCGCCGAGGATCGCCATGAGGTAAACGGTTGCACCATACGCTCCTATAGCGCCGGTGGCTGCTTCTTTGGGGATCCCTAATCCGCCGTCTTCGATAGTGTAGTACAGGTAGTAGAGGGCAAGAGCCTGCATCCCATAGAATGAGAACCGTTCCCACATTTCCACGGTGAAAAGATTGGCGAGCATCGGCGGATGCCCAAAGAATGTTCGCGGCTTCTGCGCCGCTGGTTGTGTGGCTACCATAAAGCCTCCCAAGAATACACAGACCAGAAGTGTTCTAGGTTATATTTCCTTAGTCTATACCTATGAAGTGCATATGTATACAGAAGACTGTGCAGAAATTAGGCATAAATTCCGTATTTACTCTGCATGAAATCTCATATCGAATGGTGGGGCTGGGGTGTATTGCGCACGCGCGCGTGTCTTATGACCTCAAAATTTTGTAGAGTTGATAATGTATCTCACGAGACTACAGAGGAGAATCCATGAATAACGTACCCCAGGTAACCCCTGTCGATGTTCCTGCCGACGCCAAGATCATCGATGTGCGCGAAGACTACGAGTGGGAAGGCGGTCACGTTGCTGGTGCCCAGCACATCACCCTAGGAACGCTGACCGAACGACTTTCAGAGTTGCCCGGCAAAGATGAAGAATTCTATGTGATCTGCCACGGCGGCGGGCGCTCAAATCGTGCGGCTGAATACCTGCGCCAGAACGGATACCAGGCGAAAAATATTGCTGGCGGAACAAGTGCTTGGTTCACCGCAAAGCTGCCCATGGAAAGCGAAAACGGGCAGGAACCTGCCGTCGTTCACTAATGACGCTATACCCTAAAACTTTGGAATATATCCATTTTGACTAGTGTATATAGCCAAAACGACATATAAAGATGCGGCACCCCAGCCCCCGAAATGGCTGCTGGTGCCGCATCCTTTGTATTTGGGTCGAAGCCACACTGCTCAAGACCGACGGCAACGCACTCTACAATAGGAAACGTGATTCTTCAGCCCGATCAATACCCAACGCTGCACGTGCGCGCCCTCGACTTTGAGATCATGCCCGAGGCTGCATACCCCGTGATCGCTGCGGGTGCTCGGTACGCCTATTGGCTTGATTCCGCACGAGAAGAATCGCCTATGTCTCGCGTCTCGTATGTGGGCGTCGTCCCGCATTGGGCGGCTGTGTTGCGCATCGAAAACGCACGCGAGGCAACAAACACGACTCCTTGGGATGCCCTCGATACTGCGCTTGCCAGTATGCCTGAACCCGATGACATTGCCGGGCTGCCCGAAGGCTTGCGCGGTGGTTACGTGGGTTATTTCGGGTACGAGGCGCGCGCCGCCCTGCACCCCGGGCGCATCGGATACACGCCCCGGCACACGGCGCAAACCCCGGATTCTCTCTGGATGCCCGCCGTGCGGTACCTGGTCTATGAACATGAAACCCGTCGCGCGTGGCTGCTGGGTGATAAACCCTGGATTGAGGAAATCGAGCCGCGTTTGCGCGAATTGGCGCGGGAAGATTCTTTGTGCGACGAGATATTGAGCGATAACGCACATGACGGCGATAAACCATTGAGTCAGCATGTGGAGCATCTACGCTTTGAAGCCCCTGAATGCGAAAGCTATTGCGCAGATATTGAGCACGCACAACGGCATATTTACGAGGGGAATAGTTATGAGGTCTGCCTGAGCGCTGAAAGTACCGCGCGGGTAGAACATCCTCTCACGCCAGATCAGCTTTTTGAGCTATACCGCACTCAGCGCAGGCATAATCCCGCGCCCTATGCCGCTTATTTGCGATGCGGTGACTTCTCGGTGCTTTCTTCGTCTCCTGAGCGTTTTCTGATGGTTGATACGCACGGAAACGCCGAAACGAAGCCGATTAAAGGGACATGCCCGCGCGGTGCGAATCCTCAGGATGACGCCGCTGCGGCTCACTGGCTGCAGCACGATGCGAAAACCCGTGCCGAGAATCTGATGATCGTCGATCTTTTGCGCAACGACCTCTCGACGGTGAGTGACCCCGCGAGCGTTCAGGTTCCTATACTCATGGGGGTGGAAAGTTATGCAACGGTGCATCAGCTTGTTTCGACCGTCACGGCGCGCCTTAAACCCGAAATTTCCGCGGTACATGCCAGTGCGGCGTGCTTCCCTGGCGGATCTATGACCGGCGCACCCAAGCCCTCAACAATGAATATTATTGAGGATCTAGAGGCACGCCCCCGCGGCGTATACTCGGGTGCTCTCGGATTCTTCTCGGCGGATGGCGGTGCCAATCTCTCTATTGTTATACGCACCCTGATCGCTTACGATAACGGGCTTATAACCCTCGCCGCCGGCGGCGCGATTGTCGCCGATTCAGACCCGAACGCCGAGTACGAAGAAATGCTGACGAAACTACGCGCGGCGCTTCCGCCGAGTGTGGGGCACATCGTTGAAAAGGGTGTGAGTAAGCAGAGCGTCGCCGCGACCGACCGAGAAAGCCCAGGAATATTATGAATTTTGTCTTCGATATTGATGGCACCACTAGCTTTAATGGCATGGTGATCGAACCTGCAATTGAGAGTGAAATTTATGCGCTGCTGCGGGCGGGACACCGCGTAGTTTTTGCCTCTGCCCGACCGGTGCGCGATATTCTGCCCATGCTCTCTGAGGATGTGCGCACGCATAGCGGGCTGGCGCTGATCGGCGCGAACGGTTCGCTGCTGTATCGGGACGGGCAGCTGCGGGCGCGGGAACACCTAGATGCGCATAGCTATGCGAAAATTCGGGACCTTATCGAACGTCACAGACTGCACTATATCGTGGACTCCCTGGATTCTTACGCCTTTGATTTGCCCGATGCGCATGTGCTCGTGGAGCGGCTAAACCCCGAGGGAACGGACCGCCTAGTTTCCCTGAAAGACCTGGAGAATCCGGTCAAAATAATTCTGCTTGATATCAATAATCCGCATCTTTACGCCGAGCTTGAAGAGACTATTGCGAGCCTAAACCTGCATGTGACTAAGCACCAGGATGCCACCACGAGTATTGACTTGGCGCCCGGGGGCGTGCATAAAGTTTCGGCTCTCCCGCAGGCGCTTGGCGCGCGTTCGGGCGAAAAACCCGATCCTTATATCGCGTTTGGCAACGATATGAACGATGTAGGGCTGCTTGAGGGTGCTCAGTATGCGGTCGCGGTGGGCTCGCATGAATCCTTGCTGCCGCTCGCAGATCTGACGGTGGACCCGCATCCGGATGCGGTCGCCGCCGCCATCCACACCCTCTACGATATGTATTGAGAACAATTGGGAGCCCAGAGTGTATGCGTATAAGAAGAAGGTTTGTTCTGTATAGCAGATGGAATCTTCCGAGCGGCTAAGACCCAGTCTTCACTCCCGGGCTGAAGTGCTCGCCAAGTCTCTATGGCTATACGATGATACTCTCTCAGATCGTCGCTGTTGAGCATGGGTTCCAGATGCGCCGCCCTATTACGTGCGTATCGTAATTTGGAAATCCACAGATATGCTTGTCGAGCTGATGTGTTAAAACCGTCTTTACCACATTAATGTTGTTATCGGTAGAACATAATATTTTGGTCCAATATTCATGTTGGCGATGTTCCGCATTGTTACTTCTACAAAGGAAATTGTTTGAAATACGGCAGATGTAGTTTCCAGATTCCAAAGGTATAGATCTTGAGCTAGGGAGTGATCGCTCTGAGCGACTTTAAGGTAAGTCTTTTGTCTTGCAGCGGGAAGAGTATTAAAGAGTGGATGAATGTTGTAATGAGGATACATGGATAGCCTACTGGTTATGGACAAAACTGCATGTTCTGCGTACAATTATAGGCACCTTAGCGGGGAATTGGCTCCGCAGTTTTTCGCAGGTATTGGTCCTGTATATATGAGAGCACATGCTGTTTAGATCTTTTTCGACAGCCTCTGTGCTCTCGTTTTTGTAGGTGCCGGGCATGGTTCTAAGGCGTACCGTCTGGCACAGAATCCGATGGCTCAGCCCACAGTTGTACAGGCGCAGCCCGTTCAGCCCCAGGCGCCGCACCAGAACTAACCTGCATATTTAGGGGCAGTAGGTGCTAAAAAGGCTCTTTATGTGAATAAAGAGCCTTTTTTACGCGGCAGAGAGCCGGGACGCACCCCTAAGGCACCTAAGGCATAGCCCTGGACACCCACCGCCAGCCCGTGCCCGGGGTAACCCGCTAAACTTGAAATATGACTAAACTTTCCGAAACCCTGCCCATCGAAAAAGCCCGCGAACGCCTGCGCCAGCTCATCTCCGAGCTTGCCGTGGTGCGCGGTAAAGTGACTCTTGCCTCCGGGAAAGAAGCCGACTACTACGTCGACTTGCGCCGTATCACCCTGCATCACGAAGCGTCGCGCCTGGTCGGTCAGGTGATGCTCGATCTGCTCGACCGCAACGGCATCGAATTTGAGGCCGCCGGGGGTCTGACTATGGGCGCCGACCCGGTTGGTTCCGCAATTATGCGCGCGGCGGGCGATCAGGACCGCGCTATCGATTCGTTTGTGGTGCGTAAGGCGCAAAAGTCCTACGGCATGGGTCGCCAGGTTGAGGGGCCCAGCGTTGAGGGTCGCCGTGTGGTTGCCGTTGAAGATACTTCCACCACCGGCGGGTCCGCGTTAACCGCCGTGGATGCGCTGCGCACAGCGGGCGCCGAGGTCGTCGCCGTCGCCGTCATCGTAGACCGTGTAACCGGGGCGAAAGAACATATCGAAGAGGTTGCCGGGGTTCCCTGCTTCTACGCCTACTCCAAGGATGATTTAGGGCTCGACTAGGGGCTTTATAGATGCCCGCGCGTGCCGGTAGTTAGCGGCGTGCGGGCATTGCCGCACCGCCCGCCCGCCAGATTCCTTCGCCGCGCATCCGGCACTATATGTACGCGCCATCAGAAAGAAACCATGAGTTCCCCAAGCCATCAGACACCCCTTGAGCCCTCAGATTCCGGGCAGGGTTCCTGCGTGAACGAATCTGCAGAACCGCAGAATATACCGCGGGAGTACCCCGAAAGCGAGGCTTTTGGAACGCCCCGGTTTGAGGTTGGAGTCGGCCCCTGGGAGGGCGAGTGGCCCGAGGGCGAGCATTGGGATGAACAGCTTCTGCGTGAGGGCGACCGTCGCAATGTGGTGGATAAGTACCGTTACTGGAGCATGGAGGCGATTATCGCCGACCTTGACACGCGCCGCCATGATTTTCACGTCGCAATCGAGAACTGGCAGCACGATCTGAATATCGGTACCGTGGTGCGCACCGCGAACGCCTTTTTGGCGAAGGAAGTGCACATTATTGGTAAGAAACGCTGGAACCGACGCGGTGCGATGGTGACCGACCGGTATCAGCATGTGCGGCATCACCCCACGATTGAGGACTTTGTGGCGTGGGCGCAGGGCGAGGGGCTGGACATTATCGGCATCGATATTTTCCCGGATTCGGTGCCGCTTGAAACCTATGATCTGCCGAAGAACTGTGTGCTGGTCTTTGGGCAGGAAGGCCCAGGGTTGTCGGAGGAAATTCACGCCGCCGCACGCGATACGCTCTCGATCGAACAATTCGGTTCAACCCGCTCGATGAACGCGGCAACCGCCGCCGGGATCGCGATGCACGCCTGGGTGCGCCGCCACGTTTTCGGACAGAAACCTTAAAGCAAATACACCGCGAGCAGGTAGGATTTTGCCGAAAAGGTAGGAAAATCCTACCTGCTCGAACCAAAAACCACCTGCTCGCGGTGTTGTGTAGGGGAGTGAACCCCTAGCCCACCGGAACGTTCACGTTCACGAGCGAGAAAAGATCCTTCGGATCGTCCGGGTTCGCCACCAGGTCAATGAACTGCTGCAGATCGGTTCCCCGGGTTGCCTCGCGTGCATAGCGCAGCGCCGAGAAATCAGCGATCGCAAAGCCCACCGAATCGAAGAGAGTAATCTGCTCATCCGAGACGCGCCCGGGTTCCTCGCCAGTCAGCACCTTCCAGAACTCCACCACGGGGAAGTCCGGATCCTTCTGCTGAATTTCACCCTCGATGCGGGTCTGCGGCGGGAACTCCACGAACACGGTCGAACGATCCAAAATCTCGCTCTCCAGCTCGGTCTTGCCGGGGCAGTCGCCTCCAATAGCATTCAGATGCACGCCGGGCTTCACCTGCGAATTTAGAAGCACCTTTGCCTGCTGCTTATCGGCGGTGCAGGTGGTAATAATATCGGCATCTGCAACGGCCTCGTCCACGCTGGATGCGGCATGAATCCTGAACCCCAGCGGCTCCAGATTACGGCGGAACTTCTCGATAGCGGCAGGATCAACATCGTACACCACAAGGTCTTCGATGCCGAGGACGGCGCGCATCCCAAGGGCCTGGAACTCGGACTGTGAACCGGCGCCGATCATTGCTATCTTCCGCGAATCCTTGCGTGCTAGATGTTTAGCCACCATGGCAGAAACAGCGGCGGTACGAAGGGCGGTCAGCAGGGTCATCTCCGCGAGGAAGACGGGGTATCCGTTATCCACATCAGCCAGCAGACCGAACGCGGTTACGGTCTGGTATCCACGTGCAGGGTTTGAGGGGTGCCCGTTCACGTACTTGAAGGAATAGGTGATGTTATCTGAGGTCGGCATTAACTCAATCACGCCGAAGGGGGTGTGGGATGCCACGCGCGGAATCTTATCGAAGCTCTGCCATTTCTTGAAATCTTCTTCCAAGAAATTCACCATACCGGCAATAATATTCCCAACGCCGTCACGCTGAATCCACTGTGCCATGGATGCAACATCAACAAATTCAACCCTGTGGTCGGTCACGATAAATCTCCTTAGTCGTGAGAGGCTGACATGAAATACTGAACCAGTATATCAGCGGTCAAATGTATAGATTATTACTGTGATGTATATAATATTCCCCGGAATACGCTGACAATATGCATGACATTATGTCAGCGTAGTGTGTGCAATATCCGGAAAATAATGTGTGTAAAAAGCTACTTCCGATCCTCATCCGAATCATCGTCGTGTTCGGCAAGTTCCGTGAAGTAATTCTTGTACACGCCCTCATTCGAGAGCTTACGCGCCATCGGAGGAGCCGCAATCACCGGAACAGCGCCCGTGAAGCCCTCACGAACACGCGCAATCTCATTCACGCGATCACGCACCACAAACCAACCAACAATGAGCAGCGGAATCACGAAAAGAAGCGAGATAAGAGTCCATGTGCCCACGGGGTAGTCGAGTGCCATCAGCACAATAACAATAGCCATGAAAGCCAGAACCGACCAGTCGGCAAAGCGCCCGCCGGGAGCACGGTACTCGGGACGTGTGTACTTTCCTTCCTTGGCCAGCTTGAGGAACTTCTGGTGCGAGAGCGAAATAGCAACCCAGGACGCCATCGTACCGAAGGCCGCAATATTAAGGACGACCTCAAACGCCTGTTCGGGAACAATGAAATTCAGGACTACACCGAAAAGCCCCACCACGCCGGTCAGCAGAATACCCGCCACCGGAACGCCGGACTTAGAAACCTTAGTTGCGAACTTCGGCGCAGACCCGGCAACACCCATCGAATGCAGAATACGACCAGTCGAATACAGGCCTGCGTTCAGCGACGATGCGGCGGCGGTAATCACGACCAGCTGCATGATTGGGGCACTTGCGGTCACGCCAATATTGTCGAAGAAGGTTACGAAGGGCGACTCGTCATCGCTGTAGACGGTGTACGGCATGAGCAGGCACAGCAGCACTACGGCGCCCACGTAGAAGATGGCAATGCGCCACACCACAGCGTTGATAGCGCGCGGAATAATCTTCTTGACGTCCTTTGTTTCGCCGGAGGTGGTGCCCACCAGTTCGATACCGGCGTATGCGAACACAACGCCCTGCACAACAATTAACGCCGGAAGAACACCCTGCGGGAAGAGCCCGTCATGTGACATAATCAGCGGAATACCGGGCTGCACGCCGTTGATGGGCTGTCCGAAGATGAGGTACCAAATACCAACCGCCATGAAGGTCAGCAGTGCCAGAATCTTGATGAGTGCAAACCAGAACTCCAGCTCGCCGAAGAGCTTAACCGAGACTAGGTTCAGGGACACGGTCACAATCACCACGATGAAGGCGGTGAGCCATTGTGGTAGGTCGGCAAAGAATTGGTTATATCGCCCAAACCAGGAGATGTAGATAGCAATTGCGGTCGCATCCGCCACCGCTGTCATGGCCCAGTTGAGCCAGTACAGCCAGCCGGAGACGAACGCCGCCTTTTCGCCGTAGAATTCGCGGGTGTATGAGACGAACGAACCAGAGGAGGGGCGGTGCAGGATCAGCTCGCCCAGTGCGCGCAGGATCAGATAGCCGAAGAACCCGCAGACGGCGAAAATGATCGCAAGCATAGGACCGGCCTTTTCGAGGCGCCCGCCTGTCCCCAAGAATAGACCGGTACCGATAGCGGAACCGATCGCAATCATTTGAAGTTGTCGAGCGCCTAGCCCCTTGTGCAGACCTTCCTGCTCATGAGCGAAGGCGTCTTCGTGGTCTGGTCGCGTCATAGGTTTTTTAGGTGAATCGAGACTCATATTTTTCCTTATGACCTGCAGCGCCCAGCGGGAACGATGGTGTACCTTCTCAGGCGCCACAATACGGTATTGTTCCATGCGGATATATAGTAAATCCCGGAAACCGCATGGAGTTTTTTAAGACTATAGCAGACCAAGTATAAGAATGTTACGGGGAGCACACCCCGATAATATGCGTGTCAATGCATAATGTACGTACTGCTGTGATGCCGGGAATATTCCGAAAATTGTTATTGGAATTTAATAAATACAGTTTGTTCCCTGCTATAGCAGGGAACATAAAATTATCCCTGGCTCACAGAAAAAATGCGTGTATGTATACAGGCAGGGTGTACAGGATGCGAGGAGACGGCGCTCGCTTGTCGTGGGTTTAGCTGCCGCCTAGTGCGTGAATCTTTCGGTCGAGGCGCTTCTTGCGGCGGGTCAGCAGCCACCAGCCGGGTACGTGAAGCGCGGATTTGCGCCCCACCTCGATGACGGAGGGGAGCTTCTTCTTGGCGAGGGTGGTGTCGATCTCAAGATCGGTGGCACCTTCGGCGCGCATCCGTTCAATGAGGGCGAGGGATTTGGCGACGGGTCCGCCGCCGATGACGTGCGCGTCCATGCGGGCTTGAATCGCCGCGCGGCGTTCTTGCAGGCGTGCCAGCCGTGCGTTCTTAGGGTTATTTTCACCCATTCGGCGTCCCCCTCATTATGATGACAATGACTCTCAACTACGGACTAAAATGCCTCATCAAAGCCCGAAATAAGCCGAAAAACCGGCGCTTTCAGTCTACAGAAAACCCTAACCCCCTTGGTAAAATAGTCTCTGTAGATGGCGTTCAGACACGCCGACAAAACCACGGGAATTTACGTTTTCCCGCACCCTAGTCAAGGAGTCAGCATGGCTATTGCAACCCCCGAAGTCTACGCAGAGATGCTGGAGAACGCGAAAGCAAAAGGCTTCGCCTACCCGGCAGTAAACGTCACCTCCTCGCAGACCCTCAACGCCGCTCTTCGCGGTTTCGCTGAGGCTGGTTCTGACGGTATTGTTCAGGCATCCACTGGTGGCGCAGCGTACTGGTCGGGAGCATCGAAGAAAGATATGGTCGCTGGTTCCCTGGCATTCGCGGCATACGCTCGTGAGATCGCCAAACAGTACGACGTGAACATCGCACTGCACACTGACCACTGCCCCAAGGACAAGCTGGATGGCTTTGTTCTTCCCCTGCTCGCCGAGTCTGAAAAGGCTGTGGCGCGCGGCGAAGACCCCATCTTTAACTCCCATATGTGGGATGGTTCCGCTATCGATCTTGACGAGAACCTCAAAATTGCGGCTGAGCTTCTGGAGCGCACCAACAAGGCAAAGATCGTGCTTGAGGTTGAGATCGGTGCCGTCGGTGGCGAGGAAGACGGCGTTGAAGGCGCTATTGATGACACCCTGTACACCACCGTTGATGACGCGGTGAAGACCGTTGAGGCTCTGGGTCTGGGCGAGAAGGGGCGCTACATTGCGGCGCTGACCTTCGGTAACGTGCACGGCGTGTACAAACCCGGTAACGTGCACCTGCGACCCGAACTGCTCAAGCAGATTCAGGACGAGATCGGCGCTAAGTACGGTAAGGAGAAGCCGTTCTCGCTCGTGTTCCACGGTGGTTCCGGTTCGACCGCTCAGGAGATTGCGGATGCGGTTTCCTACGGCGTGATCAAGATGAACATTGATACCGATACCCAGTACGCTTTCACTCGCCCGGTCGCCGGTCACATGTTCACCAACTATGACGGCGTGCTCAAGGTTGACGGCGAGGTCGGCAACAAGAAGGCATACGACCCCCGCGTGTGGGGCGCTAAGGCTGAAGAGGGCATGGCAGCTCGCGTGGTTGAGGCTTGCCAGCAGCTCGGCTCGGCAGGCAACTCGCTGAACAAGTAGGTAATGCTTAGCCGGTTTGCCCCGGCGTAAAAAGGCTCTTTATTCCAATAAAGCGGGTTTTCCACCGCTTTATTGGAATAAAGAGCCTTTTTAGTACGTGTTCGAGAGGCTCTCAGGGCGAATCCGGCGAAAATAGTCGCCGTCGTGAACGGTGTGCATGGTAGTTTTATATTTATGAGTGAGCAATCATCGAGAGAAAACTTTGTCGAACAGAACCTGCACTTGACCGCAAGCGTGGTGAGCTTCTTTACGGGGGGGGGGGGGGGGGGGATGATTTCCTTCTTGACCCCAAAACTGTAGAACGTTTTCGTCGGTTTTCCAGCAAGACCAGTTTGCCACAAAGAACCTCTCAATTGCGAAAAATCAAGCACACTTATAGGGCAGGTAGTCTCAACCGAAAAGCGATGGATACCACACTGTATCCTGTTTTGAACCATTCCACAACTCAGTGCTCTTTGAGAATGGCTCTTCAGATCGTGCCTACATGATCGATTATTCTACTCTTCTGGTGCGCTGAAAGAGAACTCTCTCAAGATTATGGAAGGAGCCCCTTTATTTATCTCTGAAATACAATGTGTTACATTGTATTTCAGAGATAAATAAAGGGGCTGTGAAATGAACGCAACTGCTACCACGACGATCCGTCTTGACCCGAACCTTAAAGAACAGGCAACGAGCATCTTTGAGGCTCTTGGGATTAGCATGTCTTCGGCTATCAACACTTTTCTGAAAGCAACGATTCGTGAACAAGGTCTACCTTTTGAGATGAAAGTTGAATCTCCAGAAGTACCAGCTACTGGAAATTCCACTCTAAACAGCGCTTCTCTAGCACGAAAAGACGAGTTCTATACCCAATACGAAGACGTAGCGAAAGAAATGCAATACTATGTAAAGCAATTCAAGGGGAAAACCGTTCTTTGTAATTGCGGTGACTCTTTTGAGTCTGCGTTTTTCCGCTACTTCGTTCTTAATTTCAATGAGCTGGGGCTTGCTTCGCTTATTTCTACTTCATATTCGGGGTCATCTCTTGGAAAGCAGGAAGATCCTTTACCTTCCACTCTCCCAGCATATAAAGCTACAGTAACTGAGGTACCAGGTATTGATCTAGTTCGACCTGATGGTTCCCTAGATCTAAATGGTATTTTTAAGGCTAAAGGAAATACTTTGGAAGTTTTATCTGGTAACGGAGACTTCCGATCTTTTGAATGCGAAGAACTGCTTGAAGAAGTAGATATAGTAGTAACGAACCCGCCGTTCAGCCTTTTTCGGGAGTATATAAGCCAACTATACCGCCACAACAAGGATTTTATTGTGTTAGGTAATATGAACGCCGCAACGACCAAAGAGATTTTTCCGCTATTCCGCGATAATAAAATCTGGTATGGACGATCCATCCGTTCAGGTGACAGGAAGTTCTATGTCCCTAACAATTACCCTCTCAATGCAGCGAGTTGTGGCGTAGATGAACAAGGGCGCTGTTTCATTCGGGTCAAAGGAGTCCGATGGTTCACAAACATTGATAGCGGAATACTGCACAAACCGCTGCCACTCACTCAAGAGTATGATCCGGTAGCAAATCCTGCTTATGATAACTATAATGCTATCGAAGTTGGACGGACAGCTAATATCCCCGCTAACTACAAAGGAATCATGGGTGTTCCTATCACTTTTCTTGATAAGTACAGTCCTGACCAGTTCGAGATTCTAATGCTCGCCAACGGTAACGCACGAACCAATGTTGAATTCTCCACTCTGCAAACAGTCGGATATGAGCAACATCCAGAAGACCGCGGTGGAGTAACTATCCTCAACGGGCGTAGAACTTATGCGCGTATTCTTATTCAGAATCGGAAAAATGAAAAATAAACTTCGAGTACCTTGCGCCTATCAGGGAGGCAAGCAGCGTGTTGCTCCTCAGATTGTAGAAGAGCTTATAGAAGCAGGCTCCGCTAAATCATTGTTCTACGATTTTTGCTGTGGTTCAGGTGCTATCTCTATTGAGCTAGTCAATAGAGGTATTGATCCTTCTCGTATCGTCATGCTGGATATAAGCTCTTGGGCAGTTTTCTGGAGGGCTATCGGTACTGGTACATTTGACATACAGGTTTTTGACAATTTTCTATTAGAAATACCTTCTGATAAACGCCGGGTAAAATCGTATATGCTAGATCTTGTTGCTCAACCTGTGGGGTCGCATGAGGCTGAACTTTATCCTATCCTCCAATCGGCCTCATTTGGTGGAAAACAAATTTGGCGAGAAGAAAGCGGAAGCAAATGGGTCAATGCTTTCTTCCGTGATTATTGGGAACCTACACCTACTAGTGTGCGTCGTAGTCCTGCGAATCCGATGCAGCCATCACCCGATGAACTGCGAAGGCGAGTGATTATGCTAGCAAAACAGATGAAAGGGCTAACATGCGAAAAGGCCAATATCCTGACGACTTTGGACTGGGAGATTCCTGATGACTCGGTAGTTTATATTGACCCACCGTATAACAACACCACTGGTTACGCTTTCGAGTTTGATATTGATAATTTTACGGAGCGTTTTACTAATATTCATAAAACAAAGCTATTTGTTTCTGAAGGTAAGCAGTTATCCGAAAATGCAACTCGCTTGGTCTTTGGTGGAGCTAAAGGTGGTATCAATGGTAGTCGTGTAGGAAAACACCAAGAATGGATCAACCGTTTCTTCTAACCAGTGAATCAGAGAGGCTGAGGCGATCAGGATAGATACTTCTATAGGGCATCAGTATATTATACCGATATAACGAGAATTTGAGTTGAGGCCATTATATCCACATAAATCGGAATTGTTTTTGAAATTATCCAACTCACTTCCAGGAAACACGGCCAAAGAATAATAATCTGTATCAAGTTTAGTAAAGGTAATAATCTTAAATTTTAGACTGTTGTTTCCGTAGAGAGATTTTAAATTTTTCCCGGACGCGTTAATACCTTCGAGTTGCAACCTCCAGGTGCGATTACTATGTTGGTTGGATGGAAATTTTATAGTATTCCCTTTATAATCATCACCTTGATAATGAATTGTAATATTTTTTGTCTGGGAGATTTGAGACGGATTTACTCCAAAAAATTCAACGGTTCCACACATATACCCTGCTTTGTTCCTGTCATATGGGGTTCCCGACGGATCGCCAGAAACCAATTTTGATTGTATGGATAAATCAATTTGGTTACCCGACCCACCAGTTAATTTCTGTGTTGAATACCAAAGGGTATGATCGCTAATCTGTAAAGTAGGTGTAGTTAAAATCGCTGTATTTTTCTCCTGTTGTGAAGGAGTCTGAATCGGATTCCGAGTGGATGGCTTCTGGGGTAGTGCAATATGCTTTCCTGCGCCAAACTTAGGTTGCAGCTTGGGCTGGTTCTGCCGTGCTTCCTTCCGATTTATTTTTTGTAGGACTTCTTGTGATATATAACCATCTTTTAGTAGTTCTTCGATGAAACCCTGGTCTTTAACGTGCTTGAACGAATTACCAAGAATTTTAAGCTCATTTACATAGTCATCAATGCTTTGTTGAAGTTTTTTGCCGTCCATTTGAGTTAAATCCGCTGCAGCAATAAATGAGCTCTCGAAATTAGTCCAAAGTCCACCTGCTGTAAGGTTGTGCGACCCAACAATAGTTAGAATATCTTTGTCGTTTACAAAATTGAATATTTTAGGATGGAAAGTTTGTGAGGTTTCTGAGTGAATAATATTCAGGGAATCCACAGACTGATTTAGTGTAGTTAATGCTTCGTAAGATGTGCCGTCTAAATCAATTCCGACATACGCGGTCACACGTCCTTTAGCTAATCGAAACTCGTCGAGTGCATCCTTTATTCTGAGCACACCGGATTCTTTTGCAAATGCAACAATAATGGTCAAATCAGTGTATTTTTCTGAATTCAATAACGATATTAGTTTTTCACCCATCGTCCCGGAAAAGGGTTGATTGAAAAGTTCCAACTTGGTCTCCTAAACTATAGATCATATAAGGATGTTCTGCTCCCACACATAATTGGGGATTACGCATCAGGGGTAGCTCTTATTCCTGAACGCGCACGAAATAGTAACGGCTCTTATACCTCGTATATGTATGATAGTGAAAGAAACGAACCAAATACCAATCACATGCGTAGGTAGAGCATTCTACCTTTTCACCGTACCACTGGACTGACCACCACACAATTCGCTACCATCTTAATCTTGCTCAGTCATATCCTAGACCTGGGATACCTGAATACTAATCCCTACAGGTTTGCTCTCGCCCAGGGGCTAAAAGCCGCCCCGTTATACCTACGCTAAAACCATACCGAAGAAACCCTCGCCGAATACTTCGGGGTATCCCAAGCCACTGACAATGCCACCATCACCATGATCGAAAAGGTGGTACTGACAAATCTGCAACCTGGTGATACCCACAGAACAGAAACCCTGCGAACTCTTTCGGAACTGTCATCATAGAGATACCCTTGATACCACTTATAACTGGCACACTACACCAGGTTATGGCAACCATTCATAATGACAGACCCTGTTATTAGGGCTCTTCACGATGTGTCTGCGTACCAGTATCACGATTTGGATAGGTTTGTGACTCCGAAGGATATTTTGGTAAATAAGGAATATCAAGACTAGAACTGATCAGCTTGTCTATGAAACCACCGCGTGAGAATCTCACCAAGAATGAGAAAGAGGTTAACCGCCAGATTAACCACCACTGGGCGGTGGTGGAGCGTCGTGTGATTGCTCGGGTGAAGTGTTGTTGCTGACCCCTGAGCTTCTTATCCTTAGGGTGTTCTTGGTCGTCTGTGGGCTTATCTTTTGGCTACGAGACAACTTCCAAGTAAGTAAAACTCAAACCCGTTTTATTGGAATAAAGAGCATTTTTAGTATGAGGAAATATGTAAGGAATATATTCATTGAGAATGTTCAGGGGGTTTTCATAGAATATCCAGGGTGTAATCATAGGGTAAAAATATGAGTACAGATCATGATTTTTCACCCCAAAATTCCGCTCACGATGCGCCTGCCGCTCAAAGCAGCCGCAAGGTTCCTTGGTCGGGTATGGTCGATAGCGCCTCGGCAGATAATGAACTTCCTGCGTATACGGCACTTTACGGCCAGCTGGGGGATGAGGAACTCGTGATCCGCCCTAGCGGAGAGCCGGAAAATGATGCCGAAAAGCCGGAAAATCCCACAAGTTCAGGAAGTCCCGCAAAATCGCCAGAGAAAGCGCACGATTCAGTGGAAGTCTCTGCGGCAAAACCCCTATGGCTTGAGAATCTCAAGATATTCTATGTACTTCGTATAGCTCTGGCTTATATTCCGATAGTAGTTATAGCTTATTCGTGGATAAACTTTATGGCGCGGTATTCAACTTCATATCGCGAAGAAACTTCTGTAAATCTGTTATCGGTTGAACGGCCATTATCCCATATAGCGATTCTTGGGTTTCTGATGATTCCTTATGCAGTATATATTACGGCCGTACAGACCCGCGCCTGCGCAAAATTTATACGGCACAAAGATTACCTCTGGGTTGAAAAGGTGAATAACTATGGCCTTGTATTCTCTTTCGTGATAACCATGATTACCGTCGCATACGATAACCCCTTTGGGTGTCTAATGGTTCTTTTTGACCTTGGGGTGAGCATTGTTTTCGTGAAAATGATGGGTTCAGAGACGGCAAAAACTAAACCTGCCGCCCGGTCCCTAAATATCGCAAACCTCGTTAGTAAGGAATGTTCAAACAACAGCCTCAGTGACGAAGAGGCAGAAAAATAGTGGGATGTGAACGATATGCATGATAGTTTTGAATTTATGAGCGAGCAATCATCGAGAGAGAACTTTGTCGAACAGACCCCACAGGATGCGGTAAAACCCCGGGCAGCGTCGCAGTCTTCCGACGATCAGGCTTCGACGGTACCGGGGCAGGATGCATACCTGGGGGTCGCGAACCAAACGGAAGCGTCCATAGCCGTGACGACGGCAGACCCCAAATTTCCGTTCCGTTGGCTGTACGGGGTGCGTATCGCATTCATGATAGTGAGCCTGGGGATTTCCGTGTGGGGTCTATATAACTACGTGGAGTTTATGGCTAAGTATGGATTCGAGTATTGGGATGCAGAAGATTTTCTGCACTTAGCGTTGACATGTGCATTTCTGGCATATTATGGCCTTCAAATACTCGCTGGTATCTTCTATCTCAGGTCTAAAGCGCTGGGATTTATTCTGAGCATCAATATTATTGGTCTGATCCTTCAAGCTCTAGAAATAGCAACGCTAATTGATGTGATCACCCATATTGATGACTTCTTCCAGTACGCCAATGGCTTGGCGTACCTCTACTGGGTTCTATATTTCATAGACGTGGCTCTCTGCATCGTCTTTATCGTCATGGCGAATCAAGAATATTCCCGCCGCCGAAAGAATAAAACGGTTTGGACTCAGGGAGCACAAGCGCAAACCGCACAATCTCAGTATGCACAGCCTCAGAATCCGCCGGAGCAGCCCTTAATGTAGCCGGCACTCTGCCAGCCGTGAAAAATACATGAGTGCCCCCGAACTTCTTCAAGAAGTCCGGGGGCACTCGCATATAAACATTCGGGGAGGGAACTACAAGTGCGGGAATGCGCGCTTTAGCCGCCGCACCCGCAGCCACCACATCCGCATCCGCCGGATTTGGCGGCGACTGAACCCTCAGAGGGAATGCCGTCACCGGTGTCGCCGCCCATGAGGTTCACGCGGTTACCAATATCGGGACCACCTACCACCTGGGGCTTTTTACCGGCGAGGGTAGCCGCGAAACCGGCGGGTTCGCGCAGAGCACCGGGCGCCAAATCGGGAATGGGAGTGAAGCCGGAGGAACCGCTCGAACCGCATGCCGCCGCAGCCGCATTCGCCTTCGGCTTTTTGACCTTGTGCGCCTTAGAGAAGCGCGTAATCTGCTCGGCGGTCGGGTACATAAACGAAACTTTGACCTCGCCATTGACGAGCATAATCGGTAGAACGTCGGCACCGCTCATCGCAATCTGCTCGGCGACGGGCTCGCATTCCTCAAATGCTGAAGGGTAACTATCGGTTGAGTAAACCTCAATATCTACCCCCGAATCGAGTGCTTCCTGCGCAGCGCCCAAAAAGAGGGTTCGTTCCATATCGTTAGGGTCCTCAGGGTTCTCGCCCGGACCCGGAATGAAAACCTCAAGGATGGTACCGGTTAGTTCTTCGGTATGCTCACTCATGCGGGAACACTTTCTCGTTGTTAGGGTTCAAGCCTTCAATATGCTCTAAGTGTACTCGTGTTTACCTGATGCAGGGAGGGCTTACAAAAATACTGAGCGATCAGCGAAATCCTCCGGAGCTCTAGTGCTGTGTCTGCCGCCTGATTGAGCGACTGCATCATGAAATATACTCTGGAAATTCGGCATATTATGCAGGCTGGGAATATTTTTTCAAAATCCCTCGACCTGTGGTGTACACGGTAACAAAAACTTGACGAGTACGGTATTCTAAAGGGCAAATACATGTATTAGCCTGTGTCGTGACACAAACGACACCTTTTGGGCGTTTACTACATCAAAGGAGATCTTATGTTTGGCTTCGGGAAGAAAAAAGCAGCGGCACCGACGGAATCGACCGCAACCGCTGATATTTATGTGGCACCAGTGACGGGGGAGTACCTTCCGCTGTCTGAAGTTTCTGACCCCGTATTTTCACAGGGTGTCATGGGGGATGGCTACGCCGTTAATCCTACGTCGAATCTGATTGTTGCCCCTGCGGCAGGTACGATCGCCTTGATTCAAGACACCATGCATGCCTTTATGCTGCGCACCGATAACGGCGGCGAGGTGCTGGTGCATATCGGTATCGATACTGTAGATCTCAATGGCGAAGGCTTTACCTCGCACGCTAAGGTGGGCGATAAGGTTGAGGCGGGCGCCCCCATTATTGAGGTTGATTGGGAGGCCATTAAGGATCGTATTCCCTCCAAGGAGACGATGGTGATGGTGACCAACACCCCCAAATTCAATATTGTGAAGGACTCTGAAGAGCGCCGTACCGTCAACGCGGGCGATCACGTGGCGGAAGCGACCAAGAAGTAGAAGACGCGTAGAGCCTTGTGACGCTTCGACAGGGCGGAAGGCGCTGGTTTTCTCGCTCTGTCTGGCACGGTGCTCCGGCTTTACGCAGCCTCCGCTTTATGTGAGGTCTTGTGTCGCAGCTGCCGACGCACAGACCTCACGAAAGAGGTTTCTCATATGGTTTCACCGATTTTCGGTGGAACCATATTTTTTAATAAAAACTTTTTAACGGGCAGAAGATATTGTCTCGAAGAAATAGGTGTGGGAAGATACTTGACAAAGATAAATTTTCTCACTCAAGCAAAAGTGATTTACAGGTAAAAAATAGTTATGCTATTTATGTGACGCGTCAAGAAAATGTTTTTTTGACGCATCCGCCTATTCATTCACTCAGCAACATATAATATTTGGGAGTTCATGCCCATGAGCCTTTCTTCGCAGAAACTCAACCGACGTACCGTTCTTGGTGCCAGCACGCTAGGCGCTGCAGCCGCTATGATGCCCGTGATGGGCGCATCCGCAGCAGAGGCGAGAATTCAAGGGAGTCTTCCCGGCGAGAAGGAACAGCCAGTCAATGATGAACAGCAGCCTATCCTCGACGAAGATATTGAATTTGATCCGGAACGTGCGGCCTGGACCTTTCTTAGACAAAAAGAATTCTTTGTAGCACACCGTGGTTCGGGCGATATTAATCCCGAACATACCGCATACGCATATACTCAAACTGCAAGAAATGCCGATGCTATTGAAATTTCTTTGCGAACCACGGCTGATAATATTCCCGTCTGCATTCATGATGAATCGCTGATGCGCGTTACCGGGCTTAATCGCAAAGTACGTGATCTTACCCTGCAAAAACTGCGCGGCGTTTACGTCAATATGCGCAAGACCCTCGGTGAAGGTACACCGCTGGAGCAGATTCCCACCTTTGAAGAGGCCGTGGATGCGATCAACGACGCCCCCACCGGCAAGCGCCTTCCCCTCTTCATCGAAGCAAAAGACTGGCGCGCACAGGGTCATCTGCTGAAAGCTATCAAAGAACGCGGGCTGGCGCATCGTGTGGTGATCAAGATGTACCGCGACGGCCACGGCGGTTTCAACTCCAACTCAAAGTATCTGGCCCAAGCGAAAGCCGCGGGCTGCCAGACCTGGTGCTACTTCGGCGCCAACGACAGCCTTGAAGGAATCCGTCAGCTGGCGGGATCCAACAACGTGGATGCGCTCGGCGTGCCCTACTTTGAATCCGTGCGCGGTCCCGGGTACGGTTCCATGGCGGATGATAAGGTGCGTGCCATTGTCGGCTTCGGCAAGCCCGTGATTGTTTGGGAGGTGCACCGCCGAAGCACCTACGAACACTACAAGAGCCTGGGCGTGCGCGGGTTTATGAGCCCCGACCCGTCCTGGGTACTCGGATGGAAACGAGACGCCGTGATCAATGTTGCGAACGGGCGTCGGGAGCACGGCATGCTGCCCTCTAGCATCACCAACGCCCAGGATTATCCCGACTTCACCCGCGGGGCAATCGTGCACCGGCAGAATTACGACGAATCCTTGCTGCTGGGGCCGCTCGCTGCTGCCACTGACAGGGAACAGTACACCCTCGAATTCGCTATGCACTGGGATAAGAAACTGCCCACAACCACCTGGAATTATGGGTACATGGCGTTCGGTCGCAGCCACGACGGTCCGCTCGGTATCGCCGGGAAGTTCCGGGGTGCATCCGAGGACGGCTGCTATGTGCTCGCTCTTCGCCCCGGCGCGAAGGTTCGGGACGAGCACGGCAAATACCGGACGGGCGATCTTGCACAGCTGATTCGTCTTGACGGCGGGCCGGGTGCGTCTCGCGAAGGTAAGGTTCTGCACACCATGAACTTGAAAAAGCCTATCAAGCCCAACGAGAGCATCGAAGGCAAAATTGTGGTGAAGGGCAAGTACTTCTACTTTGTGATTAACGGCCAGTATTCCGCGCAGATTCATGATGCCGCCTACCGCGGCCCCTACGTGCATTTCGGCCGCTACCACGGCAACGCAACCGGCGGTCCGCTCGTGCTCACCCGCGCACTTGCCCGTGAGTCTTGGGTATAAGCCTTTGAATCAGGCTGCCTGGGCGGCTTATTCACCCGGAAAATTAGATGGATAAGCCGCCGCGGGTTCGCCAAGAATAAGTTGGGCAGTGCACAAAAACTGTTTGACGTCAGGTACAGGTTACCGTAGCAATTCGGGCGGGGTTAAGGCGATGCTGATCTAGGTGCTACTCTAGGGGCATGACAACTTCATTCACCGATAAAAAAGCTGTAACGACTGTGAGCCCCGAAGCTCGGGACGCATGGTTTAAATGGCAACTCACTCCACCCGTTCCCACGTCCTGGGAACTGCCCGAAGAAGCACGAGAAGACTTTGAAGATGCAATCATGCTCCTGCTCCTCACCGGCGAGGACGCCAGCGAATATGCGGATTACCTCAACGACTGCCTAGAAGAATTTCTAGGCGAATCGCAGGTCAAAGGCGACTTCTACCACGATATTGAACAATACGCGCAGAAAGTCGTGAGGGAGCGCCGTGCGCTCGCCGAGCGTTTGGGTGTTACGGGTGATTCTGGCAACTTGGCTGCGGCTTTCGCTGATTTGGAGGCGCACGGCGTGCTTGCGCGCGGTAAATTTTCGTGCTGCGGAACCTGCGCCAGTGCCGACATCTGGGAGGAGCGTGAGGGCTCTGACCGATGGAAGGGCTATATCTACTATCACCAGCAGGATGCCGAGAATCTGGCGGAAAGCGGGAGCACCTACATTGGCTTCGGCTCGTTTGAGGCGTACCCCTCTGATGAAGAGGCGTGGAAGAAACTCAGCGATGAACAGCGCGCGGCCGTCACCCGCAAACATGAGGAACTATCACTCGCACTGATGCTTGACACCGTGATCCCCACGTTGGAACGTTACGGCGTTAAGGTGACCTGGAACGGCAGCTACGATACCCGCCCGCGCCTCGATAACGTTGAGGTCTACGAGATTCCGTAAGCTATAAAACCGTGCGTGCGGTCCGCCGGAGGAGTCGCGCGCGAGTTGAGGGGCGCATCCTGTATGTTATACGGGATGCGCCCCTATGTTTTGTCTTTTTCTACTGGTGCTCGCGGGGAGGTTATTCGGGCAGCAGGCTCAGTGCAATCTGGAAGAGGTGCTCACGGTTGGTCGAGGGTGACAGGGTTGAGCGCACCATGAACCCCTGGAAAGTGAGGATGAGCGCATCCGCTGTGTCGTTGACGAAGGCTTGAAGTTCGTCGGCAGAAGGTTTGCGTTTATTCTCTGCTTCAAGATACCGCTGACCCCAGGGTATGAGCGATTGGGCAACGATGTCGTGCAGGGTGGTAAAAAGCGTGTTGGTGGATTCTTGCACCTCGGGAACGGTAAACGATTCCAGACGGATGCGCAGCATCGAGGTGAAGTTCGCTTCGACGGTTGAGGTGGCGAAGATCATGCGCATAATATCGCGTGGGGAGGGGTCTTTGAGTTCCCCGTAAGCTGCGGCGATCATATCGATACGCTGTTGAACGGTGGCGTAAAGAATGTCGCCTTTGCCGCTGAAGTGCGAGTAAATGGAACCCGAGGAAAGTCCGGATTCTCTGATGATGTCCGTCATGGAGGTATGGGTGTACCCCTTGGCGGTAAAACACGTGAAGGCGGCGTCGATAATTTGGCGTCGACGTGCCTGTTTAGTGGCTTCGGTCAGACGTGGCATGCCTTAAGACTATACCTTTCCGAGGAGTTTGCGCTAGATAAAAATAGAATGTTTATTCTCTGTTGTGACATTATAAACAAAATGGTTATTGTGTTTGCATCTGGTCTTTATGCAGAGTAGAGTCTTACGTGTTGATAAACAAAACATATATTTTGTTTGGAGAGTTTCATGGCACGCACAACCGAGGCGATCACGCCCTCATCCTGGCGCAAGGTTATCGCCATCGCCACGCTGGCATCCGTCATTGTCAGCATCGTGATTCTTGCCTTCACCTGGCCCACTAAAGCTATGGAGGCGAAAAACCTGCCCGTCTCCATCGCGGGACCGGAAGCAGCCGTCAGCCAATTCGAGCAAGGACTCAAAGATCGAGGAATCGAAACCTTCGAGTTCAAACAGGCGTCCTCACGTGAAGACGCCGAACGGCAGATCAAAGAACACGAAACCTACGGCGCGATCGTCTTTACCGAAGGTGCGGCACCCGAGGTTATGACCGCGCCCGCCGCAAACGCATCCGCAAACCAGATGCTCACCGGCGTAGCCCAGCAGATGAACGCTCAGGTACAGCAGAAAGCCACCGCAGCCAAAACTCAGGCGTTGCAGCAGGCCGCACAGGCAGGCGGTGAACAAGGAGCTATCGCCGCCCAACAGCTCGAACAACTGAAAACCGAGCAGGAAAAACTGCAGCAGGCACAGGTTAAAACCACCGCGGTTGTGCCGCTTGGCGAGGGTGATCCCAACGGTATGGGCCTGGCGGTTGCCGCATTCCCGCTTGTGATGGGCGGTATGCTCGGTGGCATCCTCAGTATCTACCTCATCAAAGGAACCTTGCGCCGCTTCGCGACCGCTGGGCTTTACGGGGTTATTGGCGGACTCTTCATGACCCTTATTTTGGGCACCTGGTTCGGGTTCGTTCCCGGTGATTTCGGGGCGCTTTGGGCGACCTTCGGAGTGACCGTTTTCGCGACGGCCTCCTTCATGATCGGGATTTCCGCGCTATTTGTTGATGCCGCCGGTATCGGCCTTGGCGCCGTGCTCTCCATGTTCGTGGGTAACCCGCTCTCCGGGGCAAGCATGCCGTGGCAGTTCATCCCCGCACCCTGGGGCGCCCTCGGGCAGCTGATGGTGCCGGGCGCATCCAACACGCTGCTGCGGAATATTGCCTACTTCCCGGATGCTTCAAACTCCCTGCAATGGGCTTTGCTGTTGGGTTGGGCAGGGTTTGGCCTTCTCGCCGGGGCGATCGGCTGGGCGTGGAAGGAACGCCGCGCAACTCACATGAGCGCAGAGGATGATACCGCGAGCGTTCGCGCGAAAACCGAGGCGAAGACCGAGCAGAACGCAGACGCGCCGGACAACGTGGAGATTCCCTGGAAAACGGCAAACGTATAGCGGCCCCGCCTGCGAGTAAATCCGCGAGCAGATAGTATTTACAAAATACTATCTGCTCGCGCCGCATGGGGGAGGTTCCTAGAATGGGAAGTATGAGCGAAGAGATCACCAGCGCCCGCATCGACGTCTGGCTGTGGTCGGTGCGCATCTTCAAAACCCGTGCGCTCGCAGCCGACGAATGCAAAGGCGGGCACGTGCGCGTGAACGACGCATCCGCAAAACCCTCGCAAAAACTCAAACGAGGCGACGTTGTGCGGGTGCGTTATCCCGGCTGGGAGCGCGTGTTTAAGGTCGAAAAACTCATCACCAAACGGGTGGGCGCGCCGATTGCCGTCACCTGTTACGAAGACCTCTCGGGGCCGTGCCCCGCGCACCTGTCGATGCCGCCGGTCGCCAAACGTGAACGCGGAACCGGGCGACCCACCAAGAAAGAACGCCGTGCCCTAGACGAGCTGCGGGGGCGAAAAAGCTAACCCCAGTTTCGCTTTCTCTCAACCCGCGATCATCGTTAAGACCCGCGAGCAGGTAAGATTTTCCTACCTGCTCGAACCAAAAACCACCTGCTCGCGGAATAAGAAGCGGTCATAGCGTGAGACAGATAAACGCATCGCTGACGTGCCATCTTTGCGGGAGTAGGCTGTACCTATGAGCAACAATGCCTCAGAACCCAACACATCAGGCGCCCCGAACACATCCGACGGCACCGCCAGCACGCACGAACCCCAAAATCTGTTGGATGCGACCCCACGTACCGGCAGCATCCCCCTTCACCTGGGGGAAGGCGACGCAGACTCTGGGAAAACTCAACCCGAAAAATCGCTCAACAGGCGGATTCTGGCGCTCGCTGTACCCGCCTTCGGCGCGCTGATTGCCGAGCCGCTGTTCGTGCTCGCCGATTCCGCACTCGTGGGGCAGCTGGGCACCGAAACCCTGGCGGGCATGAGCATTGCGGCAACCCTCATCACCACCGTGGTGGGGCTCATGAACTTCCTCGCATACTCGGTGACCCCGGCGGTTGCGCGCGCGTTCGGGGCGCATCGGCTGGCGCACGCCTACCGCATCGGCGTGGACGGCGTGTGGGTTGCGCTTGGACTCGGCCTGCTCATTATGGGTGTGGGTTATATCTTTGCCGACCCTGCGCTGCGCGGCATGGGCGCGAACGACGCAACCATCGGTTATGCGCGCGACTACCTGCACCATTCGCTGTGGGGCATTCCGCCCATGATGATGATTCTGGCGCTCATGGGCACCCTGCGCGGGCTGCAAGACACCGTGACCCCGCTCAAAGTTGCGGGTGTGGGCACCGTGGTGAATGTGGCGCTGAACTGGGTGCTGATATACCCGGTCGGCTGGGGCGTGGCCGGTTCGGCGACGGGCACATCGCTCACGCAGTGGGGCATGGCGCTTGCTCTTGGTATATTTATTCATCTTAAGATGCGCCCGCAGGGCGTGACGTGGCGTCCCGATATTGCGGGGATGCGCGGCGTGCTATCCCTCGGTTCCTGGCTGATGCTGCGCACCCTCTCGATGCGCCTGGCACTGCTGTCTACCGTATTTGTGGTGGCTCGCCTGGGCGACGAGCAGACGGCGGCATATCAGCTGGGCATGAGCGTGTTCAACCTGCTGCTCTTTGCCCTGGATTCTCTTGCAATAGCGGCGCAGGCGCTGCTGGGCAAGGAACTTGGAGAACGCGACCTGACGGCTGAATCCGGGCGTGCGAAAGTGCGTGAGCTCAAGAATCGCCTGGTGCGTATGAGTCTGGTGTACGGGGTTGTCACCGGCGTTGTTGCGCCCGTGATTGGCTTTTTCGGAAACTGGATTTTCACGCAGGATGCGCCCGTCGCCACCCTCTTCGCGTGGGCTACCCTCGTGATTGGCGTGGGGCAGCCGATAGCCGCATATGTATTCGTTCTTGATGGTATCCTCATGGGTGCTCAGGACGTGAAATACCTGGCAATTGGCTCATTTGTGATGCTGGTTGTTTATGCGCCCGTCATTTTCGGGATCTACTGGGCGGTTTCCGGCGGTCTGCTGAGTGCCACGGTGGGGTACCTGGGGCTGTGGGCGGCGTACATCCTGTGGTACCAGGGCGTGCGTGCATTCATCTTCGGCCGCCGCGCCGCCTCGGACGTGTGGATTAAAGCATAATTTTCCGGGGTTTACGCGGAATTTAGGTGTTGAAGACGAGTTTTTTCACGGTCTTCTAGCTTACGCATCGCGTTGAGGCATCGACTGGTGACCCCCCCCC
>NZ_KV817396.1:145004-171222 GCF_001814655.1 Rothia sp. HMSC069C01
CCCCCCCCCACGGCATCTATGGCGAACGGACTATACCCTTAGTGGTATGTGTGCTCCCTGAAACGGAGACGGTTCTGCGATACGCAGCGTTCAGAGAAGGGACTGTATTCGCACCCTCACCTGAGGCTGGGGTTTGGAGTCTGACCCCGAAGCGCCGCTCTCTCGATTTGCTGACAATGAGCGCAGAACCGCCTCTTGAACATCGCGGACAATTTCTTTGACCGCACGGGAGCCGTCGATTCCAATCTCGATAATGACCTTCTGCCCGCCCGACTCGATGATAACCCCGAATCGGGCGGCCGCAGGGTCGCCGCTCATACGGCTGCCGATGGCTTTCAGCGTGGAGCCGATCCCCGGTTCAATGCCGCGCACTCCAGGAACGGCCGTGACTACATGAGTCAATTCGGCTGCTGAGAGGTTACTCGTCATCGTGCAGATCCTCAATATGAATATTGACGGTTGGGGACAATTCTAGGTTCTCATAACACGCCTGGCGCACAGCATCACGAACCTGTTGAGCAAGCTGGGGGAGGCTACTGGTTGTAACGTGTGCAGAGATACGGCAGGAGATCGTATCCGGTATTCCCAGCTCTCGCTGACCTTCGGGGGCTGGGGCATGTTTGAAGGAAGACTTGAGTGCGCGAGCTCCGGGTACGGAGTCTACACTGCGTCGCACTAGGGCGCGTAGGGAGAACTCGGACATGCTATAAGGCCCTAAGTCGGTCGGCGGCATCTCTACCTGAGCGCCATGACGGGTTTCGGCGAGTACCGCATCCATCATATGGCGCTGAGGCATCACCGATGTGCTCGACTGTGCTTCCAATGTGTCCCAGGTGTTGTGGAGTGAAGCGATTAGACGCAGGTACTCCCGTGTGGAGGCTTCGTCAAGCTCATAAGACTGAGCCGACTGTGTGGACTGTGGTTCTGCGTGTGGGATGCGGGTGGTGGAACTCATTCCCACTCCTTCATATGGCGCATGACGAGGGAGCGGGCGCGTGCCAGCCTCCCCCGGACTGTGGATTCGGTTAGGTTTAGGGTTTGGGATATCTCCTCGTAGGACATGTCATCAACCTCTCGAAGCACCCAGACGATACGCAACTCTTCAGGAGCGGATGCCAACAGCTTGGCTAATGCTTCTATCTGGGCGTTTACCTCACTGGACTGCGCCGGATCCTCGGTCGCTGTCGACGTGGTGTTAGGTAGGACGGTCGCGCTCTCAAGACCCTCTGAATCGTAAGGGTCAGTGGCTCGGCGCTGGAGCTGACGAATAATGCTGGTGGCTTTATTAGTGCAGATGCGCATGAGCCAACCCCGGAAGGCATCAGGATCCCGAAGCAGATGAAGACTCCGCCACGCCTGAACAAGGGTCTCTTGGACGATGTCCTCACTGTCATGGCGGTTGCGCACAATCATGTAGGCGGTGCGAAACAGACGCCCCTGATAACGTTCGACGAGCTTTCCGAAGGCGTCAATGTCACCGTCCTGGGCTCGCAGCACCAGGTACCTGTCTTTGCCCTGAGACGCAGCGTTCGGATGAGGCACATGCTCGGTGGGCGGACCGGTGGACTGCCCTGCATTGCTGCGCTTTTCATCGGTCATGGTTATCAGAACCGCCGCTCTCTAATGAGTGTTTGCCAGCCACAGTGTGGGCTGCACTCTGGGGTTTGGTGGCTTGTTCTAGACGCAGCAGTACGTCGATCTGACGAGCATGCTTTCCCAGAGAGGAACTAACGTCGTGGTCAAGTCGGTTCCTGAGCTCGCTCACGGTCCATGCAACCTCGCTGTTCTCTGCTACGGTGACGGTTGCCTGCACCCACAGGTTGCTGGGTGAACCAGTGACCCATACTGAGCACCGCTGAACCCCAGGAACGTCTTCGGCTCGCTCAGACAGCGCCTGGGCTATGACATCGGGGCTGAGTGTGGCCAGCAGCGTGCCGTCGGAGCCTGTCAGGCGCAAGGGAGACGCGGCAGCCTTACGGGGTACCTGCTTAATGAGCAGAACCAAGCCAAACGCGACGAGAAGAATCGACCCGAGGGCGGCGGCTGGCAACAGCCAGTGTGCCTGGGGTCCGACCCAGGTATCGACCCGGGTATCAGCTTTGGCGAGGACCGAGCTAAGCGCGGGCCATGACTGACCCACACCCATGCCGGAAGCCATAAGCCAGAGGGCTATCGCCGCGATGAGCAAACCGCATACCGCAAGGACTATCCTATTGAGAATTCCAGATACCGAACGCATGGTTTTCTCTCTTTCAGCTCGTGTGCTGGATACGCACTCGGCTGTGTGCGGTTCCGACGGGTTTCAAGGTCTGTATAGCCTGCTCAGCTGCCTTCTGTGCTGCCTGTCGCACAGGTTCGAGGTCATCCAGAACGCTGAACACTGTCACATTCACGCGCGTTCGACGGACTCGAACCCTAGCGCTGTGAACACCATCGACCCGCTCGACATGGGCTTGTACCAGCCTTGCTAGGTCACGGCGTGAAATAGCTGTCTGACCGGGTATGTTATCTGCAAGAACTTCAGTGCGTTCAGGTGCCCCCGGCCACAGAGCCAGGAGAATCATGAACAGACTGCATACGATCACAAAGCAGGCTGCCGCGAGTACCGCTGGCGACCCTATAATCGTGGAGCCGAGCTCGCTGACTGCTGAGGATGTTCCATTCGGCCATGCTCCGTTCAGGAGCCGGTTTCCCAGCGCCCAGATTCCCAGCCCTCCTACGATGAGGAGCAGTAACGCCAGGATAATGACGGGCAAACTCCGCGACGGGCGCCGGATGAGATTTTGTACGGGGGTTTTCATCGCAGAGCCCTCCTTACCTGGTTGTTCGGATTGAGCCAGGAGACCTCAATGTTGATCTTCTCAACCCTCAGCCCGGTGAGGTGCTCGACGCGCTGGCTCACATGCTCACGCACCTGTTGCAGGGTTGAAACCAGTGCTGTAGGGAAGGTAAGGCCGAGATCTAAGTGAAGGACTGCAACCTGACCGTAGAGATCACACTTTGCCTCGGGGCGTGAATGGAAATTTCGACGTGCCCCGATCCCGAGCAGTCCCCCGGCGTTCGAGCCCACATTTGCGCTCTCGTAGGCAGCTTGAGCCGCGATCTGCGCAACAACCTGGGCGGGAATGACGGTGACACCGCGCTGCTCCTGCAGAGAGCTCTCTTTCTGAGAGCCCTCTGCACTGACAGCAGCGGGCTGTGTATTGGTCTCCGTCATTACTTCCTCCATCGATTAAGGATGCTTTGGACATCGACCCGGCCCTCCAGGTAAAGACCCACCACCGTTCCAACCAGGCCGCATAGCGCCACCAGGATGAAGTCGGCGAAGGAACCGAAAGCAAGAATTGTTCCCAGGAATAGGCCCACCAAAAGGGCCAGGTGTGTTGTCTTCATAAAAGATCCTCAGATCGGGGGCGTCGGAGTAGATTACTTGAGATCGGCAGAGTCAGCGGAAGTGGAATCGTCGTCGGGCAGGTGAACGTCGGTGACGTCGATATTGACCTCTACTACCTCTAGCCCTGTGGTCCCCTCAATCTGCTCGATAATGTTGCGGCGGATAGCATTGGCTACTTCCACAATGGAGACTCCATATTCGACCACGACGGTAACATCTACGGCCGCCTGGGTCTCGCCCTTCTGGACGCTAATACCGCCAGCAACATTGGTCTGGGCGTTGGGGATGCGGTCGGTCACGGCGCTGAAGGCACGGCGTACGGCATTGCCCATATCGTACACACCGGGAACTTCGCGGGTTGCCATGCCAGCGATTTTGGCAACAACGTTCTCTTCAATGGTGGTTACACCGTGCGAAGTCTGTAGGGGACCACGAGGAGTCTTGTCCTGCTGGGTTTCCTTGTTGTTTTCGCGCTCGCGCTGCTGACCGGTTTGGGGAATGGAGTTATCGCTCATGAGAGCCTCATTTCATGTGTTTTCCGCTGCGCGGATTATGATGTTTGATATTTGCGGAACGCATCGACGGCTGGGGAGTTCGGGCGCTACCCACGCCCTTTGTCCGTTCTTGCGATCGATGGTGACGCTACTATAAAGACGCTTGAGGCACTGAATTCCTCACGAATCAAAATGGTGGTATATATCACTTTGTGTTGATGAGCGTGTACAAACACGACTGTTGCCTATGTTTGCTCGGCTCAGCTGCCTATCGTGCGAGTAGTTCTCAGACGTGCCAAAGCGGGTTATGCGGAAGCTGGGAATAGCTTCTGCATAACCCGCTTTGCTTTATTTCTGCGATGCTGAAGCGACGCAAGAATATGGACTATTAGTTCTTTTTGCCGGTTACGCTTAGGTATATAGAGATTGCTACAATGGCGGCGATAATGGAGAGGATCCAGCGAATCCAGTCGATACCAGCGGTATCAGCAACGCCAAAGAAGCTCGCGATTCCTCCGCCAACGAATGCGCCGACAGCACCTAAGATAACGGTCCACAGTGCCGAGATGTTCTGGTGACCTCGCATGATGAGGCGGGCCAGAGCGCCGATGATAGCGCCGGCAATGATCATTCCGATGAGTCCAAGCATAATGGTTCTTCCTTTGTGAGTATCCGTCACAGCGCGGGCGCGCCTGAACGGATGATGATATGGGGTCTTAAGTGCGCAGATCGGTGAGGTTCCGCCTGAAAGTTCAGCAGCAGCCGGGATTTCAGCTGCCTTTTCTGTCACATATTGCGTGATTCGACGGGGCTGTTATTGCCTGTCGTCGTCTCTCAAGCCTACGGCGCTGATATGAAGACGCCATGAGTGCGCAGATCCTCACGCGTTTTGTAAGTGTTTTACATCACATATTTGCTGATGGTTTTTGATGCCCGGCTCTTGAGGCTCGAAGATAAAAGGAAGCGCGTACCCGATCCCGTCATCTTTGACGTCGTTACACGCCTCGGAATTTACCATATTCTTACAGAAGTATTTCAGCTCGGAGTCTTCTGCGGGCGTTCATCTTCGACCGCCGCGCTGCCTCGGACGTGTGGATTAAAGCGTAGCGAGCTTAAAACTTCCGTCAATTATTCGTTCGGATATGCTTCTTCGAGGAAAGAATAGTCATCCCAATATCCGCGATCCCACCACTCGATAAATTCGATGTTTTTACCTTCGCATCCGAGGGTGAGGAAATCCTCGAAGAAAATCAGGCGCTCGGAAAATATAGAACTGTCATGGTCCTCTATGCGCATTCTTTCGTGAAATTCACGCGGTGAAAGTCCCAAGCTCACGCCGTCGAGGGTGTCACCATCCAGGATCTGCAGGGAGAACAGAACAACCTTCCCATCAGCCAATCCAAGATCCACCACGCGTTCGGCGCCACCCAGAGTAACGCGACCCATGAAACGCTCACACCCGGGGAATGACGAATCATGAAGTTCTTTATTAAATTGTTCGTGGTAGTAACCGATCGGCTGACCGAGCTCCAGCTGGGGCGGGGCCTCAAACTGAAAATACATATTCTTCACCTTTCCTGAGGGGCCATGAAAATCCTTATAAAGTACCCTCGAAACATACGTAATATACCCAAAGGCGCATTATTTACTGAATGAAGGCGTGCAAATAATCGGAACCGCTATATGTCACTGTGTGCTCGTTCCGGGATCTGATAGTAGATCGGAGTGGCATGTAGCTGCTGGATCGCCTCAAGAAAACTCGGGTCCAGATCCCCCAACTCATCAAGCCAAGACCAGTCGTCAGGGGCGGAATCGTGTGAATGTTTCATGCGCCCTCCGTATTCTGTATGGAGTGAATATACTAGTTGAGATGAGCCCGGCAGTTATCGCAGCATCTGGTTAAACTGCTCAATGACGGCGTCAGGAATATCACCGAGAGCATGCAGCATTTCGAAGGTGAAATCAACGAATCCTACCCCGCTGGCGGTCACCAGGTTCTTATCGCGCACCGCCTCGCGCGTGGTGTTCACGTACTGATGCGGGTTCGTGTAGGCGGGCAAATCCTTGATGTCCTCAAAGCTATTGGCGGTGTGCCTGCGCCCATCGAGCAGGCCAGCAGAAGCCAAGAAATATGCGCCGTCGCAGATACCGCCAACCGGTTTGCCCGCATCCTTGAAATCACCGAGGATTGAGGCGAGCTGCTGGGAATCTTCGGCGGACAGAGTACGCCATGAGCCCTCCGCGCCGACGACGATGACCGCATCCGCAGTTGAGGGAACCTCGGAAATTATCATGTCGGGTTCCACACGCAACCCGCCCATAGAGGTTTTCACTTCTCGATCGACGGATGCCCACCGCACCGTGTACCCGCCGATGATGCTCTGCAGTCCAGCGGCAAGCAGGGCAGGTTCCCAGTCGGCGAATTTATCCAGAATGACGACAGCAAGTGTTTTCACGGGAACTCCTTGTAACCTCAGCGCACTAGTCCCTAAACCCTACGGTAAACCTCGTCGAAGGGCAGACGGAAGCGCTCGCCCCAGATGCCGTGACCGGGTTTGCGGATACCGCAGGCGACTACCATGTTAATCTCGACATTGCGCGGCAGGTTGAGGAGTTTCTTCACGCGGTGGCTGTCGAAGCCTTCCATTGGGCAGGTGTCGTACCCCGCCTCGGTCATCGCGAGCATAAACGTCTGCGCCACCAGGCCGCAACTCTTGTGCACAACCACGCGATAATCGTGTTCCGAAACCTCACGCATCATCGGAACAAATAGGCCCGCACAATTCGCCATTGCCGCGCGGGATGCGCCCAGTAGACCAAAGCAGCGCGCGTACAGGAGCGGCATAGCCTTGGTGTAGTACATTTCCCAATTCTTGATGCGGTCTTTCTGCTTCTCAGCCGGGCTGTTACGCTCAACATTGCCGCGTTCAAACTCCAGCGCGGCTTTCGCGCGGCGGCGGTACAAATCCTGGCGGGTTACGAATACCACCATCTGCTGCGCGGTCTTGGCAGCCTGCTGATGCATGCACGCTGCGGCGAGTTTATTCAGGGTGGCGGGATCAGTCACGTGGTAGAGCTCGTACAGCTGCATATTCGAACTTGTGGGCGCCAGCTGAGCCGCCTGCAAACACTCTTTGACAACTTCGGCATCAATGGGCTGGTTTTCGTCGTAATGGCGCACCGAACGGCGGCGGTTCAGTAAATCTAGTAGGGACATTATGCGACTCCTTTCCACAGCGGCATTCCGAAGGCATATAAAACTACCCTCACCTTTAAGACTATCGTTCGCGGGCGCGGAATTCACGCATAATTTTGGATATTTAAGCGAACGCGATGCCGTATAAAGCGCCTTGTGAGCACAGGTTTTATAGTGGAAAGAAGCAAGCGCAGTATAAGAACGAGGAGGCTCCGTGATACTTCTGAACATTCTCGCCCACGATACCCTCAACGAACAGGCTGATGCGCCCGGCTGGATATTCCCCGTTGTGCTTGCAGTTGTTGTTATCGCGTTCGTGGCTATCGGTGCCGTTATTCTCAAGGGTATTATGCGGGATTCGGGCGATACCTCCCAACGCGCCACCCATAAAGCGGAACGCAAAATCGCCACAAAAACCGGAAAGAATCTTGGTCGCACGGCACACGATAAATACCGGGAACACCGCGAAGAATAGCTGACCGCTACGAAGAGACCCGGGCGGGAAGCTACCCGGCGAACCAGTTTTCGGCGACCGTGTGCGCATCGAAAACCTGCCCCAAAAGTGGGGTTAGCGGGGAAATTCCGTGTTCACGCACCAGCGGCACGGAATGCAGCACCGACTCATTCCACAAGTGAAGCGCAAGCGCATAGGTGCGCCCAGTGAGTGCAGAAACCGGGTAAATTAGGGGGCCGGGCAGGCTGCTAAGTACCTGATACCCGGCCCCCAGATAAGAGCCCCGCGCGGGAACTCAAAGAGAGCAGGCTACTTGGCCCACACAACGAGTTCATCGAGCGGTTTGCGCGGCTTCGGGTCGATCTCGCGCGAGCGGTAGCCGAAGGTCGCAGCAACGGATACGCCGTAATCCTCAGGGTTGAGAAGCCCTTCCTCGGTGAGGAGCTGGGTGACCGCATCGTAGTCCATGCCTTCAACGGGGCAGGAATCGATACCGAGCATCGCTGCACCCGTGAGCATATTACCCAGCGCAATATAGGTATTCTTCCGGGTCCACTCGAAAAGGGCACGCTCGTCGTCGGCGATCTTCATATCGTGTACCTGGAACTTTTTGTACCTGTCCAGTGCCATCTGCATCTGGTCTTCGGGAAGATTACGCTTCGCGAGCGTCTGCAGCAGGAAATCGGAATCATAGCGGGCGTTCTTCTTCGCCACAATAATCACCACGTGGCTGGCATCATCGAGCGTGTTTGCCATACCCCAGGCGATAGGCTTGAGCTTTTCGCGCAGCTCTTTATTCTGTATCACCAGGAATTTCCACGGTTCGGAACCAACCGAGCTGGGGGAGAGGCGCCCAAACTCAAGGATTGTCTTGAAGTCTTCATCGCTGATTGTACGGGCTGGGTCGTAGGAGCGGGTAGAAACGCGGCGCTTGAAAATTTCAATTGCTTGTTCACGGGTGAGAATCATGGTTTTCCCTTTCTGTGCTGGGTTTTTATGACGGAATTTAGTATATCGAGCAGGGATGCGCCTCCCGCCGGTTTTTTCGCACAGCGTGACTTACTGCGTTGCCCAGCACATGCTTTCGATGAGCTCTCACGGTTAACAACATATCGTTTGGACAAACCGCCGCTGATTTTCAGCTGGTTTTTCGGGTGAAAGAGCCCGGTGAGCGGCCTGCACAATCAGAGAGGCTGGAACTGCATCATATGTTTTCCCCTGGGACTCGACGGTTCGGCACTGTTCACCGTGGCACACATCGTCGCAGGTGCTGCTTCCCTGTATCCCACCCACTAGATCTTCCAGGGGTACACCCATAATCCAGATACGATTGGATTCCTCAGGATGAGTCAAGAATTCTTCTTCACTCATTGTACGGATTTCCAGATGAGGCTGAATACCCTGAGGCAAGAGCTCAGCTTCCAATACCTGTAAAGCCTTGCGCAGCTCCTCACCTGTTGTACCGCACCGTGAGCAGGTTTGTTTTTCGGCATTGACAAGGTGCTGCCAGATAATAGGTAAAGTTTTCATCAGGGACTACCTTTCCTTTTGAAACTATAATCTATTTGGTTGTGATGAGATGGGGCGTGGGCACGCCAGTGTTTACGCCACTTTTACGGTGTATTCCAGGGCCTTGCTCGGGTGCATGGTCACTGAGACGTATCCGTTGGCGGGGGTGCGCACATAGTCGAGGTAATCCTCCATAGACGGGCCAAATCCCTCAACATCGTCTACGGCAATCACGGCGCGGTCGGCAAGATGCGGCTCCAGCATCTGAAAGACGGGATGAACCAGGTCAGGCCACCCGTCGAGAAGCACAAAATCGGGGCTGAAATCCAGGTCTTGCAGGGTCTTCAGCGCATCGCCTTCGCGCAGCTCGATATAGTCCGCAAGCCCCGCCCGCTCAAAATTTTTCCGCGCGGCCTCAGCCTTATGAGGCACATATTCGCAGGTGATTACGCGCCCGCCATTGCGTTTTGCGGCGGCGGCAAGATACAGCGTCGAGATGCCGTAGGACGTACCAAACTCAACGATATTCCGCGCGCCGCTCGCCAGCGCCTGCATATACAGAAACTCGCCCTGCTGCGGGGTTATGGGGATGTATTTATCGGTATAAAAATCTTCGTTCTCGGTCTCCCAATCAATCCCCCTGCCTAAAATCTGGTGGATTTTCGGCAGAAAATGCATGAACATGCGCTTGCCCTGCTTGAGCGTGGCGCCGTAGAGGTCATAGAGTGTGTCTTCGACCGGTGGGTCGTTGAGGAATGTGAACATTTGCGGGGTTAGTTTGGGCATGTGAATCTCCCGGATGCTTTGGCGCGTATTACCTGCACCACAAAATTCAGAGGTATACCCCTGAAAATAGTGCGGTCATGTGATTCTTCTTATCATGCCAGCGTCAGCAGGGGAGTACAAGGGATTTGCGTGAAGACGCACAAAAGCCGAAGCTCGGCGCCGCGAACCGAGCTACCGCTCAAATCGGGTGAGGCGCATCGAATTGAGCACCACAAACACCGAACTGAACGCCATGGCCGCGCCCGCAATCATCGGGTTCAGCAGCCCCGCCGCTGCGACCGGTACCGCGATAGTGTTGTATGCGAACGCCCAGAACAGATTCGACTTGATAGTGCGCAAAGTCGCCCGCGAAAGCCGCAGCGACGTGGGGATAGCGCGCATATCCGAGCGCATCAGCACAATATCCGCCGCCTGCACCGCAACATCCGTACCTGAGCCCATTGCCATGCCCAGGTCTGCGCGGGCCAGGGCGGGTGCATCGTTCACGCCGTCGCCAACCATCGCCACCCGGTAGCCTTCATCCTGAAGCTGCGCGATAACTTCGGATTTACGTTCGGGCGTGACCCCCGCGAAGACGTTCTCCGGCTTAATCCCCACGCTGGATGCGATAGCCTGGGCAACTTCGGGGGCGTCACCAGTCAGCAGCGTGGGTTCTAAGCCCAGTTCGTGAAGCTCGGCGATAGCCTGCGCCGACTCGGGTTTGGGGGAGTCTGCCAGCGCGATGAGCCCCACAGGCTGCGGATCCTTCGTGCCGGTCGCGCGAGCCATAGCCACAGTGGTCAGCCCTTCCGAACGCGCTTGCTCAAGCATCTGATGCTGCTTCTCGGTGAGGGGAACGCCCGCCTGCAGCAGGTATTCGGGGGTGCCCACAAGCACCAGGCGGCGGGACTTCCCCTCGTCCCGAGTGCGCACGAGCTCGCCGCGCACACCTCCGGGCACACCCTCAAAATTCTCGACGGTACCGAGAAATGCTCCATAATTTTCTGTCGCAAAACGCGCAATAGCATGGGCTATTGGATGCTCACTCAGCGCCTCCACGGCTGCGGCATCGCTCAGAATAGATACAGAACGTTCGCTCTTTGAAGAGGCGTTGTCGGCCGTGACGTCGGTGAAATCGTCGAAGGTTCCAAAGCGTGCCACGCGCATTGTGCCCTCGGTGACGGTCCCGGTTTTATCCAGCACGATGCGGTTCACCGCATACGTAGTTTCCAGCACCTGTGCGTTGCGAATCAGTATGCCCAGCTGCGAGCCGCGCCCGGTACCCGCCAGCAGTGCCGTGGGGGTCGCCAGCCCGAGCGCACAGGGACAGGCGATTACCAGCACCGAAACCGCCGCGTTGAACGCACGCGGCACATCGTGCGATACAACCAGCCACCCGATAAGGGTCAGGAGCGAAATCACCAGAATTATTGGCACGAAAATCGCAGAAACACGGTCGGCAAGGCGCGCGATGGGTGCCTTCGTTTCCTGAGCGGCGGCAACCAGCTCGCCCATTTTCGCGAGCGTCGTCTCAGAGCCCACGCGGGTTGCGCGCACCGTCAGCGACCCGGAGGTGTTCAGGGTTGCGCCGGTGACCGCATCGCCCGCCGAAACCTCGACGGGCACCGATTCGCCGGTCAGCAGGGAGGCGTCCACGGCGGAAGACCCTGCAATAACCGTGCCGTCAGTGGCGATTTTTTCACCCGGGCGCACCAGAAATTCGTCTCCCGGAAGGAGATCCTCGACCGGAATCTGCACCTCACGCGTGGTTCCCCGCTTGTCGGTGCGAAGCAGGGTCGCGGTGCGTGCTCCCAAGCTCAGCAGGGTGCGCAGAGCCTCGGAAGAGCGGGTTCGTGTGCGGTGCTCAACTGCCCGCCCGATCAGCAGGAATAAAGTCACCATCGACGCCGAATCAAAATACAGAGGTGCATGGTTACCGCTCAAGAACATGTCGAGAATACTCCCATGCATGGGATGAACATGCTCGGTCAGCCCGGGGTTCATGAACAGCTGCGCGAGTGAATACAGGTAGGCGACGATCACACCCAGAGAAACCAGTGTGTCCATCGTGCTGCTGAAGTGGCGTGCGTTCGTTAGAGCGGCGCGGTGAAACGGCTCGGCGCTATAGACCGCAACCGGCAGCGTGATAAGCGCAAGCACCCAGCCCCAGTGCGGGAACTGGAATGTGGGGAACATTGAAATCAAGAAAATCGGCACACTCAACAACAACGCCACAACGATGCGCCATCCCAAGCCCCCGCTGCGCGCGTTGGTCGTCTCTTCGGACTCTGTCTTGTGGCCCTTGGTTTTGAGCGATGCCGTATACCCGGCGTTATTGACCGTTTCAATGATCTGCTCATCGGTAATATCGGCGGGAACGATCACGCGCGCAGACTCCAGCGGCAGGTTCACGGCGGGATCAACCCCCGGGATTTTGCGGAGTTTACGTTCCACGCGGCCCACGCAGGATGCGCACGTCATGCCCTGAACATCCAGGTGGATAATGCGCGTCTGCCCGCCATTAGCCGAGGAATCGAAAAGAGAACGCTCGTTCTCAGTTGTGGTGGATGCTGTTTGAGTTGAGTTACCCATGTTCTTCGCCTCTGTTCTTAATGCTCACGATGCTGTGCTGTCTTCGGGCTTTGCCTGCCGCAGGCCGCCTTGATCTATACTTCGCCTTCGTCCGGCAGTCCATCGGCACGGTTGCTGCGCGGTCGCTGCCCGGTTAGTTTCGAGCCTCGATCGTTCACCCCGCGAACCCGCGTGACGGCGGCACGCCTGAATGTGCGGCGTTGAGCGAGGGCGTCGTATGCGGTGCCGTGCACACCGGGATGCAGATTATCGCCGGTGCCGTCTGCGGGGGTATTCGCCGCATGATCCTGTGAGGAATGTATACGCGATGCGCCCCGCCGCTTCAGCCCGCGCTGATCCTCGCGCGCCGTGTAGGGGGTGGAGTCGCGCACCCACGCATCCAGCAGATCGGAGTCGAGTCCCATCTGCCGTGCCACGCGGGAAATCGCCTCGGTCAGGTGAATGTTCTCGGTGCCTACGAGTGCGCGCACTGCCCCGACCGCCATTGCCTGGTACTGCGGAGAATACGCCATGATTAGACGGCGGGAGTGAAGCCAGCTTCAACGATGGCATCCGCTACGGCTTGCGTATTGAGGGTGCCTTCGTGCTCGATGGTGACGGTCGAAACGCCGTCTTTGACCACGTCTACATTCACGCCGGTGACGCCCGGAACTTCGCCGACTTCTTCACTCACGCTCATGGCGCAGTGGTTGCAGGTGAGGCCGGTTGCTTTGACGGTGGTGATTGCCATGATGGTTCCTTCCAGAATTTTTGGAATTACAAAACTTGTGGATGCGCCGCCCGCGTGTCAGCTGCGCATCATGCGGGATATGGCGGCGGTTGCCTCTTTGATTTTCTCGTCAACGATCGTCGCATCACCTGTACGTTCGGATTCAATTGCGGCGTTGGTGACGCAATGCCCCATATGTTCTTCGAGCAGGTTGAGCGAGACCGCGTGAAGCGCTTTGGAAACCGCCGCGACCTGAGTAAGCACGTCAATACAGTATTTGTCTTCCTCGACCATGCGGGCGATACCGCGCACTTGCCCTTCGATGCGGCGCAGGCGCTTCAAATGCGCCTCCTTATTTGGGGTATACCCGTGTGGCTGTGCTGAGGAATCATGCTCTGTCATGTCTTTAGCTTATACCCCATGGGGGTATATATGCAACATTGTTTCGCCGCCTGCAAATCTGCCCCCGCGTCATAAGTCGTACACTTTCCTGCATGTCGTACGCTTTAACCCTACGAATATGCAGCAAAGTGTACGACTTATGATTTGCATGCCATGATTTCTATATGACGACAATGAAGTACATCATCGATAGCATCAAAACATATAGCGACCTCATTGCTGAAGGCTATTCGGAACGCTATCTCGCAAAGCTCAAAAGATCGAATGCCATATTTCCGCTGGTAAGAGGCGTCTATGTTAGCCTGCAGAAGTGGAGTTCATGGAGTACTCAAGAACAAAACTTTGCGTACCATGTAGCCGCTGCCCGCCGTGCACCTCAGCTAACTTTTACCCGCGAATCGGCGGCATTTTTACACGGTATTCCCCTCTTGCAGATGCCTCAGAAAATACATGCGGCAACCTCAAAATCTGTCAGGCGTGGTGCCCGCACACGGGTGATGTACCATGTCACAACCGCTGAGGTTCAAGAACGTGCAGTCTGGATTGAGGAGTTTTTGAGAACACTCAATCCGCTGGATACGCTTGTTGATTGTGCCCGCAATCTTCCTTTTTATGAAGCCTGCTGTATAGGCGATGGCATACTTCATCGGGGGCTCGTCACATCCGCTGAGGTTCAGGAATCCCTCACGGCTGTATCGCGTCGAGGGTCGGCTAAAGCCCGAAAAGTCGCTGCGGCTGTAGATGAGCGTTCCGGGTCGGTCGCCGAAACTATTACCCGCCTCCACCTGTCTGCTCACGGTTTTCCAGTCCCTGAGCTGCAATACAAATTTACCCACCGTGGAAGAAACTACTACAGCGATTTTGCGTGGAAAGAATATAAACTCGTACTCGAAATTGATGGACGCATGAAATATCGTGGTACTTTTGGGATTCCCACCGAAGAGGCGCTTATTGCCGAGCGTGAGCGCGAGAAGATTATCCAAAACCAAGGATGGCATGTGGTGCGTGCACATTGGGAAGACCTTTACCCAACCTCGGCAGGTCTGCGAGACATCCTTGTTCCGTATCTAAAACCCGTACACTTTCCTGCATGTCGTACGCTTTAACCCTACGAATATGCAGCAAAGTGTACGACTTAGTGAGCGCAAAGCAAAGGGACGCCCGGTCGATACCGAGCGTCCCTAGCCAGCATAAGAGCTTTACACCCTTACATCCCCTGCGCCTGGATGGCGGTGATCGCCACCGTGTTGATGATGTCCTCAACGGTGGTACCGCGTGAAAGGTCGTTCACAGGCTTGCGCAGACCCTGCAGCACGGGGCCAACGGCGGGTGCACCCGAAGACTGCTGCACAGCCTTGTAGGTGTTGTTGCCGGTGTTCAGGTCGGGGAAAATGAACACGGTCGCCTGACCCGCCACCTGGCTGTCGGGCATCTTGGTCGAAGCAATCGACATGTTCGAGGCTGCATCGTACTGAATCGGACCCTCCACCGCGAAATCGGGGTTAGAGGCGCGCACAATCTCGGTTGCCTCACGCACCACATCCACATCCGCACCGGAGCCGGAGGTACCGGTCGAGTACGACAGCATAGCCACCTTCGGATCAACCCCGAACTGGCGCGCAGTCTCGGCGGAAGCCTTCGCAATATCCGCCAGCTGCTCGGCATTCGGGTTCGGGTTCACGGCACAGTCGCCGTACACCAGCACGCGGTCTTCCATGAGCATCAGGAACACCGAAGACACAATCTTGGTGCCCGGGCGGGTCTTAATGAACTCCAGCGAGGGGCGAATCGTGTTCGCGGTCGTGTTGATAGCGCCCGAGACCATGCCATCCGCAAGACCCTTGTAAACCAGCATCGTACCGAAATACGAGGGATCGCTCATGCGTTCACGCGCGCCCTCAATAGTCATACCCTTGTGCGCACGCAGCTCAGCATAGGTAGCCGCAAAATCCTCACTGTATTCGTTATTCGCAATGTCGATAATACGAATCGAGGCAGGCAGGTTAATACCCTCAGCCTGGCAGATTTCCGAGATCTTATCCGGGTTGCCCAGCAGAATCAGGTCACAGAAATCGCGGCGCGCAATCATCTCGGCGGCACGCAGAATACGCACATCATAACCCTCAGGCAGAACCACGGAACGGCGGTTCGCGCGGGCGGTCTCAATCAGGTTGTGCAGGAATCGCAGCGGAGTCATCGAATCCGGGCGCTCAAGCTCAAGGCGTGAAAGCAGCTCTTCCTGGTTCACGTATTCATCCCAGCCGCCGAATGCGCTCGCAAGCTTGCGAGCCTGACCGTTGATCACGCTGCCGTGCACGCGGGAAACAGCGCGCGCCGACTTGAAGGTGTCACGGTCGGTTGATAGTACCGGGAAAGGTGCGCTTTCAAGCAGGCTACCCACGGCGGTGTTATTGCCGGGCAGGTTGTTGAGCCCGCCGGTGAGCAGCATGCCCGAAGGTGCCGGGAATGTGGGCGAAAGCGCGGATGCGAGGGTCGCGGCCACAACATCGGCGCGGTCGCCGGGAACGATCACAAAGTCGCCGTCGGCGAACTGGTTGAGGAAGTTTGAGACGGTCATTGCGGCAATCTTGATCTCGTTAATGTCACGACCAAGATCTTCCTGCGACAGGTGCGAACCGTCGAGCTTGAGGGCGGCGACAACCTCTGCGATGGTGGGCTTACCCAGGTCTGCGATTTCGGGCAGAACGTAGACGGGGAACTTATGCTCGCCCAGCTTAACGTTCTTCTCAATGCTCTCACGCAGCTCGGGGTCGGCACGGTTGACGATAATCGAGAACAGATCAACCTTGGCTGCCTTAAGCTCGGAACGTGCCACCTCTACGGCGTTAGTTGCCTCTTCGAGGGAAGCCTCGTTCGCACCCACGATAGCGATTACGGGCAGACCTAAATCGCGGGATACCTGGGCGTTGAGATCGAACTCGACGGCGAGTGCGTTCTGGGCGGTCAGGTATATGCCATCCACGATCACAACATCGCTGTGGGCGGCAATTTCTTCATAGGCGGAAACCGCGCGGGCCGAAATTTCTTCGGTGTTGCCCTCCGCAATGAACTCTAGTGCCTCGGTGAGCGATACTGCGCCGCCCACCTGCTCGTCAGAGAGGTTAAAGTGCTCTTTCATCAGGCGAATCATGGGGTCATCGCTGGCAGTTTCGCCCTTGAAAATGGGTCGGAAAAAGCCTACTCGATCGGCGCGCTTCACAAGGGAATCTGCGAGGCCCAGGGCGATCAGGGATTTGCCTGAGTCCTGGGTCATCGCCGAGAGATAAATGCCGGTGGTCATAGTGCTCCTTTGGCGTTGAACGTTCGGCGGGGGCGCGCTAACAATCCGGTACGTACGTTGGATGCGCCGGATGCGGCGACTCTCGTCGAGTTTGTCTTGTCCTTTCTATCTTATCGGGGTTGAGAGTCGGGCAAACCTTTTGTCGCGGTATAAAGGGGGGATTGAAGACGGCATCATGGTGTGTTTTTGGTGCGTATTCTCGCGATTAATATGGTTTTAGGTGGGGTTTGGGAAACTTTTTGTGGCGAAAAGCATGTTTTCGTGCACTAAACACACAATCAAATATCTTGCCCTATCAAACGTCGCTTTCATGCAGAATTATGCAAAATTCTTGTACTTTCAGCGAAAGTCCCCAGGATGTGTATCGGCCCTCTGTAGATTTTTCGTGTGAGAACCTACGATTGAAATATGTTGTTTGCATTTTCTGTAGCTCCCACGGGCGGGGGTTCCGCCGACGGTTCTGTTCACGATGCGGTTGCCGAGGCCGTATCCATCGTTCGTTCTTCCGGTCTGCCGCATCAAACCGGGCCTATGTTCACCACGATTGAGGGCGACTGGGATGAGTGTATGGATGTTATTAAACGCGCTACCGAGGCGGTGACGAAACGTGCCCCGCGAGTCTCGCTGGTGGTTAAAGCCGATATTCGCCCTGGTCACGATCATGGCGAAATTGAGGGTAAGGTGCAGCGTCTTAATGCCGCTATAGATCAGATGGAATCGCGTAAATAAGCATCGGAATACTGGCTCGACAAGGCTATATGTTGTATGCGGCATATAGAATTAACGGCTATCGTGGCGATGATCTATGCGTGCGTAACGGGTGGTGCTTACAGCCCTAGTGAAGGTACTCCTAGCCGTTGAAATGCGCGTGCCGCAGGAACACTCAACTGTATTCCAGATTCGGCATATACGGCTGACCTGGTAGCTCGGGCAGCGACAGGCAGGTTTGCGGTTTAGGACTCGAATTCCTGCCTGCTGCCCGAAACCTAGCGTAGGCTTATGTGCATGGCGAAAAAGAAAAACCGCAGCGCTGCCTCACGCCGCGCCGAGCATCCGAACAAAACAGGTGTGGCTGCCGGTGTTTACCCCATTTCGACCGGCGAGGCTGAGCTTGTGCCCGATGGTTACCACGCTGATGGTTGGCTTCTGCTCATCAACGGTGTGCAGTCGTCGCATGTGATAGTGGGGCAGCCGCGCATGCTCGATTTTGAGTACATGCGCTGGATTGCTGCGGTTCTCGACTCGCATATTCAGACTCACCTTAACCCCGAAAAACTGCGTATCACCCATCTTGGTGGTGGGGCGTGTTCTCTAGCGCGCTATTGCGCGGATGTATACCCAAGTTCACGCAATACCGTTGTGGAGCTTGATGCCAAGCTGGCCGAACATGTGCGTGACTGGTTCGATATTCCTAAGTCGCCGCGCGTAAAAATTCGGGTGGGCGATGCGGGTACCATCACTCGCTCGTTTGCACCGGCATCGCGCGATGTGGTTATTCGCGATGTATTCGCGGTAGATAAAACTCCGGCGGAACTTACGGGCGTGGATTTCGTGCGGACGGTTGATCACTCTCTGGCGCCCGGTGGGGTGTATATTCTCAACTGCGGTGATGACCGCACGCTTAATGCCGCCCGTGCCGAAGCAGCCGCCTTGCTTGAGGTGTTTGAATACGTGAGCATTGTGGCCGATTCCGCAATGCTCAAAGGAAGGCGGCGTGGAAATATTATTCTGGCGGGTTCGCATGTTCCGCTTCCGCAGCTCGGAAGTGCCGAGGCGGCATCTATTTCCCGCGTTCTTATGGGTGGGGGAGTACCTGCCCAGTATTGGGATACTGAGAAGGTTCGGGTCTTTGCCAGGAAGGGTGCATAAACCGTTTTTACCTACCCCTAACCCGCTATATGCCTGATCGGGAATATGGCATATATCGGCAAAAATTTTTATTTATACTAGTTAAATACCTTATATTCCTATATCGGAATATATTTTATGTACCCAAAAAGCACTTACCCAAGCTGCGGAAAATAAGGATGCAGTTTCTCGCGAAGCACCCGCGAAGAAGGATAAAAATCTTCCCACCGAACCTGAACCATATGCCAACCTGCGGGGGTGGGTACATCCGCGTGAGGAAGCGCGGCGTCGGAAGCCACCATTGCAAGACCCACCCGCTGTTCGAGCCACACGAAACTCGCCTGCCGGGTGCGTAACATGCGGTACACACCCGCATAGTCCGAGGCTCGGTTCGGGGCATGCGCATCCGAAGTCCCCAACAGATATGCCTCAAAATCCAGCCGATGCACGGGCGCGGGAAGACCCATCTCAACCAGCTGCAGACGCGCCACGCTTTCTAAGAGCGAGCCGCTGCGCGCATCCGCATGCGTGGCAATATGGGTGGCCGCCGAATTTTGGCTCGCCTGCAAACGCGGCAAAATCTCTTCCGGGGCAAGCATTTGGCGATGCAGCGCGGCATCGACAAGGGCGCATCCTTCAAGAACGGGAAGTGTGCGGGCACAATCCAGGAGGGTCTGCGAGAGCTCAGTAACCCGAAAATTCGGGCGTAAAACCGTCACCTGTACTGAGGCTTCATTGCTTGTATGCTCCAGAATGCCGTCCGACGCCGCCCCTCGCACCGAATATCCGGCAAGCACATGCAAATTCTGCGGCACATGCAGAAGCGGCAGACCGTATAAAAACGCCGCCGAAGACAGGCAAAACACGCATGTAGAGTCACGCAGCGCCAGCGCGGTGTGGCGCGCCAAAACCTGAAGAGAAGGCGTAAAAGAATCCCAGGCCGATGCGGCAATATACACCCCTTGAAGCACGCTGACCAGCTCTTTTGTGCGTAGTTTACGCCGCATTGTGGTGCGGGTATACCCGGAATTAAGCAGCCTTTCCTGGGTATAAAGCTGATCAAGAAGCGTGAAGTTGGGTGACATATCCTCAAGTATGGCACGACATGAACACCACTCAGCACACGAAGACGATATGCGTCATAGAGCTCAACCTTGTGTTAAATAACGTCTCATCCTGCGAGCTTGTGGCGGCGCCGAACCCACCTCGCGCTAAGATTGAACCCATGCGATACACCTACCTTGGACCCTCAGGCACTTTCACCGAATCCGCTCTGCTTTCCGTGCCTGGCGCGGTCGGTGCCGAACGCATTCCCGCCACCAGCGTGCCTAATGCGCTCGAACGTCTTCGCAGTGGCGATGTGGATGCCGCCATGGTGCCTATTGAGAACTCGGTCGAAGGCGGGGTGAGCGCTACTCTTGATGCGATCGCGGTTTCCGAGGGAATGCGCATTATCCGCGAGGTTCTGGTACCTATCAGGTTCGTGCTGGTCGCGGCGCATCCGCTCGCTTTGGAAGACATTAAAACCGTTTCAACCCACTCGCACGCCTGGGCCCAGGTGCGGCAATGGGCAGATGAGACTATCCCCACCGCCGAGTACCTGCCCGGTTCCTCTACTGCGGCAGCAGCCGTGGGTTTGCTTGACCCTTCCTGTGCGTATGATGCCGCGATTTGTTCGCCCGCGCTTTTGGCAACCCACCCCGACCTGCATGTGCTTGCCGAGGACATTGGCGATAACAAAAACGCCGTCACCCGGTTTGTGCTTATCAGCAACACCGCGGATATGCCAGAGCCTACCGGCGCCGATAAGACGACGCTCACGATCCCTCTGCCCGAAAATCGAGAGGGCACTCCCGAAAACCGTTCGGGTGCGCTCCTGGAACTGCTCGAACAGTTTGCTTCGCGCGGCGTTAACCTCTCACGCATCGAATCGCGCCCCACCGGCAGGCAGATGGGATCCTATATGTTCAGCGTAGACGCAGACGGGCATATTTATGAGGCTCGAATGCGCGACGCCCTGCGCGGCCTGCACCGCATAGCGCCCGGCATTAAATACCTGGGATCGTACCCGCGTGCCGACCGGCAGCCCACCGTTGCGCCGCGCATCCACTCCGAGAACTCGTTCGATGCTGCCCACGCATGGGTGGAATCGCTCTTCCCGGGTGGGCGACCGGCGCATCTGAAACGCTAAACCGCCCCCCGCGACCGTATAAAAAGAGCCTTTATGCGAATAAAGCGTTGGGAATCCCGCTTTATTCGCATAAAGGCTCTTTTTACGGCTGGGGGCGACTGGGTACTATTGATATGTGATTGATATTAACCTCCTCCGCGAAAACCCCGAGATTTTCCGCGCCTCCCAGCGAGCACGCGGCAAAGACGAAGCCCACGTAGACCGTATTCTTGAGGCGGATGCCGCACGCCGCGCCTCGATCGGCACCTACGAGAACCTGCGCGCCGAACAGAACGCCTTCGGTAAACAGGTGGCGAATGCACCCAAGGAAGAGAAACCCGGCCTCGTAGCGCAGGCGAAAGAACTCGCCGCCCACGTAGCAAATGCGAAAGCGGCATCTGAGGCGAAAGCCGCCGAATACGAAGAGCTGCTGAGCTCCATCGAAAACCTGATTATCGACGGTGTACCCACCGGCGGCGAAGACGACTTCGTGGTGCTCAAAGAAGTCGGCACCCCCCGCGATTTCGCCGCAGAAGGTTTTGAACCGCGCGACCACCTGGAAATAGGCGAACTCATCGGCGGCATCGATATGGCACGTGGCGCCAAGGTCTCCGGCTCGCGCTTTTACTTCCTCAAAGGGCAGGTTGCCCGTCTGGAACAGGCGCTCATGTGGATGGCGCTCGATCTGGCAACAGCCAACGGCTTCACCATGATGACAACCCCCACCCTCGTGCGCCCCGAAATTATGAACGGGACCGGGTTTAACGTCAAGCACGACGACGAAATATACCGCCTTGAACGTGATGACCTATACCTGGTCGGCACCTCGGAGGTGGCGCTTGCGGGCTACCATATGGACGAAATACTCGACCTTAGCGACGGACCCAAAAAATATCTGGGATGGTCATCCTGCTATCGCCGCGAAGCCGGTGCCGCAGGTAAAGACACCCGCGGTATTATTCGCGTGCACCAGTTCAACAAGGCCGAAATGTTCGTCTACTGCCAGGTGGAACAGGCGGAAGAAATACACGAACAGATGCGCGCCCTCGAAGAAGAAATGCTGCAAAAATGCGGCCTTGCGTATCGCGTGATTGATACCGCCGCAGGGGATCTGGGCACCTCTGCCGCACGCAAATTCGACTGTGAGGCGTGGGTTCCCACCCAGGGAACCTACCGCGAGCTGACCTCGACCTCGAACTGCACCACCTACCAGGCACGCCGCCTGAACATACGCGAACGCACCGCAGACACCGTAGACGATGCGGGCAATGTGCGCAAGGGGCGCACCCGTGCGGTCGCAACCCTCAACGGCACCCTGGCGACTACCCGTTGGGTTGTGGCGATTCTGGAGACCCACCAGCTGCCCGACGGCTCGGTGCGTATCCCCGAAGCACTGCGCCCGTATATGGGCGGTGCTGAGGTTATTCCTGTGGTGTAAAAACGGGTACTTCGCCGAGTCGCTAAGTCTGCCGTTTCACCGCATGGGAAACCCCACCAACGGCGGAAGTACGGTGTGCTAGCATGAAGATATTACTGAAATGGAAAGCTACATACTTTATGTATGTAGCGGAGAGGTTCGGCGGCTTGCAACGACCGAACCTCTCCTTGTGAGTTGATACTACTTCAGGTTGCGGATAACAACCTTGAGAGCATCAAGAGCATGCAAAACAGCCTGAGCTGATCCATCGGTAAGGATGAGACTTACCAGGATTGCTTGGGCTGTTTCCATGAGTTCGAAGAACGTCATGACCTTCCCACCGCCTTCCTGCCCCAAGAATCAACGCGCAGGGATTTCACTTTGATATGCGTGGCGCGTGCGTACTCCGGGAAGAGGGCAGTATTACCTTTGCCCGACAAGTATTTGGGTGATTCTCTAAAACCTGCGCTTTTCGTCAGTGTTGGCGAACCCAATATCGCTGCATCCGGTACTCTAAAGATATGTCCCTTTTTCGGAACCTTGTTGGTGCATCCGCCGCAGCAGCGACTCTCACGGCGGTTGCTCGTCGTGTTCGCAAGCACGCGCAGCGCATCGTTACGCCCCTCGGAATCTGGAGTACCCTGCCCGTCGCTCAAGAGCGGCACGTCGGTATTGTGTATAACCCCAGCAAGTTGAGCACCCACGCGGTAGTTAATATTCTGGAACGTACCGTGGTCGCCAACGGCTGGAAACCTGCCCTCGCGAGTACCACTCTCATCGACGAACCCGGCACCCAGGCTGCTCTTGACCTGATCGACCGGGGCGTCGATACCCTGCTTGCGGTCGGCGGGGACGGAACCGTGCGCGCGGTCGCCGCCGCCATTCAAGAAGCCAGGAGCCGGGGCAAAGACGTCACGCTCGGTATTATTCCGCTAGGGACAGGCAACCTGCTGGCACGCAACCTGCGCTTGCCCATCACCGATATAGCCGCCTGCATTAACATTGCGCTCAACGGAACACACCAGATGGTCGATGCTATCGACATGAGCGCCGAATCAGCGGAAGGCGACGTTACCAACCATATGTTCTACGTGATGAGCGGCGCGGGGTTTGATGCGCTCGTCATGAACGACGCCAACGAAGACCTTAAAGCGCGTATCGGCTGGTTAGCCTATGTGCACAGCGGGCTGAACCATATCTTCGGGCACTCCCACAAGGTCAGAATACAGCTCGACGACGATGAACCTTTCGAAGCACGTGCGCGTTCGGTGCTCATCGCCAATTGTGGGCGGCTGCAGGGCGGACTGCAACTGACCGATATTACCGAGGTTAATGACGGCAACCTCGAAGTGATCATCATATCGCCGCGCACCGTCCTGGAATGGGGGCAGCTGGCTGCCAAAGTGGTTCGCCGCGCTCTGCCCGGTTCATCGCGTATCTCTCTGCCGGTCATGCGCCATTATGTGGGGCATCGGGTCTCACTGGACATGCTTTCGGGGGCACAGCCTATTGAAGTCGACGGCGATTTAGCGCCCTCGGCGATCAGGCTGCAGGCGCGCATCGTGCCGAGCGCTCTCAGCGTGAATGTGCACCCGGATGCACTCACAGCCTAGAACCTCGACCCGCCCGAGCGCCTGTGTTTATGTGGCTTAACCTTCTTTGATGTGGTGTCTTCACCGGTTATCTCGCTTTAAACACCTTTTTAGTGCGAGAATGAGATGAAAGTTTGTTTCAAGAAAGAAGAGAAGTTCATGCTTATCCTCGTTGTGAACGCGGGTTCCTCATCCCTCAAATACCAGGTGCGCGACACCTCTGCGCCTGAAGCCGAGCAAATGATTACCTCAGGGCTCATCGAAAATATCGGCACTGACGTTCCCGACCACGAAGTCGCTCTGCACATGATGGCTGAGAAACTCGAAGGCGTGCTGCACGGCCGTCAGCTGCAGGCTATCGGCCACCGCGTGGTGCAGGGTGCCGAGAAGTTTACCCACCCCGTACTGCTCAACGAGCAGGTGATCGACGAGATCGATGCGCTCTCACCGCTCGCGCCTCTGCACAACCCCGCGCATGTGAAGGGTATGCGTGCTGCCTTCCACACCTGGCCAGACCTGCCGCAGGTTGCCGTGTTCGATACCGCGTTCCACTCGACCATGCCCGAGCACGCCTGGCGCTACGCTATTCCTTATGACCTGGCTGATAAGTACAGCATTCGCCGCTACGGCTTCCACGGCACCAGCCATGAATATGTCTCTCATGTTGCCGCAGATATGCTCGGTATTGACCGCGACGAATTTAACGGTGTGGTGGCGCACCTGGGCAATGGCGCATCCGTGACCGCCGTGAAGGGCGGAAAGTCCGTGGATACGTCGATGGGTTACACCCCGTTGGCTGGCCTAGTGATGGGTACCCGTTCGGGCGATATCGACCCTTCCGCGCTGACCACGATTCTCACCCGCGACCCCGAGATCGACGCGGAACGCCTAGATACCATCCTTAACAAGGAGTCCGGCCTGCTGGCGCTGGCGGGTTCCAACGATATGCGTAAGGTGGTGGAGTCTGCACAGTCGGGCGATGAGCGTGCGCAGTTGGCTCTGGACATGACCGCATACCGTCTGATGAAGTACATCGGCGGCTACAACCTGGTGGTTGGCGGCGCGCAGGCGCTTATTTTCACCGCAGGTATTGGCGAGAACTCCGGCGACTTCCGCAAGCTGGTGCTGGACCGCCTGGCGCCGTTGGGTGTTCGCTACAACGAGGAAGAGAATATGAAGCGTTCCCCTGAACCGCGCCTGATCTCGACCGAGGATTCGAGTATTGCCGTGTTTGTCATCCCCACCAACGAGGAGAAGGCGATCGCCGAGGCTACCGAGGAGCTCGTCGCGTAGCACCGTAGCTTCTGTTTCTTCCCTTCGGGGATGCTAAAGGCTCTTGATCGTGAATAAAGCGGAATTTTCCGTGTTTTATTTACGATCAAGAGCCTTTTTAGCGTGTGCGGGAGGGCGTCCGGCGTCCCGGGCGCAAGGCTGGCACGAAGATGCAGACGCGGCTTTGGGTGACAAGAACCCTAGAGGCAGGGCATCAAGAATAAGCGTAAGGCGAGGGAATGTTGAACTTTATATCTAAATAATATTTGACACATTATTTTATTCACTATTTAAATTACTTAAAGGCATAAAATTTGCTATAGTTGTTTTAGTTCAGAATGCTTTGTGCAGATGAACTAATAGATGCAAAGAATGGTATGCATTCTCTATTCGTGGTTGTGTGGGGAAATGCTGGCATTCTTTGTATCAAAACTGGCACAGGTATATCACATCTATCACTCACTTAGATGACATATACAACGAGGTGCAGAAAATTGGGGTCGCAGGACTTTGGGCATGTATGTTCGCGGCCTCCGGTGTGAAAAACCCTCGCGGTATGTTCCTCCCATGAAACCTTGTACGTTTCATGAGTATAATTCCGCGGAATAACAGGGGTTTGAGCTTTCTGTAAGCCTTCAGGTTCTCTGAAGGGGCTCGTTGCACACGAAGGTATCTTATAGGGATTGGTGCCTTCTAAATCCGTGCTAGAACTGTACACATGTGTATAGGGTGTTTTATGTGTATAGTTTGGATGCCGTCATGATTTTTTCATGGCGGCATCCTTTTTCTTTATAATAAAAATAGTGGACGGGTAAATACTTGCTAGGTGCAGCAATATTTATATTTTCTTTGCCTAAAGTATGTAAATTATTTATAGCGAAAACATTATCAGGATTTTGTGTAAGGAATACGAGGTGTAAATTCTAGGGGAGGGACAGACACGGAGCCTTCGTCGGAAATCCAGGACTTCCGTTCACCTGCCCAATCGGTGTTAAGGGTAGTGATCAAAAGATTCCAGTCGACCCCCAGACCAAACGAGCTAACGGATTCAAAAAGTGGTGGGTTGCTAGGCATGCTAGTTCACATCCACTACGGGGAGACCT
>NZ_KV817397.1:0-252 GCF_001814655.1 Rothia sp. HMSC069C01
GGGACGCCTGGGGATCCAAGGACATCTTACCGTCGGCGCCTTCTAAGCCATACAGCTGGGTATATTTAGGCTCTTGACGTGCATTCTCCGTATTATTGCCCGATATACCAGACTCTTCTGTGAGAGGCCGCGGGTCATTGTTGTCAGCGGTTGAAAAATTCTTATCGGTGCTCATTGCTGTTCACCCTGATCTTGCTTTTGCGACCTAACGTTAACGTGCTGCCAAGGAATTTCTACAATCGGATCTTCATG
>NZ_KV817398.1:0-25941 GCF_001814655.1 Rothia sp. HMSC069C01
GGAACAACCCTGTAGGACTGATGGATCCGTGGGGAACTCGCGAAGTCTCAAACGAGTTAGCTCGGGATACTAGCTTTGAAGGCTGGGCTAATCGCAATGCTCAGGAACTAAAGATTGCATTCATTGCGGGTGCTGCGACAATAGCTATTGTTACTGCCCCATTTACCGGAGGCACAAGCTTAATAGCAGGTGGTGCTGCTATAGGTGGGATGATGGCGGTGTCATCCTCAATAGACCAAAATATGGATGAGAATGGTCGCGTCGCCTGGGGTAAAGTCGGAATTGATGGTATCAAAGGCGCTGTTGAGGGAATGATTCTTGGTGGACTACTGAAGGGTGCGCAGTGGGGGTATAAAACGTTTAAGGGTTCTTCGCTAGCGGCTCAGGGGATGTCAAAGGTGCAGGCTACCCGAGAAGCAGTCATGAATTCTCGTGCGCTAGCGGGAACTCGGCAGGTGGTGTCTTCGTCAAAACAGCTAGTAGCCAGTGGTTATCAAAGCGCTAAATCTGCGATGCAGATGGTATATCGGGGAGCACGCCATGTACCAGCTGCAGCGGCAGAATACGCCCCTCAGGTATGGAACACGATGAAGAATGCTGCAACTCTGGGTCTGCGTGAAGGACGTGAAATAGTACACGCAATACCTCAAATGCCTATGGTGCAGTATGGACGCAACTTGGCAACTTTGGGTGCCTCTAAAGTTCAAAATGTTGCCAATGCGGTTCCGAGGGTTGTTCCGCAAGCGGTGCAAACAGTTAAGGGTGTGGCGCGTGTAGGGGCTCAGCGTACAGTTGATCTTGCCAAGTCTGGGGCGAGCACCCTTAAATCTGGAACTATTAACGGCTTGCGTGAATGACGTGAAATAGTACACGCAATACCTCAAATGCCTATGGTGCAGTATGGACGCAACTTAGTGATCCGTGGTGCTCAAGGTGGCGCCCATGCTGCTAAGGCTGGTTGGAACCTAGTAAATTCTGGTGCCCGGATGGCTGCCCCAGTGGCAAAGAACGCGGCGGTGAACGCGGCTACTGGTGCTGCAGTCAATGCTGGAGTGTACGCTGGGCAACGCGGTATTGAGGCAACAGTGCAGTATGCTCAAGGTGATCGGGATGCGTTTGCTCGCGCGTACGGTCGAGATTGGGACTGGGATAAGTTCAATACTTATGTTGGTTCTGGTGCTACGGGTAACGTATTCGGCGGTTTGGTCAAACCTACGGTCGGTTCACTCTCTCGTGGGCAGCTTTCGTCTGGAATGCGTAATACTGTGGAGGCTATGGGCGCCGGTGGGCTCAATGTTGCTAATGCCCAGGGATGGAGCTTGGCTACTGGGCAGGGACCACTTTCAGGTGGGGACACGGTGTATGCATTGTTGGCAGGCGCAGGTGCGAGCCAAGTAGGCGCTGTGCCTGTGGGGCGTCGTCATGGTCAGTGGGTGAAATTTGAGGATACGGTTGCAGGTCGTCCGTTGAAAGCTCCGGAGTATGTAGACTCATTTGCTGCTTTACGTGCCGGACACCCGAATTTTCATGGAAATCCAGGGTGGCTTAAACTTGGCAATTATGGTGCTGGTAATGCTGGTACTGTAGCCTTAACAGACCTGACGAAAACATATCTGGTAGATCCAGGAATAAAACTTATCTCCACTCTTCCTGTTAACTCAGGTCCTAGCGACGCTCCTGGTCCTTCTCCTGTATCGCCGCGCGGTAACGAGCCTGTGTTTGTGCAGCAGCCTGCAGTGCAGGAACCGGTGCCTGATCCTCGTGCGGGAAATCCCGCTGGTAGCCCTGTGGTGCCTTCACCGTACCCACGCCCGGAACCAACAACCAGTAGTGAGCACCCATGAACAAGATTCCCCATCCTGAACAAAACCAATACAAGATTTCAGAAAATCGAATACCACCACTGCTAGGAAATAGAATCTACTAAAATAACCAAAATGTGGGTCTCAGGTGCTATATTCCTCTGAAGTGACACCTAGACCCACACGTTATTTATCCATGCTTGGTATGACTAACGCCTATTCTCCATATCATCGGGGCTTACCATCTGGGCTAGTATAGGTGCCCCGCCCAGAATCACGTATCCACGCCCTTGAGTTAGGGCCACTGGTGAACGGCGCGGCAAATTTGTAGAGAATAAGTCGCCATCATAATCGGTATTCGGCTGCAAGAGCATACCAGTACGCGATTTACGCAGTATTTTCGTCCAGTGGGAATACATGGTGCGCAATTCGCCTGGCTTACCTGAAGCGATCACTCGTACAAGTGGTAAATCACTCTCGAGGAGATTGGTAATAGCATTATCACTATCCTCAATCCGCTCAGCATCATCAATTAAGACTAGGACAGGAGTATTTGACATGCGGGCATCAGTAACCAAGGCAGAAATATCTTCAGCATTTGTTGCCATACGATCAAACTGACGATGCATCAATGGCGAGCGCCTGCCGCAAACCACCCAAATTTGCGGAATTTCCAAACCGTTATCTCCATGGAGGTTCCGCTCACGGAGGTCTTTCATAGAGTCAGCGATAGCCTGAAGCAGGGTCGATTTGCCGGAACGCGGTGATCCGCCGATAAGCGCGTGTTCGCCTTCGTAGAGTTCCAAAAATATGGGTTTTAGATCATGTTCCGCGACACCCACCGGTATGGTCCAACAATCATGGTTAATAGAAGGTTGAGCACCCAACTGAGAGAGCGAAATTTGTGAAGGCAGATGCCCAATAACGTCTGGTTTATTATTGGAACCCCAACACTGCACTACCCGCTCGACGGCTAAGTCAGTGCCAACTGCGGGGACAGCTATCTGCATTTGGCGGATAGTAGCACTATCAACACACCTACCAGGTACAGCAGCAGGAATATCAGTACCTTTAATTTTATATCCAGAATAATCATAGGGATCCGCTAGATGGAAGAGCCAGCGTTGTAATGAAATATCGTCAATAGCCGAAGGGATACCCTTCACACGGCTACTGGTGATAACAAAATGCATTCCCAAAGCTGGTCCATCAGCATAAATACGATAGAAAGCACTGAGATAGTCGGTACCAGAGTAGTCTGTAAACTCATCCCTCAGGGTGCCGAAACCATCAACAAGAATGATAAGTTTGCGGTTACCTACAGGATTAGAACGGCGCCGTTCCAACTCATTCATGAGGTGCCGCAGGAATCGTGTTTGCTTCTCCTTAGCGCCTTCACCGGGGCCTACATAGGAATTTACATGCGGTAAGTTCTGTAATGGCGCTAAAGTACCTGCCCCCATATCAAGGATGAGCATATCGAATTGATCCGGAGAAGTATTCAGACACAGCGTTAAGGCTAAGGATATAAGCGTAGTACTAGTACCGCTACCGGGTGCCCCCAAGAGAAGCAGATTACTGCGGTTTATATTCCAGCCTTGTGAGATTTGACGCTGTTCTTCGGGGATATCAGCCAAAGCACAGAACACAGTGTCCCCTTCTAACATTCCCACCAGCGGGGTGTCGTTATCTGCTGGAGCACTTTCGTCAATTCCGTAGAGGGGTTTATCGAATCCGTTCAGCGGCAGGTTATCACCGAGCGCTTCGGGCCAGACTTTGCGCGGCGGGGCGTAGTGCTGCTCGTGGTTGGCTTCGACGATGGCGTCGATCAGGTTGTCGAGGTCATTCGCATCGGTCTTCTTCGGTTTCGGCAGTGCACGCGGTGCCGACGGAATGCCGAAAACGCTTGTCGACCGCATTTCGATGGGGTCGCGTTCGACGACACCGCTGAACCCGGTTACCAGCGCGGTCTGAATGGGGGTGATGTCGGTTTGCCCCAGTTTGATGTAGGCGCGGCCCATCTGCGAGCGCTCGATGGATGCGGCGTCCGGCACCTCAATTACGTTGGAGGAGTCTTCTTTGGACTGCACGCGCAGCGCAACACGCAGGTTGGTGTTCGCCAGAATGTCGTTGTTCACCACGCCAGCGGGTCGCTGGGTTGCCAGGATCATGTGCACGCCGAGGGTACGACCCACGGCACCGATGCTCACAAGTGAGGTGAGCACATCGGGGAAGTCTTTGGCGAGCATGGCGAACTCGTCAATGACGAGAAGCAGGCGCGGCATGGGCTCTGGCGGGTTGGTGGCGTGGTATTCGATGATGTTGTCGACGCCTTCCCCCACGGAGGCGAAGAGCCGCTGCCGCCTCTCCATTTCGGCTTCGAGACTGATCAGCGCACGGTTTGCGAGCTGTTCATCGAGGTTACTGATGGTGCCGATGGTGTGCGGCAGCCGTTCACAGGCTTTGAACGCCGCACCGCCCTTGAAGTCGATCAGAATGAAGTTGAGGCGCGTGGGGTCGTTATGGGCCGCCAGACCGGCGACGAGGGATCGCAGGAATTCACTCTTACCCGAACCCGTGGTACCGCCGACAAGACCGTGCGGACCGTCTTTGACCAGGTCGAGGGTGTATACGCCTTGGTCGCCAACGCCGATTTCAGTGCTGTATCCGGTGGATTTCTGCCAGGTGTTAATAATCTTTTGGGCGGTGGGCGGCGTGCCGATGCCGGTAAGCTCGGGCAGACGCACCAGCCCGGGCAGACCCGCACCGGGGATGATGAGTTCGGGATCGTCGAACTGCGCAAGCTGGTGGGCAGTAATTGTCGCATCCTCTAGCGATATACCACCGATAATAATGTCTTCAATAACGCGCCGTTTTTCAGGCTCAGTAAATGTTGCGGCAGCATCTTCACCGACGTCAATAACCACAGTACACGAAGCAGGAAGCTGCTCTGTAGACGAAGCGATAACAATACCCGATACTCGATGAATATTTTTTCGCTGGTTGTAGTTATTTACATGACGTCCATGCCCTAATAGTTCACGGGCAGGAGCATCACGCCCCTCGGTTAAGACTTCCGAGTCAATGAGAAGCAAAAGTTCCGGAGAAAGTAACCCATCAATGCTCTGATGCAGGTTCTTAAGCATGGCGGTAGATTGATCCCGATCACAAGAAATCCATCGGCCGCCCGTGGAAGATCCGCTCTGTCGGGTATGCGGCAGCCACGAGGTCCACGACCATTCGTCTTCTTTTCCGCGGTCGAAGAAGACGCCTAGGGTGAGGTCTGCGGGTCCGCAGTGGGCCACGGACTGCATCACGAGGCTGCGCGCTAGGGCAAGGGCACCCTCCCGATTACCTACAATTCCAATAACGCCAGCATCAGAAATATCAGCGATAATAGGAGCACCACGTAGCTTCGAGTTATCTAAGAGTTTTTTGACCTCTTTTTCTTGCTCTACAGATGAATGATCTTCTGACTCAGGTATCCACTGGTAATCTCCATATCCAATATGCAGGCTCAAGAAGTCATATGAGGAAAAACGCCGTTGCCAAAGCTCAGTACTGGGCAGATGAACACGACGCATCACACTAGCTGGATCAGGTGCTTGGTCGTGCAGCCTTACCCGTTCATATTTATAGCTGCCTTCAAGATCTTCTTTTAGTTTCTCAACTTCCTGCGCAAAACGATTTTCTTCTTCTTGCTTTTCGCGCTTAAAACGCCATTTTTGTTCTATCCACAATGCTAAAGCAGCAACCGGGCTGAGAAAAGCAAAGAAAGCAAACCGTATGTCGCCCAAAAGAGAAACCATTGCAATCGCAAACACAAGCGGACTCAGCACGGTCGCGTAGCTAAATTTAGATGGTTTTGAAACCTGTTTACGTTTGGGAAATTTAAGAGGGGTTGCAGCAGGCAACATACCTGGACGTGGTGGGCGGTTAAAGGGAGAGGTACGCACTGGGGTCAGATTTGGGAGCACGCCTGGTTTTGGGGCGGGGTTCTCCACTAATTGCGGACGTACTAATAGGACAGCTCCACCCGTGTATATCACCGATAAGTCCGTAACCTCGAAACCTTCTTCAGGAACCTTTACCCCATTTACTAAAGTTCCATTTGTGGAGCCAGCATCGGTGACTTTGACCCCTTCTTCCAAGAGTTCAAGGCGACAATGTTCCCAAGAAGCGCTGTCGGTAGGTAAGACAATATCAGCTTTGGGAGAGCGTCCTACAATCATTGGGCGTTCGTGAGGTAATGGCACTACAACACCAGAGTTAAGACCGCCAGCAAGGGTTACATTCCAACCTTGTACTGGTTGCGCTGAAGGTAACGGTTGGTGACTAATTACGCTCCCCTCAAGAAGAACTACAGCCCCTAGTTGGGTGCCACCATATACAGGCTGAGAATCGATGTAGAGGGGGTAGTCTAGTTCAAAATAAGGTCCTCCGGCAGCAAGAATGAGACTACTCAGCGTGGTGTTCTCCTGCCACGAATCGAGTTCGATACTTTTCTGAAAAGATTCGAGGGATATTTGGATTCGCATACTGTTCCTTTGACGATCTCACAGCCCTGTACAAGACGGCATCTTATATTCTTTATTTGGAATATATACTAGTCAATTGCTATTCACTGTAGGTTTCCGTTCGAGTTCCACGCTCTGCAAACCAGACGATGCGCGGTTCCTGATCGTTGCTCGGCTCGGGCCGCAGCCCCAGACTCTGCTCCGTAGCATGGAGTGTCTGCACGGGCGCAGTCGTTGGGTTTTCATGAGTGAAATCGAGTGCGTCGCCCGCAATCGCCTGAGCGGCATCGAGCCTCATGCTTTCCAGCACGCGAGTGACAGCCTCCGGCTTGCGTTCGTGCACCTTATCGATCGCATAGGCGAACGCCAGCACCGCGTTGTGGGAGCGAGCATCCGCATAGGGAGCGGCGGATTTGAATGCTTGGTCATCCTGCAGGGTCATGTAGGATGAATCCTGACCCATAACACGCACCGCTTCGAGGAAGGCGGCGAGTCCGCGCCCGGGGTCATCGGACTGCAAAGCCAAAGAGTCTGACATGTTGTACCCGACGGTCGTCAGGTTTGCCGAGACCGTGCCGCCCTCAGCTACAAGGGTTCGCGCGAAAATGGGCGATACGGCTTGCGGGCTCAAAAGAATCTGAGCCGTCACCCCGGCGTATTGCAGCTCTTTGACGATTTTAGCTTGACGAATTGCCGAGCCCGAAACGAAGATATTCGCCGAAGCCCCGTAGCTCTGGGACTCTTTCTTGACGTCTTGTGCAAGCTCGCGCACATCGGTATCGCGGTCGTACGCATGTTTGGCGGCAACCTGCGGAATCTTCACCTCAGTATCCTTAGGTGCTATCACAATGCTCTGGGTACTCGGCTGCGAAGCCTGCACATACGCCTGCGAAAGCTGCTCGGGGTTGGGGGCCAGGCTCCAGACTCCGCGCCCGGTATCTACGCTGTCGTAGACCTCAATCACCGGGATGCTGCTCTCACGTGCCGCACTCGTCGCACCCTTAATATGCTCACCCGAGGAAGAAATAATAATCCCCTGAACGCCCTCAGATTTGAGTTTTTCGACAGCATCACGAGCCCCGTCAGGGGTTCCCTTATCGTTAGCGACCGTCAGCTGAACGGGGGTTTTACCAAGATTCAGACGATGCGCGGCCACCGCAGCACCCTGGGCAGGGAGCACCCATTCGGAGCCTTCCGCATCCTCGCCGTAGGTCATAATAATCCCGATCTTGGCGTCGCGATTATTGTTGTTCGGCAGCGTAATTTCCTGCGGAACAACGGGGGCTATCGCCTCGGTATCACCGGGTGCGCGCAGGGGCCGAATATCCGGTCGCAGCAGATGAGCTGCCACCACGATAACCAACAACAAGACCCCCAGAAGGGCACCCCAGCCAATGATGGTCAGGGGTACCCTTCGGGAGGTTTGTTCTTCCTCAAGCTGAGGCTCTGGGGTCACGCTACATGTCCCCAATGTGGAAGGTGTAAACCACCTTCACTTCGGCCTTACCACCGTCAGGCAGGTGGAAGGAGGGCAGGGACTTGAGCTTCTCCAAGGACGCCTTGAACTGTGCCTGCCGCAGCTGCACGGCCGCAATATCCTCGGCACGAACGCTGGTGTAACCCTGCGCGTTCTGCGAGGCAAGCGCCAGCTGGAAGTCGGCGGCACCAGCTTTCGCGGCGTTCGTCTTCAACGCGCCCAGCAGACCCGAACCATCGACTCGGCTATCGCCCAGGTCAAGGATAACCTTGTTGAGGTCGTCGGCAAGAAGCACGGATGCACCCGCCAGGTCGCGGCTGGCGTTTCCGGTGCGCGCATCCAGCTGTTCCAGGGAGCTCTGGGTGACCCCGTCCAAGGATGCCTTGAGGTTCTCAACCTTACCGGCAATGTCACGGCGCTGCGCCTCCAGAGAGTTACCGGCATCGCGCACGATTACATTCGAAGCTTCCGCCAGACCGTAGATTGAGCTGGTGAAGGAATTCTGAATGGAATCGGCACCTGCCGAACCCTGAGCCGATACCTGGCGGATCTCCTGCGAAATCAGGTTGTTGATGTTCTTGCTGGTTTCGTCAGCAGAGTCCTTGAACGCATTCTTGAGGGCTTCCGAAAGTTCGGAATGCTGGCTGGAAAGTTCATCCAGGTTCTTACCCAATTCATCGGATGCGCTAGTCAGCGACTTGAGCTTTTCATCCAGGGAGTTCGGGTCGTTCTGGCGATCATCACGATCACGGTTCTGGTCGTCACCTTCGCCCGCATATGCCTTCTCAACCGAGCTGAGCGCGGAGTCCAGGGAGTTCACCTGGTCGGAGAATCCCTTTGCGTTCTGCGCCAGAGGGGTGGTCGGGTTCTGCAGATCGGTTTCCTTGATAACCTCGTCCCAAGCGCGTGCCTGGTTGTTCAGGCGCTCGTCCATAGCCTGCCCGTAACCTTCGGGTGCCTGGAGCTTGTCGGCAGCAAATCGATGCGCTGCCGGGACTACGGGGGTGCCGCCCTGGTTAGCGTTGTTCCCGTTTTGGTTATTGTTCGGGGTGTTCTGGTTCTGACCGTTTTGATCGTTTTGACCGTTCTGGCCATTCTCAGTCGGGTCGTTCTGCGGGGTTACCTGCGCACCGCCCTGGCCATTCTGATCGTTCTGACCTTTCTGGTTGTTATTGGGGGTGTTCTGGTTATTATCCTGATGACCCTGGTTCTGGTCGTTCTGGTTACCGTTGTTCCCGTTTTGGTTATTGTTCGGGGTGTTCTGATCGCCTTGGTTCTGGTTATTCTGATCGCGCTGCGGGGTTCTCGGGGTCTCACCGCAAGGCGTAGAAGTCAGGTAGGAGCGCAGGCGGTCTACTTCCTCTTGCGAGAGCTTGCCGCCGTTTTCTACCGAAAGCTTGCAGAGTTCGTTAGCGATATCTTCGTTCTGCTGGTCTATAGAGTTCGAGTTTCCGCTCACGTCGTTGCGCGCCGCCACGGCCTTGCTGTGCAGGCTGTTGAGCGCCTTGGTGAGCTCATCCGAGGTTTTCTTGAGCTCATCTACCGACCGGCGGCTAGACTTGAGCGATTCCGTGACGTCACCGTTCTGCTGGTGGTCTCGAATGGCTTTCTTGCCTTCATCGCTCTGCAGGTACTTCGTCAGGTTGTCTACCTCGCCGCGCAGGGCACGGTAGTTCTTGTTGGCACCCTTGAGGTACTCAGGCTGCAGCTCGTTCACAAGCTTCTCACCATTAGCGACGAGACCAATCAGGCTTGCCTGCGAGGTGACCGAAGCACCGTACAGGGAACAGGTGACCGAGGATCCATCACGGCAGACCTCGGGGCTGGGGTTGTCCGGCCCGATGGTTTGGCGCAGCGAGTCCGTGAGGGCATGCTGACAGTCGCCGCTGGCATCGGCATAGTTGTTGAGAATCTGGGAAAGCTGCACGAGGTTGCCGTATACGCTCGATCCGCCTCCGGCTGCACCGCGATCGACGGTGCATGACCCGTTTTGATGCGAAACCGAGACATTCGGAACCTGCGAGGTATCACCCAGCAGGGTATCCATCGTGTTCACGGTGCTTTCCAGCTGGCTGATGAGCTGGTTCTTGTTACCGTCGGCAGTCTTGGCAAGGTCATCCTTGAGGGACTGAATCTGCCCGTCAAGCTCCGCCATACGCTTGGTCAGGCTCTCGCTGTTAGCCTGCAGGTTTTTCGCGGCATCCTGACCCAGGGTGTCCGAGGTGTTGTCCAGGCTGGAGCGCAGTTCGTTCACCTGCGAGCTGGCGCTGGTAATCGTCGAATCGACATTGTTCACCAAGTCGATAGTGCGCTGAAGCATCGCAACCTGGTTGGCGTCGTTCTTATTGAAGCTGTTGTTGAGCACGCTCTCACCCGAAAGATCAGAGGCGAACCCCGGCTGAACCGCGATATCGAAATCGGGTGCCTTGAAGTCCTGCGCATTCACCTTCAGCGTGAACGATGTGCTTGCCCCGGAGGTCGGAGGCGCCAGGATCGCACCCCACTGCACATTCGCCTTGCCGTCCCCGGTCGTGCTGATCACGCCGTTGGTTGCGCTGTCGTCCGTCTTATCGCCGGAGGTAATGATCTGGTTGGATTTCACATTATCGAGTGAAACCGACCCTGCCACCGTAAACGGAACACCGACAAGCGCCTGGTTGGTGCGTTTGGTGCCGCCCGCATCGTAGCTTACCTCTTGGGACTTGAGCGTAAGGTTTTCGACGGTGACCTTAATAGTCAGCTCGCCGGAGTAACCGTTCAGGTCTTTCAGGTTTGTACCGGTGCCTTTGGAGCTCTGGTACTGGGTGCTGACGCGCACCGGGACGTCGTTAATAACGTCCTTGACCTTGAAATTGATGGTCTTGCTGGAGCTCTTGTGCTCTTGTTCATTGACATAGATATTGTTGGTGTCAATAGCAGAAACGTTACCGTTGCTCGCAAGTTTAAGGTTCACGTTCTGCAGCACGTGCGTGGGGTTTTGCACCTGCTGTTCGCTCTGCTGGGTCGTCTGCCCGGGCGAGGTAGGATCACTATTCTGCTGGTCTGACGAGGAGCATGCCGCAAGGAGCAAACTGCCAATGACCCCGATGGTTAAAGGCACCCGCACACAGCGGCTCTTCCACGTCAGCCGTGATTCTGACGCGTCGAAGCGTGTAGACATATGGCACTCCGGAAGGTGGCTGATTTTATGGACAGTAATGTTGCATCGTATGTGTGTGGCGTTGAGTAAACCGTTCGAGGCAACTTAAAGGTATTCTACCGCGCCATGAGTAGAATGTGCGGGAAATATGCCAATCTTAACGCTCTGTCGCACGATCAACAGATGTTCAATTACCGTGATGTAATACTGAAAGCGTTACTTTGCAGATTTGTGAAGTTACCCACCTGAACGTTGAGCTTGCACTGGGGAGCAACCGATAGGGCCGTCACATTTTTCTGATCCGCTGAAATCGACAGGTGACCGGAGCATCCGTCTGTGAAAGCGATATCGCCCGTGTCCGGCGCCAGCGAGGTAATGGCCTGGGAGGGTGTGCCGGTCTGCGGCAGCTTCATGAGTGGGTTCAGGTCGTCCTTGCCGCTGGGCCACACCGGCAGCAGGGTAACCGGTACTGCCGATTGGTTAACCACGCGGTTGGGCACCTGCACCTCAATCTTCTGGATGCGCTGAATGGGGTATGAAGCCGATTTCACGTCCGGGTCGCTAATGGCGGTCTGGGTTTTCTTGGTGATCTCGCCCAACCATTTTTCGAGGCTCTTCTGGTCGGGAATATCGATATCGACCTTGGCGCTCATGGTTACGGCTGAGTTCGCCGGAATCTTGAGGTTACTCACGTTCCAGGCGCATTTCGTATCCAGCCCGGTAATGGCGGCCTGATTTTTGCGGATCTCCTCGGCCTCACTCGCCTGGTTCCATGTAGTTTGCGGGCAGGAATCGGTGCTCAGCCCGGGAATGACCTGCAGAATATCGCCGTGCAGCCCGGATTTTTGCGTCGAGTACTCAAATTTCACGGTCGCCGTATGAGACGACGGGTCATAGTCAGCCTCCAGGCGGGTGCCTAAGCCGCTCGGCAGGGGCGAATTCGTGCCTGAGGATGCGGTCCAATGCTCTTTTGGCCCCTCTTGCTTCTTCTCACCGGAGCTGTTGATAAAGACGAAAACGCACGCGCAAATAAGCGCCAAAATACCTAATATCGACCCCCACACGAGCGGGCGTTTGAGCTGTGAGGCAACCGTTCTCGGCTGCTCATTCTCAAATTCTTCGTCGATTTCTTCCTCTTCGACAACCGGCGCCTCGGTCACCGGGCGGATAATCGTCTGATGCGAGGCTTCACCCAGTTCGGGTACTTGGGTGCTGTAGTTATCCGACGCGGCTTGAGCGGGTGCCTGCTCGCCGCCGCGAATAACCGTGCGCTGACGACCACCGGTGCTCTGATTTTCTGAGGCACGTTCCTCATACTCGAACCGGTCGGCATCCTGGTATTTCTTGCGCAGATCCCGAACCTGCGCCACAGCCTGCGCGGCCTGCGGGCGGTTCTTGGGCGATAGGCTCATAAGATTCTCAAGGACGGTGCACACATCCTCGGGAAGGTGATCGCTGATCTGAACGGCAGAATCCGCATCCACCAGCGGAACGGCGCCGACCAGAAGCTCGTGCAGCATAACACCGGCGGAATAAATATCGGCTGAGGAATCCGAGCTTCCATAGGCTTTACGCTCGGGCGACATGTAGGCGGGCGTACCGTAAAAACCCTGGCTCTCCGTCTGCCCCATGAGCGTGGCGATACCGAAGTCGGCAACCCGCACCTGCTCCACGAGGGCATCGCCGTAATGCCCCGATAAAAGCACGTTATCGGGCTTAATATCTAGGTGCAGAACCCCGGAACGATGCGCGTATTCCAGCGCCAAAAGCACGCGCTCGACAATGCCGAAGGCCTCGCCAGGCAGCAGATTCTTCTGCTTCTGCAAAAACTCGCGCACGCTTCCACCATGCTGGTATTCCATGACGATCGCCAGGTTGTCGCCCTCGACCACCATGTCTTCGATCGGCACGATGTACTGGTGGTGCAGCTGCGAAAGCACGGTGCGTTCGCGCACGAACCGCTCAAGAAATTCGCTGTCTTTGTGGTACTCGGGCTTGAGGAATTTAGCAGCATACAGCGCCCATGAGCCTTTACGTGAGACCGCCCAGACGGTGCCGACCGTGCCGGAACCTACCGCGCGAATAAGCGTGAAGGCGGATCCTAGCGGCGCTCCTTCGCGCATGCCGGTTATTGCATCGTCCACGGTTGCTCCTCACGCTCTAGTGCTCGGGTAGGTCTCACGGCTATACCTAGTGTAACCGGCGCATCCGCAAGATTCAGCCTTTTGCTCACGGTCAGCGGGGATTTTAAGAAGGTATAAGACGGGCAGCGCTCTTGGTGCTCTACCCGCCAAAACCCCTGCTCAACACGCTCTTAAACGGTTATGACCTCACCGTTTTCGCAAAAATGGTGAGGTCATAAGGCGTGATGCGTGTTCGGTGTCTTACACCGCGGCTACTTTTGCCGACGACGGATCACCAAAACAGCACCAGTGCCCAGAAGCGCAACGCCCGCGATTACCACGGGAATCACGGCAAATCCGGTATGTGCCAGCGCGTTCGAGCCCGCGGATGCACCGCCTGCAGACCCCTGAACCACGCCGGATGCGCCCGAACCTGAACCGCCCGATACGCCGTTCCCTGACGATCCGGTGACCGTGCCGTTCTCTGTAGTTGTACCAGCCTGGGTACCCGCCCTCTGAGCTGTTCCCGGGTTCGCCGCTTGCTCAGAACCTTGCGGGTTCGTGCCCTCTGTACCGTTCTGCGGGGCTGCCGAGGCATCCTGCGGTTCGGTCGGGTTGTGCGGATGCGCCGCATCCGCTGGGGCATTGGGAACGCGCACAGCGCCCTGAGGGGTACCTACCCGTGCCAAGGAGTCTTGCCCGGTCTTCTGCCCGGAGGATGAACCGCCGTTTGTGCCCTTGCCCGGTTCTGGCGCTGCGGTAAAGGAGCATGCGTTGCTTGCCTCATTCCCGACGGCGACGGCAAGATGCTGGACTTTACTTGTGATCTCGGTACCGTCTTTGAGTTTTGCGGTGTACTGAACGTCAAACATGTAATGCCCAGGCTCGGTAAACACCCAGTTGGCGTGCGCGTGGGTTGCGTAGTCAATCGATATACTATGTTGATTTTTGGTCGAATCCAGCAGAACCTCGGGGCCGGTCAGCGACTCGGTGAAGACACCGAACCGCGCGCCCTTCGGCATGCTGCGGGGCACAACGTGCAGGGTTACGCCGCCGTCGAGCCTACTGTAGTCCACATCCTGGGTGCTGTACCCGGGCCAAGGCAGCCCGCGCATCTGGGTTTGCGGAAGCCCGTAAAACGCGGTTCCGACCGGTCCGATAAAGTCGAGTTTGGGCGAGTTCATGTGCTCGTTGCGGCTGCGGCGGGCGCGGTCACTGACGGTCCACACCACGGTATCCAACGGGCGTACTACCGAGTCCGCATCGATGAGTCCGCTATCGTCTTTGAGTCCCAGTTCCAGCCGGTTATCACGCAGTTGTGCTTGAAGGTCTAGGTGCCCATCGCCGATTTTATAACGACCGTCAATCTTGCCCGCCTCGCAGGTTGGCATGGGGGCGGGTGCCTTCGGTGCGGGGTTTTGCGTGCGTTGTGTATCCCCATCTCGCGAAGGAGTCGGGTTTGCGCTCGGCTTCTCGGGAGCCGCCGGGGCGGGGGATACACTGGGCAGCGCATCGTTGGGGTCGGGACCGCTCGGGTCAGCGGAGGGGCTTGGCTGGGGGTCCGGGGTGTGTGAGTCGCCCGGCTGGGGGTTTGCGGCGGGCGAATCCGCACCCAGTGTTCCCGTGGCGCTGTAATCGCCGCCGCGCTGATAATTCTGGGTGAGTTTCACCTGTGAGGTGCGGGCATTCATATCGGGATGCGGCAGCACTTTCACGATAAGCTCGCTGTTCTCAAAGTAGCTGTCTTCCCGGTAGGTGAAGCGCGCTACCCCGTTGTCGATCGTGGTTTCTATATCGAATTTGGGGTATTCGTAGTCGTTGGGGGCGTAGAATCCACCCCGGATAAACCCACGAACGTTAGGGTCGGCGAAGGTCACCTCAAGCGTGCGGTATCCTTCCCGTGTGGAGGGCACGGTACGTACGGTGTAGTCGCCGCTGGCGGGGGTGTATTGGGCGGTGGGAAGCACGGTATTGCGCTCATCGGGTTCTTCAACGGGCCAGTCTCCGGTGCCGTCGTCACTGTATACGCTCTCGGCATGCCCGGGTTCATAGGCGAGCTTATGCGAAATCCAGCGCGCGCCCTCGTTCCCGCTTGGGGTGAAGACAGCCTGCAGATGCGAGGATTCGCCGCCCATCATTTCGCTCCAGGTGGCGGTGCCGTTCTTTACCTCAAGGTCGGTGAGGAAGTACCCGTTGTTGTACAGGGTGAGCGTTCCGCTGAGGTTTTTATCGGCCGCGGTGAAGGTGATGTCGCTGAGTTTATCGTCGGCATCCTTGTTCTTCGCGGGGTCGGGATCGAGCTTGTGGGGTGCCACGGAAAGCACGTATTTGGCTAAGTCCAGGTTCCCGACGGGTGCAGCATTGTAGCGGTCAATGGTCGGTACCGCGTTCGGGGTTCCGTCACCGAGAATGGGCTTACGCCCGCCCACCTGCCACACGAGTTTTTGCGGCGGGGATTGAATGATTGATCCGTCCGTGCCGCGCGCTACCGTGCGATAAGTCACCACATAACGCCCGGGTCGTGTGAAGGTTGTGGTGTTATGCGTGTGGCTTCCTTTGCTGAGCAGCCAGGAGTGCCACCCGGTACTCGTGCTTGATAGGATGCGGTTTACGTCCGCAGGTCCTTCATCGGGGTTGTAGCGAAAAAGCTCCATGCGGCCGGGGCCTTCAACCGAGAGAATATCGGTCGCATAAATGCCATCGCGGAATTTTTCAGTAGGGATTTTGACGGATGAACCCAGCCCCGCCCAGATGGGATCGTGATTACCCCAGGTCAGGGTGGGCGCCATGTAGAGGGTCTGCCCGGGTTCGCCCAGAAAACGCAGATTAGGTGAATCAGTGAGGGTCAGAGTGTATTGGGATGCACCATTGCGGCCATCCCACCCCTTCCCCACCCAGTTGACGGTCTTATCGAGGTCGTAGAGATCGGCACCGGTCTTATAGGGGTTTGCTTCGTTTTTGAGTGCGAAACCGCCGTTTTCCCAGTAGGTTTTCGGGGCATCAACATGGCCCTGAGTAGTAATAATGCGCCCGTCGTCGGGTCCCGCATGCGCGGGGAGCATAGGCGATGCGCCAGCAAGAGCCAGCAGAGCTACTGCGGAAATACGAGCAAGGGATGCACTCAGCGCACGACGATGTGTGTATTTCGTGTACATGACAACCTTTCTCATTTTGTACACACAGCCTATCACTAATTGAGAATAATTGTCATAATCAAAATAGATATGTATAGTGATTCTCATAATCACACGCACCGATGCGTCGTGAACTCACACACCACACCGTCGTTGGAGGAAAACTATGCGCAGATCCACCCCGCAAACCCCACCGCGAGAGCAACGCGGTCGCAAAACATTTACCATCATCGGAACCACCGCCCTGGGATGCACACTAGCCCTCTCCCCCGCGCTGCCCGCTTTCAACACGGCACCGGCGGCGCTCGCACACGAAGAACACAGCGCGGGTGCAGCACAGGCAGAACCGCGCAGTTACACCGGGAATTACATTGTGCGCGGTGTGCATACCGAACTGCTCAACGCCGAGCTTCACGACGGAAAACTCTCCCTAAACTCCAAGGCCGAAACGCAGGATGGTGAAGGTCTTTTCAACCCCTCCACCACCGTTTTCAATCTGCCCGCCAACGATCAATCCCAAACCCGCGTCGCCGCCGGATATGATTTTATCGCCCCCGAAGGCACCCCCATCTGGTACATCTCGCAGAAGCATACCGATGGGCTTCTCTACCCTGGCTTCAGTGCCGAAAACATTCCGCAGGGCGCTCTGAAAAACAATAAAATCACGGTTGAACTCGTCAAAAGCGAGGTTCCCGAAGGTGCACGCGCTGAGGTTTTTCAGGAGAATCTCTCCGGGGCATCACGCATGTTCAGCACGGCGGATCGGCTAGCGCCCTACGAGCTTGAGGCGGGTTCTCATGTGCATGCTGCGTGGGCGTTTACCGCCGCCGGAACCTACCGGTTCACTTTCCGCACGAGCGCCGAGCTCGCGGACGGCACGCAGGTTCACGCGGAGGAGACCTACACCGTTGTGGTGGGCGAAGTTCCGCAGGATGTTTTCGAGCAGGGGCATCGGGCACAAAACCCGCAGGACTCCGCCGAATCAGCTGCCGCTTCGCCGCAGCGTGAGGAGGGCGGTGAGCAGGCGCATCGGGATGCTGCCCCGAATGAGCGCTCATCAGAGGGAAATCACGGCGCAGGTAGTTCTCACGCGCAGCATCAGGTGATCGAGCCCGCGCATCAGGATTCGTCGAGTGTGGAAGCCGCCCCGGCTCAGTCTGAATCTTCGGCGGACGAGGCACCCAGCCCCCAGATTGCAACGGGTGATGCACCCGCGCCCAATGCACCCGCCCCGGCACCGCAGCAAGCCGATCAGAATGCCGGCACACCGAACCACACGGTCAACGGGTCAAATGCCCAAAAGGTTACCGCGCCGACCGTTCGGAGTGCGGGTTCTGGCGGTTCAGGGACTTCGGGCAATACCGCACCGTCTTCGGGTTCTCGCGGCGGCCCTTATCCCGGAACCGAATCCGAGAAGTGCATTCCAACCGAGGTTGTCGTCAAGGATTCCGTGCAGTCACGAAGCACCCAAAGCCCGGCGAATATTCCCGGTACTCTGCCGATGGTAACAACTGCGGATCATACCGCAGCGGATCGCGCTACCGAGGGGCATTTTGACGTTGGCCCGGTCTTGAACGGTTCCACGCTGAGTTCTGCCGTGAAAGACGATCGGTTCAGCCCGCCCAAACATGTGTCACCCGGTTCTTTAGAATTCGTCCTCGGCGATGCTGCGAAGCTGAAATTCCCGGCGGGCATGGAAGATATTGCCCCAGCGGGAAGTACCGTGCACATGATTGGGGCAACCCAGCAGGCAGGCGTGCCGTGGCTGGGATGGAGTACCCAGGATCCCGAACTTCTCAAACAGGCCGATGGACCGGTCACCATGAGTTTGAAGGGATTCGACGGTCCCGGCTCAATGTCGGTGTTCCTTTCGGGCAACTTCGGATCTGCTGGGCAAAAAGTCTTCGATTCTCGTGGTGGCTCATTTCAGGTTCCGCTGAATACGCACCAACACAGCAACTGGGTGTTTACCGCTGAGGGCCGCTACCGGGTGACGATCGGTTGGCAGGTGCATCTGAAGAACGGGCAGACCGTCGAGAGCACATCGACCCTGAACTTTACGGTGGGCAATGCCGATAATCCGGCGAACCCCGAGCCCGCGCATCATGAGAAGAACGCGCCTGAGAACGCCGAAAATTCGACCACTCATAAACCTACCGAACAGCAATCCCAGCGGGGCGCCGTGGATGCGGCCAGCGGTATTGTGACGAAGCCGGACGGCACGAAGGTACGCATTGTCGGCAAGACCGCCTCGGGCAAGGACTGCGCCCTCACCAACCAGGAGCTTAAGGATGCGCAGCAGGCCGCTGCCGCCGGGAAGCTCGCCAACACCGGGGCAGGGTTTAATCCGTTTATGGTCAGCACCTCTGTGCTTGCCGTCGCGCTGGGAGGCATGATCGTATACACCGTGCGCCGTCGGCATCACCATGAGCTCTAGAGGTTCACGCCGTCAGTCTTGTACACCGCAGCGCTCACTCGAACTTCCGCTCAGCCGCCGCGCTTTCCTGGGTTTTCTGCCTGTTTGCGCGGCGTTAAGCGCCTGCACCGCACAGAATACGTCCTCAGGTTTTGATGCCGACGGGCGTCTTCAGGTGGTGGCGACAACCCCGATTTTGGCGGATGTGGCGCGTGCTGTTGGCGGCGAGCGTGCGCGGGTACACGCCCTCATTCCCAATGGTGCAGACCCGCATTCCTATGAGCCGAGCCTGCGGGATGTGCGTGATGTCGCCTACGCACGGCTGGCGTTCACCAACGGTCTGCTGCTGGAACAGCGCAAAATGGCGGCGATGGTGAGCTCTAACCTGCCGCAGGGTTCGGCGCAGGTGGCGGTTGCCGAAAGGATTGAGCAGTACGGCGGCAAGCTTGAGCCCGTGGTAGAGGATGCCTCGCTGGATTCCATCTGGTTGGGGCTGCGCGTTGAGGGCGCCGAGTCTTCGAGCGCATCCGCCAGCCGTTCCGCTGATTCACCCTCAGATTCGGATGCTTCGGTCGCGTTTTCGGTTACCCGTGTGAAGGGGCCCGGGCAGGTTGCGGCGTTTATTACACAGACCTTCGGCGCGGTTGAGATGATGTGCGATTCTCAGGCGCGCGGCACGCAAGAATCCACGCAGGATGGTGTGAGGGTGCGTACCGGTGATATGGGATCGCTGGAGCTTCCGTTGCAGGCGCATACGCATCTTTCGTGGGCTTTTGCGGATGCCGGTATGTACGAACTTGATGTTCTGGCAACGCCCCGCAACGCGCCCGAGGGGGTGCGGCAGGCGCAGGGAACACTGCACGTTGTGGTGGGTGAGGATCCTGCCGAGGCCGCCTCTCGTCTGGGTGCAAATACGACCGTTTTAGCCTCTGGACATGCGGATATAGCCGTTCAGGCATATACGGGACGGCTTGTGATTCGCGCCGATAACGGCGGGAAAGTCACCGAACACGACCTAGCTCGCACGATCATTGCGGTTCCTTCGCGCACTCTGCAGGAGGTTCCTGCGGGCGGCCAGTACGGGTTCTTGAGGGGGTCTTCGCGCGAGCATCGGGGGCAGGTGTATTTGCTGGCGCAGGCGGTGCTCGGCAAACATGTGCACGGCGAGATAGACCCGCATATATGGCATTCGGTGCCAAATATGAAGGCGGCCGCGCAGGTCATGCGTGATGCTCTCGCCGAGGCTGACCCACCCGGAACCAGCCTGTACACGGCGAATACCGAGCGTGTTATGCGCGAGCTTGATGAGCTGGACTGGGAGATTCGCGGCATCTATGCATCTTTGCCCGAAGCCTCGAAAAACCTGATTACCACCCATGACGGGTACCGCTATCTGGCAAGTACTTATGGGCTGACGGTGGCGGGATTTGTGACGCCGGTGGCGGGCAGTGAGCCAAGCATCCAACAGCGGCAGCGGCTGCAGCGCACTATCAGGGATTTGCGTGTACCGGCTATATTCCTTGATCGGAATACTCGCATGCGAAGCCCAGTTTTGCGGGAGGTCGCCCATGAAAACGGGGTTCAGGTGGGTACCTTATATTCCGATTCGCTCGATGATGAGGCACCCCACTATGCGGATATGATGCGCGCCAACGCACATACTATCCAGCGAGCGGTTGGGCGGTAAAGTCGTATTCTCGTCCATAGCCACATATGCATATACATCCATCAACGTTGAGGAAGAAGACATACATGAAATATTCTATTTTTGGAATAAAAACTAGTCAGAAGGTTATTTCATTCGCTTTATGTGTGGGTCTCACAGCCTCTATAGCCAATCCGGCATATGCCGATCACACGCCCGCGCCGGGTGCATCGTCAAGCACGGCAGCCACAAGCGATAACCTCAGCAAAGAGCAGAAGGCTCTGCAGCAGACGCTCTCGCCCGAGCAGCCAGTGGGCACGGGACGCACCGAAATTTCGAGCGGGCATGTTGATATGGGTCCACGTTTTACCGACGGCAAGTTTCAGCTCATGATCCATGACGATCATGCCGCTACACCCATCTGGCGCAGCGTGGATGATGTGCTGTACCGCGGCTCCGATACGGCCCTTCGCCAGGTTCCTGATGATGACCGTTATTCGTTTGTGGGTGCGCAGCCCGGCGAGCAGGTGTATGTGATTCCGCAGACCGAGACGAAGGGGGTCGTCTGGCCTGGCTGGACCACTCAGGACCCGGGGCTTGTGCAGAAAACCCCGCGCGGGGTCACCCTCACCCTAGAGCAGGTTCAGGGACCGGGGCAGTTCACGCTGTACCTGGAGAATGGGAACTTCTCGAAGCCGCAGGTTTTGTGGGATTCGTCCAAGCACGAGCCGCAGGATATATGGGTTGAGAAGAACACGCACACCCACGCCAATTGGGTGTTTACCAAGCCCGGCGCCTATCTGCTGAAGGTGACGGCCCGTGCGGAACTTGCGGATGGTTCGGTTGTTTCCGATACCCGCTATATGAAGTTCGCCATCGGGGATTCGGTGACTGCGGACGAGGTATACACTCTGGCGCAGCAGGCCACGGATCAGGCACCGGCGGGCGAATCGGAGGGCGCGCACTCTGCGGCGGCTTCCGATAGTCCGGGGGCCTCATCCGGCGGGTTCCCTGCCCTTCCGGTGGCGCTCGGCGCGGGGACTGTGGCGGTACTTGCCGCAGCAGGGCTCTTCATGATGCGCCGCAATAAGGCCGCGCAGGCGCAGGCCGAGCGCATCATGACAAGCGGAAAGGGCACGCGGGATGAGTAAAGGTACCACCGTGCTAGGCTCCAAAAATGACCCTGCGCCGGGGAGTGAAAATCCGACGCTGAGCATCCAGAACCTCTATGCGGGGTACGGGCGGCGGGCGGTGCTGCGGGACTTTTCGCTCACCCTGAACCCCGGCGAATTTGTGGGTCTTCTCGGGGCGAACGGTGCCGGAAAAACCACGCTGTTACGTGCCATTATGGGGCTGCTGCATCCTGCTTCGGGGAGCATTCGGGTGCTGGGCAGTACTGCACGCACCGCGCGGGCGCGCATCGGCTATGTGCCGCAGAAGCACCAGTTTCAGTGGGATTTCCCGATCACCGTCAAGGATGCGGTCATGACCGGGCGAACCCGCGAGATCGGCTGGTTTCGTCGCCCTAAAACTGCGGATTGGGTCAAGGTTTTTCACGCTTTGGAACGCACGGATTTAATGCCGCTGAAGAACCGTCCCATCGGAGAGCTTTCCGGCGGGCAGCGGCAGCGGGTGCTTCTGGCGCGTGCTCTCGCGGTTGAACCGGCGCTTTTGCTTCTTGACGAGCCCTTCACGGGGGTGGATGCGCCTACCCAGTCCGCGCTCACCGAACTGTACCGGCAGCTGGCGGGCGAGGGCGTGACGATTCTGATGTCTACCCACGATATTGTGGCGGCGCAGGAGTCTTGTTCGCGGCTGTGCGGGGTGCGCGGTTCTTTGAGTTTGGACGGCAAAGCCGAGGATTTTTCACCGCATCAGCTTTACGCCTGGGTGCACGGGCACGAACTTGAGGGCGAGGGTGAAAGCACAGGTAAAGGCGGAAGCGCGGGCACAAGCCCATCGCCTAAGATTGGCGTTCCGGGCGCAGGCGGCGACTCGACCGGCGGCACCCGGCAGGGGCATCCTGCCGGTCATCGTGTAACCCCGCAGGAGGCAGCAGCATGATTACTCCCCTCGATTTTCTGTTTGACCTTTTCAACCCTTCCCTGGCGTTTCTGCCGCGCGCCCTCGCCGCAGTGACGCTGGCTTCTTTGGTGACGGGCGTGGTGGGGTGCCATGTGATGATGCGCGGCATGGTTTTTATTGGCGATGCGGTTGCCCACTCGGTGTTTCCCGGCTTGGCGGTTGCGTTCGTTATAGGCGGCAACTTGGTGTTCGGGGGCTTGATCGCGGGCGTTATCACGGCGGTTTTGGTGGCTATTTTTAGTCAGAACCAGAAGCTGCGCGAGGATTCGGTAATCGGTATTTTCTTTGCCGGTTCGTTCGCGTTGGGTATTGTGATTATTTCGCTGGCACCGGGGTATTCGGGGTCGATTCAGGATTTCCTGTTCGGTTCTATTGTGGGGGTTTCACGCGGCGATATTACCCAGGCGGCGGCTATGTCCGCCGGGATTCTGCTGCTTCTGTGGCTGTTTCATCGGCAGCTGGTGACGGTGAGCCTGGACCGTGAAAGTGCTCGCGCGTTGGGTTTGCCGGTGCTGTGGCTGGATATTTTGCTGTATGTGCTCGTGACGGTTTCCGTGGTGATTTCTTTGCAGACGCTCGGGAATGTGCTGGTGCTTGCGCTCATTGTGGTTCCGGCCAGCGCATCGCGGCTCGCATGCCGCCGTTTAAGCACTATGATGCTGTTCTCTCCGGTTTTCGGCGTGCTGTGTTCGACGGTGGGGCTGTACTTCTCGTGGGCGTTTAACCTGCCGACTGGCGGCACGATTGTGCTGACGATGGTCGCCGCTTTCGTGCTGGTGTGGGCGTTCACCTGGATGCGCCAACGAGTCAGGCACATTTCCGAAACCGCGCGCTCCCTGCCGGTTTAAGGCTTTGCCGCGCCCGTCTCAAGGCTCTCACCATCGCCTGTCAGGTCAGCGAGAAATAGTCTGCGATAACATCCCACCGGCGTCGCAGCACGTGCTGATCCGCGAAGAGCGTGGCGCTGCGGTCGGTAAGATGTGCGTGCACGTTCCGGTAGAGTTCATCGCGCAGGTCGTTCATCGTGTTTACGGACAAATACCCGAGCACATCCGGCAGCACGGTATCGAGGCGCTGCTGCTGCAGCTCCTGCTCGGTGAGCGCCACATAGTCCGCCAGATCAAAGGTTTCCATGAACCGATGAGCGGCGGTGCTGAAACGAGTGAATGCTTCTATATTGAGCGTCCCATCGGGCCTCAGGTAAGTCATTCTCGCTTCGTGATCCACAAATTCGTGGTAGCGGGGGTGGCCAACGCTTATAAAGTACATATCGCCGTCATGTGGGGAGGGCACAGATTTAAGAGGCTGATCGAGGTGTGCCGATATTTTTCGCAGGGTTTTACGCCATTTTTTAGACATCACATAAAACGCCGGGATGCCGCTGTAGTTCCCCGGCGTATGGTTGAATGTTGCGTAGAGAAAAGCAGCCCGAAATATGAGGTCTTCACCGTATTCTTGGGTGAATCCGGGCTGATTTTTGCGTGGTTTCGACCAGCCCAGTGAGCTCAGGTGCTCGCGGAATGCTTCACCGCTGGCAATATCCCGGTATATGTAGTTGTCCGCCATGCTATCCCCCATATGCAGCCTATTTTTAGCAACCACCCTACCATTTACGAGGCGCGTGGCCCTGCGTTTATCGTCGTGTTTTTCTGCCGCCCATGAGGGCTTTTACCGGCACCGCGCGGTGATGCCGTGGTTGCCCTTGACCTGCTGGAGGGCGTGGGTATTGGTCTGGCGATCAGTATCTTCTTCGTGCTGCAGGGCAATATGAAGCGCGCCTACTACCTCAGCCGTGAGGAGCTTGCAGAGGCCGACGAAATTACGCTGGATTTGGCGGAAGAGGTGTCGTTCTTGAACAAGGCGGCTATTAAGAAGACGCTGAAGAATATTCGCCCCGGCTCGAAGGTCACGATCAATGCCGAGAACTCTTCGTATATCGCCAGCGATGTGCTGGAGCTGATTGAGGACTTCTCCAATGTTTATGCGAAGGAGAACGATATTGAGGTAGTACTCAAGGGCTTCAAGTCGGATTATCACGATGCTGAGCGTGATCGCCACAGCCACGTGAAGGTGGGTCATAGCGCAAGTATCTAAGCTATGAGGCGGTATCCGTGCGGTATCGCCCCCTCGTGCATGTACGCGAGCAGGTAGGAAAATACTACCTGCTCGTACCAAAAACCACCTGCTCGCGGTATAGAGCGCATCGCCCATGAACCTGCCGTCTCCTTACAGTCACCATAACCTTAAATGTAATCTGCGTAACACCTAGGAAGTTACGGATTTTTCCGGTTTAATGAAGGTACAACCTATAAAGAACTCTTGATAGGTTGAGACTATAAGCGATGATGCTGTAGCTACAGCCCCTCATAAAATCTCAGTTAGGAGTCACCATGAAGGCAGTTGTTTACCACGGTCCAGGCAAGCGAGCTTGGGAAGAAGTTCCAGACGCCACCATCCTTGAACCCACCGACGTCATTGCTCGCGTTGATACCACCACCATCTGCGGCACCGACCTGCACATCCTCAAGGGTGACGTTCCCGAGGTTGAAGAAGGGCGCATCCTGGGCCACGAAGCTATCGGCACGATTACCGAAGTCGGCTCTGCGGTCACCGATTTGAAGGTTGGCGACCGCATCATTATTCCGGCGGTCACGAACTGCGGCAAGTGCTCATACTGTAAGGACAATAAGCCTTCGCACTGCCAGACCGTGGGCGGCGTCGGCTGGATTTTCGGGTACATGATTGACGGCACCCAGGCTGAGTATGTGCGCATTCCTTACGCTGAGACGTCGGTTCACATGGTTCCCGAGGGACTGACCGACGAAGATGTTCTCTTCCTCACGGATGCGCTTCCGACCGGTTTCGAGATGGGTATTCTCAACGGCAACACCAAACCCGGCGATACGGTTGCGGTTATCGGCGCAGGTCCGGTGGGTCTGGGCGCAATCATGACGGCAAACCTGTGCGGTGCCGGGCGCGTGATTACCGTCGATATGGACGATAACCGTATGAACAAGGCGCTGGAATTGGGCGCAACCGATAAGGTGAACGCCGCCGATCCAGACTTTATCGAGAAAATTAAGGCCCTCTCCCCCGACGGTTTGGGCGTGGATGTGGCGATTGAGGCTGTGGGCGTGCCGCAGACCTTCGAGACCTGCACCAAGATCGTGCGCCCCTACGGCAACATTGCGAACGCGGGTGTGCACGGCAAGCCAGTGGAGCTGCCGATTAACACCATGTGGATCTCGAACGTAAATATCAACATGGGTCTGGTGAACTGCAACACCGTAGGCAACCTGCTGAATATGGTGCGTTCGGGCCGCCTGAACGCAAAGGCGATGGCAACCCACTACTTCACCTTCGACCAGTTCGAGGAGGCATACGACCTGTTCGCAAATGCCGCCGAGCATAATGCGGTGAAGGTTGTTATCTCGCGCGAACCGATTAAGAAGTAGGGTGTAAGCCCCCTACCCTAAGCTAACCCCTCCGGGTTCTTTACCGTCCTTCCCGGAGGGGTTCCTTTCGCTCTCTTTCCCGGAGCCAGCCATGTTTACCGGGGGTTGCGCACTGTAAAAAGGCTCTTTATTCCAATAAAGCGGGTTT
>NZ_KV817398.1:26041-30753 GCF_001814655.1 Rothia sp. HMSC069C01
AAAAGGCTCTTTATTCCAATAAAGCGGGTTTTCCCCATCTTTATTGGAATAAAGAGCCTTTTTATGCAGGAATCTGCTCACGACGAGCGTTGCTTTACCGACCCTTCGCCAGGTTTTCGAGCTTGGTCACCAGCGCATCAGTGTCTCGGGATGCGCTGCTGAGCACACGATAGATCACGCGCCTCTGTGCAGCCTGGCGCACCGCATCCCGACCTTGCGGCACTCCCCCGCCAGCGCGGGTACGCTCATCGGCTAACTCTTCGGCACGCATGGCGGCGTAGTTGATCTTGGCGGCGAGCTGCATCCTGTCCCGTTCCAGCTGAACACCAGCCCACGAGACGGGCCTGCTGGGGAACGGGCTGTTTGATTCGTCCGCTGCACCCCGGATGCGCTGCGCCTCCTGGGTCAGCTGTGTTGCGTCTACCGCGTCGCCAGCCTGTTTGTACATATCAAGCAGAATATGGAAGTTCTTCGCCTTCTCGCTGAGATACTGCGCGTTGGTTGCCGCGCCTTGAGCTTCGGGGTTCTGGTTCTGATTCGACGGGGTTGACGAAGTCTGCGCAGCGTTCGCAGCCGGAGCGGTCAGAGTCGAACCAACCGCGAGCGCGCCCGCAGCGGGAATGCCTACAGCGGCGGCGCGCAGGAATCGGCGGCGTGAGGTACCCAGTTCAGTCATATGTCCTCCTTATTTATGCGGTGTTAAAACACCATGAGGTGCAGAGTCAGCGCCATTAGGATAAGCGCCAACGCCGCAACCTCATGATGCGAAACCGGTAAACCGGTTGGTAGTTTTTAACCGTAACTCACCTGAACACGTTTTTTAGTCAGGGTACGGTTATGCACTACCGTGTTGTCGGGCAGGTTACAGACTGTGTGCTGTGTAGGTTCTCACGCCTTAAGAGTAGTTACCTTCAATAAGCTTGCGCTGAAACGCAACAATGGCCGGTGAGGGACCGTCAAGAACCCCGTCTGCGGTTTGACCCAACCAGCTTTGCAGAGCACTGATTGTAGAGGGTCCGATCAAACCATCAACATCCGTCCCGAGCCAGCGCTGCAAATCTTTGATGGTTTCTGAGCCGGAGGCGGCATCGTCAGAAACCCACTGCCAGCCGCTCGTCAAACCGGGATTAGCACTGGACTGGGATGCGGGCTGACTGTCGATCTGCCCGTCGAGGGAAAGACCGCCCTCCACCGCAGAGTTTACGGCAGCTATGCTGTTGAGGCGCTTCTGCAGCTCAACCGTCGTTTCGGAACCCCAGTAACCATCATCTGTAAGAGCATTCGCGCTCGTTGCGGTCACGAGAGTCGAGCCGAAGGCGAGCATACCTGCAGCGGGAACACCAATGGCGGTAGTACGCAACAGCTTACGGCGGGAAAGTCCGGGATTTTCGAGAGTCATAATACTCCTTCCTCAACTAAAACTTATAAAAAGTTTGAAACGATCTTGGCACCAGTCAAAAGCTCACAAGCCCCAATCTCGCTTCCTCACACAATTGGCTGCGAATTATTGAAAGCGACTGGCATTTTCACGATCAGCATCTTCAGATGCCTGAGCTTCTTGGGCTCGTTGCTGAGCCAACGTTTCGGCTTTTTGAGCAGCATCATGCAGCTGGCCGCTGATATCTTTGACAGCAGCCTCAAGGGCAGGATCATCAAATGCTGCGGCATCAAGATCGAAGCTGTCTGCTAGTTCTTTAGCCCTCTGAGCTTTCTCCTGAAGCTTCTCAGACTCTACTTTCATCTTGGCACCCAAGTCAGTCTCTGCATTCGCAGCTGGGGCCATCACCAGGTTCGCTCCCAAAGCAACCACACCGGCAGCGGGAACACCAATGGCGGTGGTACGCAGCAGCTTACGGCGAGAAAGATCGGTATTTTCGAGAGTCATAATATCCCTTCTTCACATCACCACATACGAGGTGAGAACATGTCACGCCATTTTCGCGATAACTTATTTTTTAAGTCATAGGTACATGAGAGTTCAGATAGTTTTGCAGAGCCTCGATCGTCGGCGAAGGTCCGTCAAGCACGCCGTCAGCGGTTTGCCCAAGCCAGGTCTGCAAAGCACTAATCGTTTGAGGACCAATAATCCCATCGCCTTTCTCGAAGCCCAGCTTTTCACGCTGCAACCTAGCGATAGTACCTGAACCCTTCACCTGTTCATCGGAAACCCACTGCCAGCCTGAAGCCAGACCGGGGTTCTCCTCAGCACGTGATATTGGCTGAGAAGAAATAGTCCCCGAAGGATCCCCAAAAGGATAGCCAGGAAACCACCACTGACCAAGAACCCCTTGCATAAGGACACTTTGGAGAAGTTCTGTTGTCTCCGTACCCCAGTAACCATCAACTGCCATAGCAGCGTTCGCAGCTGGCGCGGTCACGAGGGTCGAGCCAAAGGCGAGCATACCCGCAGCGGGCACACCAATGGCGGTAGTACGCAACAGCTTACGGCGAGAAATACCGGGATTTTCGAGAGTCATAATATTCCTTCCTCAACTAAGGCTCATAAAAGGTTTGAAGCAATCTTGGCACCAGTCAAAAGTCCACGAGCCCCAATATCACTTCTTCACACAACTTAGTTGCGAATTATTTATTCAAAGAGGCTGGCGGCGTCACGATCAGCATCTTCAACAGCCTGAACTGCCTGGTCTCGTTCTTGAGCCATCGCTTCAGCCTTCTGCGCAGCATCACGCAGATCCTCAGCGGCAGAATCATTAATCGCGATGTTATCCTGGTCAAACTTATTTGCTAGATCTGTAGCGTCCCGGGCTTCTTGATGAAGCTGCTCAGATTCTGCCTGCATTGCGCCTGTCGAGTTATCGGCAATCGCTGCATTCGCCGCCGGAGCCGTCATAAAGCCAAGCGCTAACAAGGCGCCCACAATGGGAGCCACGAGCGAGGTGACGCGCATCAACTTACGGCGAGGACGATCAGACTTACGAAGTATCATTTTTTTCTCCTAAATAGTTCAATAAGGACTGTGCACTAACTGGTGAAAGAGCAACACCGGGTTTTAACCGACGTACTGATTAATCTCATTCTGCAAAGCCTCAATAGTCGGTGATGGACTATCTAAAGTTCCATCCGCCGTCAGGCCATAATGCTCTTGTAAAAGCTTGATATGAACGCCTGTGATGCTGTAGCCAGTTACATTCGCACCCCAGCTCTGGACTTTGAGGAAAATATTTTGCGAGCTAGTTCCGGATCCTAGCCACTGATACATGGCCAGCATGGTTGGGGAACCAGAGGCCTGTGCATCATCGACCCATTCCCAACCGCTGACGATACCCGAGCAGGATGGAGCCATACTTGATGGCTGAGAACTAATAACTCCATCCACCGACAACCCGGCCCCACGCACGGCATTCATAAAGCGTTGGAGCCCTGCAGAGGTTTCCTCGCCCCAGTAACCATCAACGCTAACCGCACTCGCACTTGTTGCGGTCACCAGAGTGGAGCCGAAAGCCAGCAAACTCGCAGCGGGCACGCCTACAGCGGCGGCACGCATCAGCCCGCGACGCGAAATACCAGAATGTTCATTCGTCATTTTTATCCTCCTTCAGGATGAAAATATATGTCCGCCGAGAAGCACCAACGTGCTTTTCACGCATCATCAAGTCTCACGTAGAGCAACCTAACCGACGTACTGGCTAATCTCGTTCTGCAAAGCCTTGATAGTCTCTGAAGGTCCATCTAGGCGACCATCTGCCGTGAGACCATAGTGATTTTGTAAGGCTTTGATAGTGTTGGGACCAATCGTGCCGTCAGCTTCCACGCCGCCCAGCCAACGCTGCAGGTAATAGATGGTGAAGTCGTAGCCTTGCGCTCCCCCATCGGATTCCCATTGCCATCCGCTGCCCAGCCCGGGGTTTGCGGACTGCTGCGATACAGGCTGATATTTCACGACACCGTCTTCATACCCGTATGTGGGCTGACCGAGTTCCTGCGCAAATATATTGAAGAAAAACTTTTGAAGTTGCGAGGTTGTCTCGGAACCCCAATAACCATCAGCCTCAAGCGACTGAGCAGCTGGGACGCTAACGATGCTGGACCCCAGCGCCAGAACGCCTGCGGCGGGAACACCTATGGATGCGGTGCACAGCAAGCGACGACGCGAAATACCAGAATGTTCATTCGGCATAGTGGATACCCTCCTTTGCGTATTTTCAGATACAGAAAAGCTAGAGCTGGAAGATGCCTTCCTTGTCGGGATGATGGAAATACCACTAGATGACCGATCCACCCTCCCGACACGTGAAGAACTGTCACATTGGATTAGCCAACGTACTGGTTGATCTCCTTTTGCAAGGCCTTAATGGTCTGCGATGGAGCCTCCAGAATGCCACTGCGGGTAAGCCGATAATGATCCTGCATGAGCTTGATGTGTGTAGGCGAAATTTGGTTGTTGTGCAAAGGTTCGCCTTCTCGGGCCAAAGACGCATTCCCTTCTTGCGTCTTTGCCTCAAGAGTATCGTCTGGATCATGAGTCAGCCACATAAACATCAACTCGATAGTGGGAGATCCCTTGGCCTGAGAATCTTCTACCCACTCCCAACCACCAACGATGCCGGAGCAGGAAGAAGCCATGCTCGAAGGCTGAGAGCTGATCATGCCGTCAACCTCCAATCCAGCACTCAGAAAGGCATTCAGAAACTTCTGAAAACCTGTCGAGGTCTCCGAACCCCAGTAGCCGTCAACATCAACAGCATTTGCGC
>NZ_KV817398.1:30853-34319 GCF_001814655.1 Rothia sp. HMSC069C01
AGAAAGTCCAGGATTTTCGAGAGTCATCAGGAATACCCTCCTTTGCGTATTTTCAGGTATAGGAAGTTAGAAAAAGCCTTGTCGGGGCAAAATTCTTAAGCAGAAACATGCCCCGTCCAAGTACCGCGAAAACTTTTACCGATGCTCTTCAAACCACTTACGCGCTTCAGGATCAGGTTTACCTGATAATTTATCGAGCATGTCCTGCAACTTACGGATAACTTCTTCGTAGAGTTCTTTCAGCTTATTTTTAATGTCTTCGTATTTACGCTGCACGTCTTCGCCGACTCCCTCAACAAATCGGCCAAGCTCACCCAACTCACGGTTTAGCTCGTCTATTTCCCGACCGAGTTCCGGATCCTCGTAACTGCCCAGAGCAGAGAGCGTCTGCCGACCTATCAGACCATCCGCTGAGACTCCCAGCCAGTTCTGCATAGCGGTGATAGTTGCAGACCCGGAAGCATCACTATCCGAGACCCAGTCCCAACCGGATCCAAAAACAGCCAATTCTTCCTGTGCAGAGGCAGGCTGACTACCGATCAGCCCATCTACTTCAAGACCTGCCCCAAGTGCCTGATTTAGGAATTGCTGAAGCGCAACTGTCGTTCCTTCACCCCAGATGCCATCAGCTTGAAGGGCATTTGCGCTCGGTGCGGTCACAAGGGTCGAGCCGAAAGCGAGCAGACCAGCAGCAGGCACACCAATAGCGGTAGTACGCAACAGCTTACGGCGAGAAAGTCCAGGATTTTCGAGAGTCATCAGGAATGTCCTCCTTTACATATATTTTTTCAGGTGCAGGAAGTTAAAAAGCCTCGATGAGGCGGAGCAACGGTATCAACCTCCGCCCCAACGAGTGCGATATCGACGTGTGCGTTGCTAATTAAATAATTTCTTTATCACATCATTCATATGGTCGTTGGTATGGTCGCTGACGTACTGGTTTATCTCGTTCTGCAGAGCCTGAATTGTAGGCGAAGGTCCGTCCAGTGTCCCGTCAACCGTCAAACCGTAGTGGGCCTGCAAAGCACTCACGGTCTCAGCACCAAATAATCCATCTGCGCTTACACCCAACCAGTTCTGCATCTCCACAATTGCTGGGGAACCAGATGCCTGAGAGTCCTCCACCCACTCCCAGCCACCAACGATGCCGGAGCAGGAAGGGGCAAAGCTTGAGGGCTGCGAGCTGATTACACCATCAGTCGTTAAACCGGAACCCCTGACAGCATTCATAAACTGCTGGAATCCTAATGATGTTCCCGAGCCCCAGTAGCCGTCAACATCAACAGCATTTGCGCTCGGTGCGGTCACAAGGGTCGAACCGAAAGCGAGTAGACCAGCGGCAGGAACGCCAATAGCGGTAGTACGCAGCAGCTTACGGCGGGAAAGTCCGGTATTTTCGAGAGTCATGTTACTTATCTTCCTTTCACATGGTGGTTGGATACACGCACTCGCCACTGTAGAGCTACAAAAGCGAATTTTGAATGCGTACTATCTGTGAACGCCTCATAAAAGAAGGCGCGGGATTATGACATTTCCTCTTCCGGAGCGAGGATTTTATTTAGAGTGCCCAGAATTGCATTTGTAAGATACAACCAGCAACACATCTCAAAGTGATGTTTGGTCACCTCATATAATGCATTTACTGCGTAGCGCTTTCCTGAACGCCTCTGCCCCTACCGTAGAAGCCACACAGGCGAGTTTTCAACCCTTTAAGGCTGTTTTGCTGCATCACGCAAGACAGAAGTTCATGTATTTTATGCTCTATATCAGAGTGGTCATTGTTCAAAACTTTTAAATGTCATATTTCTTATTCGGGCATGTCACATAAAAATATAACGCCACGCTTCGTAAGTTTTTATAAACACTTCATGTTTTAAATATTTTTTCTTAGGTGTTTCAATAAGTAAATATCTATAAGCACGCTTTAATCCCTGCGAGCAGATGGTTATTGTGGCGAGCAGATAACAATCGATTATCTGCTCGCCACAATACTATCTGCTCGCGCCTCATCAAACCTGACGCATAGGGACTTTAGGATCCGTGAAAACTAATTCTAGGCCTGTTCTTCTGCCGCTGATCAGATAGATAATCAACAACGATGAGAACTGCAATAGCAACGTCTTGAAAACGCTGGTCGTACACAGTGATCTGATATTTGTCGCGCATCTTAAACCTAGGCTTGTGAATAGCGGCGACGATACCTCCTTCAAGAACAATCTCAAAGTTACCCTCCCAGAAACTACCCCCGATCTGAAGCGGAGTCTGGTTGAGGTAGGCCTCTATGTTGAGCCCAGCGAGTTTAAACCGTTTGCGCATATACAGCTGGTCGCCAGTGGAAAAGCCAACATTGAAAACGGTACCGAGCCCAAGCTGCCGCTCCAGCGTGAACTGCACGCCAGTCTCAACGTTCGTCACATTCATGTTTTTGCCGAGAACCCGGTAGTTCTCATCAACTTGATATACCGTGTATCCGCCTTCGTCGGTGACGACATAGTGGTCGGTAATTTTGAAGATTTTCTGCGCCGCGTAAAGCTGCCGCATCATGCTCTCCTCTCTATGTGTTTCGGTGGTGTCGTTGGTAGCTCAACCATAGCACCGCGTATGCTCTCAACGACGACTTGTCTTCACCTTACGCGTGTACCCAAAAGGAATTTACGGAACGGGATTTTGGGCGTGGAATCGCCAAGTGCAGCCGAAGGCAAAGGGATTCTAGAGCGATTCATCAGGCACCCCTTCGGATACCTCATGCTGCTTTTGTTCTGAAGATTTGTCTGTCTTTTTAATACTATTTGTCGTGACAATAATCATTAAGATGCCCAAAATAACTTCGTAAAGGGCTACCATAACCCCCACTATTGCAAGAGAGCTCTCGGTAGATGAATATGACCTAAGAATCCGCTCTAGCATAAACGGCACATAGGTAACCTCGGAGATTGGAGCAACAATAAGGACGTAAATATTGACACCTCGTATCCACCGAAACTTGACTGATTTCCTAAACCGCATAAACGCGACAATCTGCAAGATAACGTGAACTATATAGGGCAGTGCAATAATGTTTAAAATAGTTATGATAGTCAGGGAAATACTATCAATCTCATGAATCAAACCGAAAATAAATCCACCGACAAGAAAAACCAGTATGATGAGCGCAGGAATAATAATTAGAATATTCTTGATAGCCTGTGCGATGAGAAGAGGCTCGCGGGTGTTGGGGTCTATATCAAACTGTTGTGATATGCGTTTATGAGGCTCTTCCTTTACCTCAGCACCCTGAGACCCCCGGGACGCCTGGGGATCCAAGGACATCTTACCGTCGGCACCTTCTAAGCCATACAGCTGTGTATATTTTGGCTCTTGTTGGGAATTCTCCGGATTATTCGATGCACTTTGCTTTTCCACGGGAGGCTGCGGATCATTATTATCAGCGGCTGAAAAATTCTTATCGGTGCTCATTGCTGTTCAC
>NZ_KV817398.1:34419-77120 GCF_001814655.1 Rothia sp. HMSC069C01
GCTGCCAAGGAATTTCTACAATCGGATCTTCATGATGCTTCTTCAAGGATTCTGATTCATCACCCACCTCGTGTATCCTTCCCTGAGAACTGTGTAGAGCATCATCATATATTCGAGGTTTAGCGACAGTGACTCCCTTGTCCTGAAAATCATGCGGAGAGTTTTTCTTGATCACACTCATCGCAACGATCATAAAAATGCTCATGATTGCTTCAAGAACGCAGGCACCTATAAACCACCATAATGGTCGAACATCGGCATTTGGAGCCGTCACCTCCATCACGAACCATGTATAAAAAGCACCAATAGGCGCAACAATCATCAGGCTATAAATGTTGCTTCCTAAAATCCAAGCGATCTGAGTTTCTTTCTCTGTCCGTGACCATGCCGCAGCCTGCAAAACAAAATACAAACCAAAAGGCAAGAAAAGGATTATCCCTAGAGGATTAGAGAGCAATGGCAGTAACGGCACTACCAATATGAGCTCAAGAGCAGTCCTGATAATCTGTACAGTTATAAGGCTAGGAGGAAACAAATTCTGCTTCTCAGCCGAATCCGTTTCAGATTCTTTCTCTATCTCATGAACATCTTGAGCCTGGATCGTTCCATGCTCAGGTTTTGGAAGGTTCTCATCAATAGTCATGGCTTCACCCTAAGCTTATAGCCTGGGTATTCTGTGAAAGCTCCCTGAATATTCTCAAAAAATAATACTTTTAAATTTATCTGATACTAAAAAGGCTCTTTATTTATATAAAGCAATATTTCTAACGCTTTATTGAAATAAAGAGCCTTTTTTACACCAGGGATATGTGTGTATTACTCAGACGAACCTTCCGATGCCGACTTCGGGGAATCTGCACGAGCACCATCAGCGGCACTATCTATGTCATACGTTTCTGCCGAGCCAGCATCCCCGGCGCCCGCATTCTTCTGCGACTTCTGCCCCTGCTCTCTGCGAACCTGAACCAGCGGAATCTGCCCGGTGCTGAGGTCCTCAACCAATTCATCGGTCAGAGTCGGGCCGTTCACCACTTGAGGCTGCGAAGCTGCCGCGGAATCAGCCTCCGAGGCATCATTCGCCGCATCGTCAGGGTGCTCGGTGTAGAGGGGCACCGCATCCGTCGCCGGTTCAGCCTGCATAAGCACCCGACCCTTCTTGCGCTTGCGCCTAAAACGCTTTTTCTTGCCCGGCTTGAGCTCATGAAGCTGCACGTCAATCCCGGACGCAGTTGCCCCCGCACCCTTCGGCGGTTTACGTTCCAGGGTGTAGATAACGCGTGCAGGCTTCGGTTCCATGCCGATTTTGGCGCGCATCCAGTTAATGATGCGGTCAAGCCAGTTGTAGTCTGCGGTCGCCTCAACTACCTGGTGGTTACGCGGAATCATGCCCACATCGCTGAGCACGCGCGGATATTCATCAATCTCTTGAATGCCCGCCATGTACATGTTCTCGCGGAACTGCTGCGCGAACTCGTGCTGCCCAATAAAAAGCAGGTCAGAGTAGGTTTTCGCGGTCAGCCGCTCGGTGTATGCCTGCACGGAATCGCGGCTGCCTCGCTTGGCGCCGTAGGTGTCCCAGAAATAGAAATACACGTTATTGGCGATAATCGCCGAACGAATCTTGTTTTGTAGGTACCAGAGCCCGCCAACGGCGAGAAGCCCAATAATGATAATGACGAGCGAGCCAACCGGAATTGAATAGTCCACATAACTACCACCGCTGCGGGTTACAAACATGCGGTACAAATACGCACCGAACGAGATCAACACCGGAATACCCAAGAAAATGATGGCTATCGGAATCCAAATAAATGCGAAAAGCCACAGAATAAGACGATAGTAAATAATGGAATCGCCAAACCCGATGGGGGTAGGCTTTACGGGAGAATGCGCGCGTTTCATCAGCAAGTTGAATAGGCGGTTATTCTCGATACCGACCTTACGCAGCTTCGATTCGAGCGACGCACGCTTGAGGAAAACCCGGTAATTTTCAAGGATCTCGCGCTGTTCGGCGGTAAGTTCATCCTCGGGCGGCAGGTCGCCAATATCGATTCCCGCTTCCGCAAGCAATTTGCTCCACAGCTCTAAGCGGGCAAGCTCCGAGGGTTTGGCTTGGGTTTGTGATTGGTAGTTTTTATAGGAGATGAAAATGGTACTGGCGCCGATGGCGAGCGTGACCATAGGCGCCATCCAGTCTTTAATATCCACGTGGTTATCCTCCCGGCGCGCGGCGACTGTAGCGACTGCCCTTGTGCGCATCCTAGTAGCCTGAATGCGCGTATGCGGCGGCAAAGAACGCGTAAGCTGACGCGGCACCTACTCGCTGAAGCTGGTACTTCTACCGTAACATCTGAGCTTCTTCCTGCCGCGTTCATTTGGTTTCCATGTAAAATTTCCTTCCCTGAATTATGGGTCTTCTGCGGTCTTTCCGGCGCCTACTTCCGCGCTAAAAGAGCCTTGATGTGAATAAAGAGTGTTTTCGCCGCTTTATTCGCATCAAGGCTCTTTTTAGCAATGAAACTGGAGTTCCGTCCTAGTGCTCTGCTTTCTCCAGTTCGGCGGGTGCCGAGCGGAGCATCCGGTAGGTGAAGACCGACAGCACCGCCAGAAGTACGGCGCTAAAGGTTGCGGTTACCAGCACGCCCGAATCGAACGCGGCATGCGCCGAATGCAGCAGCTCGGCACTTAGATCCGAGGGAAGCTGCCCGGCAACTGCGGTCGCGCCGCCGAGGGTTTCGCCCGCCGCATGGGCCGCATCCGCATTAAGACCGGCGGGAACCGTCACCTGTGCACGGTAAATTGCGGTCAGCATGCCGCCGATCACCACGGTACCCAGCACGGTGCCGAACTCGTAGGCGGTCTCAGAAATCGCTGACGCAGCACCCGCCTTATTCGCCGGAACGCTAGAAAGAATTAGGTCATTCGAGATGGTCTGAGCCGCACCCACGCTCAAGCCTAAGAACATGAAGGAAAGCATGAGCAGAAGGTCGTTGCGCGAACCGAAGAACACCACAAACACGTACCCGAGGGCACCCAAGGCAAGCCCTGAAGACACAATCACCGCCGGGTGGAACCGCGAAACGAGCTTAGCGGCGTACAGGCCCGCAACAATGGTGCACGCCAGCCCGGGAATTAGGAACAGACCCGCCTGCATGGGAGAGTACCCCGAAACTAGCTGCAAATGCTGCGAGACGAAGAGCAGGAACCCAACATCTACGAACATGGCGAACAGGTTCGCCAGAATCCCACCGGTGAACACGGTGTTTTTGAAGAGGCGAACATCGAGCATGGGGGTGGTTCCCGCACACCCGCGGCGCAACTGACGACGCACGAAGAAGAAACCGAATACGGCGCCAATAAGGGCGGTACTGAGTGCGAGCGCATCCACGCCCGCTTCGGAAATATGGGTGAGTCCGAAGGTTATGCCGATCATGGCGATCATAATCAGTAGGATGCTCACCATATCGAGCGGGCCGGGGTTTGGATCTTTCGATTCGGGCACGGTCATGGGTGCGAGCACGAGGAACGGTACGAGTACGGGTACCGCCATAAGGAACACCGATCCCCACCAGAAATGACTCAGCAGGAATCCGCCCACGATAGGGCCGAGCGCTGCACCGGCGGAGAAGCCTGCCGCCCACACGGCGATTGCGGTGCGGCGTTCTTTCGGGTCACGGAAGATGTTGCGAATGAGTGAGAGCGTGGCGGGCATGAGCATGGCGCCGAAGAACCCGAGTACGGCGCGGGCGATGACAAGCAACAGGGCGGTGGGTGCGAATGCGGCGAGTGCCGAGATAACTGCAAACCCGACGGAACCGATCAGCAGGATTTTACGCCGCCCGATGCGGTCCCCCAGGCTTCCCATAGGCACGAGCAGCCCTGCGAGCACGAGCGAGTAGGCGTCTACGATCCAGAGTTGCTCGCTGGAAGATGGTTCGAGCGCCTGCGCGATTGAGGGCACGGCGAATGCGAGCACGGTGTTATCGACCGAGACAAGCAGCACCGGCAGCATGAGCACGGTCAAGGCAATCCACCGTTTGATTTTCTGATCGGGCGCGTGAATAGGCAGCGCCTCGGTGACGGGGTATGAGTTGTTCATCGTTGTGTTCACACGCATCTGGGAGTTTTCGGCACTTGCGGCAGATGCGCCGGGCGGCAAGTGCTCATAGTCCGCAGAGGGGTTGCTGCTAGAGGCTTTGCTTGGGGTAGTAAGGATGCGCCGCGCAGACAACCACGGACACACTAACTATACCAACTAGACGGTAAAGTTTCTAATCCGTAGAATGGTGATTATGACTACCCCAGCCAGCGCATCCGAACCCCGTGCGACCCGCGCCAACAACTCGCGCGAGCAGATTCTAGACGCTTATGAACATCTGCTGGTACAGGCCGGTGAACGTGCCACCACCCTTGATGCGGTCGCCGCCCAAGCGAAAGTTTCTAAAGGTGGGCTGCTCTATCATTTCGGCTCGAAAAAGGCGCTCTTTCAGGCGCTTTTAGACCGCACCCGCACCTACGCAGACGAAGACCTTGAGAAGATGCGCGCCGCACCCGAGGGGGCCAGTGCCTATTACATCAACACCTCAACCTTTCAGGGCACCCCATTCGATATATGCCTGGTTGCCCTCTCACGGTTGGCGCAGGATAAGAACCCGGCGGCACGCGAACTCATGGACGAGATTCAGGGGCAGTGGTATGAGCTGATTCGCGCGGAGATTGGGGACGATAAGATGGCGCGCACCGTGCTTTTACTGGGGGACGGCATGTATTACAGTGCGGCGTTTGCGGGAGGCATGGCGAACCCGGCGGCGCGCAAACGCATCAAGGCTGATCGGGATATTCTGCTGGATGTGCTCGACATTCTCAGGCGCGCAGCGCGGTAGTGTTTCGTATCGGCATAACACCGCGAGCAGATAGTATTTCGACGAGCAGGTAACGGATTGCTATCTTTTCGTCGAAATACTATCTGCTCGCAGGGAAGAAGCAGACAAGAAAAACCCTACTTCTCAAAGGTGCGATGCAGTTTCGCCAGCGACAGCGCAATATTACGGCGGTTACGCGCGAACGCACCAAATGTACGGAATACGGGCACAGCGGGAATGAACCCAAAAATTTTCGCTTCGGAAGCATCCCAGGTTTCACGCACGGTCACGGTGCCGTCGTGGTTATCTGCGATCTCCCAGGTCCAGTAGTGGTCGGCAGGCATGCGCCAGGAGAGGATCTGGTTCTTCTCGGCGCGCACGACCGTAGGAGACATGCGGTATGGGATGCCCAGGAACATTTTTTCGGTGAATGTATCGCCTTCGCGCAGTTCGGGGGTGTCGCCGGATACCAGCCCACGCACCGAACCGCCTCCGTCAAGCTCGGTATGGCGGGCGGGGTCGGCAATTAGGGCGTACACATCACTCGCCGCCGCCCGCAGAGTAGTTTCGGCGGAGATCATGGCGGGATCCGTCTCAAGGAACTTTATCTGTGCAGTAGTCATACCTTTAACCCTACGCCCGTGAACACCCCACGACTAGCCGCGAGCAGGTGGTTTTTGGCCCGAGGAGGTTGGAAAATCCTACCTTGTCGGCGGAATCCGACCTGCTCGCGCGTTAGAGCCTCTGCCCGCGCGAGTGCATCCTGTGAAAGAATAGAAGTGTTCCGCATCTTGCGTATTAGGAGTCGTCATGATTTTTATTGTTGTGAAATTTCCCGTCAAGCCCGAATACACCGAAAAATGGCTGGATTTAACCCGCGACTTCACCGAGGCAACCCGTGCCGAACCCGGCAACAAGTGGTTTGAGTGGTCGCGCAGCGTTGAGGATCCGAACGAGTTCGTGCTGGTGGAGGCGTTCGAGGACGACGGCGCGGCGGCTCATGTGAACTCCGCGCATTTCGCCCAAGCCATAGCCGATATGCGCCCGGCTCTGCGCGAGACTCCGAAGATTATCTCCCGCCAAATTGACGGTGACGGATGGGACGCTATGGGCGAGCTGAACATCGAGAATTAGCCGCTTTACCTCAAGAGTCCAACCATGCAGCGCGTGTATCCGTCGGATGCGCGCGCCGTAAGTCGTGTAACGCCGTTTTTACCCTTAAAATGGTTATAGGGCACACAAAAATAAGTACAGGAGTCATGGATGAACTCATCACCACATTACGCAGCTGAGGTCCCCGAAGAGCACGAGGCCGACCACAGTTCGGTTTCGTTAGCGGTTTCTACCGTGATTCTTGCATTACGCCACAAAAAGAATAGTGCGCGCCCAAGTCTTTGGCTCCCGCTGGTGCGCCGCCTGCGCGAGCCTTATAAGGGTCAGTGGGCGCTTCCCGGCGGTCCCTTGCAGTCCCAGCAGTCCCTAGAGCAGGCGGCGGGGTACACGCTCAAGCGCGCGACCGGTCTTGAGCCTGGGTATTTGGAACAGCTGTATGCGTTCGGTGATGTTTTGCGTGCCCCGGAGGCGCGTGCGGCGCGCATCAACGGCACGCCGGTTCCGGCACCTGGGGCGGATCATGAGCGTGTGGTTTCGGTAGTTTATTGGGCTTCGATCCCGGCGACCGAGGTTTCGCAGACTCGCGTGCACGAAAATATTCGCTGGTTCCCGGTAGATGAGCTTCCCGAGCTGGCTTTCGACCACAACGAGATTGTGGAGTACGCCCTGTACCGCCTGCAGAATAAGGTTGAATATTCGCGTATTGCGCACTCGTTCTTGGGCGATGAGTTTACGTTGGCACAGCTGCGTGAGGTGTACGAGGCAATTCTCGGCCGCCCGCTGGATCCCGCGAATTTCCGCCGCCAGATTGCAGCCTCGAAATCGATTATTGATACCGGCCGGCGTATTGAAGGTACCCGCCACCGCCCGCCGCGCCTGTACCGCTACAACACGGCGCAGGCTTATGCGGATGCGGGCCCGCTGGGCATGTACCGCGAGCGCCGCGAGTCTTAGACGAGTTCCGGGAGCGACAAGTTGCGTCGCTCAGGGGTCGTTATTTTGATCGCGTGAAGTACTGGTACCACGTTTAAAAACTGGTGGAATACTCAGACACTCTAAATCCGGGAGTGTTTTCTTCATACGCTGAGGGACGTTATTCCGAGCGCGCGAGGGAATAAATAACGTTCTGAAGCTGGCGAGGTAACGAGCCAGGTTTAACTGCTCCTGCATGAAGAAAACGCCCCCGTTTTTGTACTCTCCACGTCATGACGTCTCGGTCAGCAGAAAATCCTGCATTAAGAATCCTTGTTACTGTGGCAAATCTGCGGTGATTGACAGAGAAGAGCCCTCAGACATTAAGTTTTGATATCTACACATAAATAACAAAGCCAGACATGAAAAATTTTCTGTGAGCTTCTTACTAAAGCACAGTGTCAAGACAAGTTCAGCGGTATATCGGCTTTTTCAGACATAGAATCCTCACATCAGACATGAAAAGTTTTTTCTGATGAATAATTTTCGTAGATGGAGTATTATATTTTTTGTTCTCTGCGTAGAACAGGAATACACCATGGAAGGCACCCCTTACAATAACCAACCTTCACTCGCTAAACCCAATGAAAATAAAGCAGGAACCTACACACTCATAGGTTGCCTGGGCTGTGCTGGGCTGTTGGCTCTTGGCCTGGTATTTGTTGGAGTGATAGCCCTCATTGGCGCATCGTCTCCCAGCAGGCCAGCATCGGCAAGCCCCTCTGCTGTTGCTTCTTCTCACATGCCCGAAGAAGCAACCCCAGAAAGCACTGCCGCGCAACCTCCCGCCGAAGAAAAGAAAGAAGAACCGCCACAAAACACTCACACAACCACAAAGAAAAATACGCGTACTGTGACCATTGAAGCTACTGCGTCAGGCTCTGGAAATGCATCCTACGGAGGTTCAGGGTCGCATAACACCGCAAAATTTGAAAATTCATGGTCATATACCGAAGAAATCAGTAAGAGCGACTATTACGCTGTTTCTGTCAGCGGAGACATTTTCAACTCTGATGATTCACAGGTCGTCACCTGCAAACTCATAATTGACGGCAAAGTTAAATCAGAGAAAAGTGCCACCGGTAAATATGGCAGCGCTTATTGCTCTACGTTATAACCATCGAATAGACAAACTCATCACGCAGAGATCTATAATTACTGCGGTACCAATGGCCGGTACCGTTATCACACAAATTACTTACAACTATTTCTAAGGAAACACTGATGTCTCAACCTTCCGCACCTCAATACCCCATGCCCGAACCCAAGAAAAAACCTAAATGGCCTTGGTTTCTTGGTGGCGGCTGCCTGGTCATTCTCCTCATTTTTGCAGGATGCTCAGCGCTAGTTTTTGCTGGCGCAAAATCTGCGTCAGATTCCATTAGTTCTGCGTCAGCCCATGCAGACGAGGATATCAAAGTTGAGCTAGTAGCGACCTCCACCGGCGAAGGACACGTGACATATGGCACACTAGGGTCTACAAGCAGCGCAGATTTTAACGGCGAATGGAAGCAAGAAGATCAGACTAAGCGCAAAGACGGTTATAACCTCCACGTCAGTTCCACCGAAGACGGCGTAGAAGTAACGTGCAAGATCATCGTTAACGGCGAAGTTAAAGATGAGCAGAAGGCTACAGGAGACGGATACTCCAGCGCCGATTGCCACCTTTCCGCAGATTTCGGGTACTAAGATAATTAATTTCTCAGGCTCGCCACAATAAAGCTGTCCCAGCTACCGGGACTTATTAGTAAGTAACAGTAGCTCATGGCAAATCAGAGCTCCGGCATCTTTGAAGGTGCCGGAGCTCGATTTTTATGAGAGTGCAAGCAGAACTTACGAGGCAGTTTGCCCAAAGTCAGCCTCGCGCCAGCAGGCACAAATATGTAAATATAAAGCTACCTGCGTATATACGCGTTCTGCAGCCTCAACGTGGAAAGGGATCGCCTAGTGACAGTCAGCAGCAGGTATGGGGCGCGGGCGGCGGAATATTGTGAGGCGCTGGGGTCGCTCGATCAGATGGAACCGACTGATATTGCCCTAATCAAGTCGTGGGGCGCATCCGTGCCAGGCAGTATTCTTGATGCCGGATGCGGCCCCGGGCATTGGGCGCGCCTGCTCGCCTCCGCAGACCGATCCGTCACCGGCATAGATGTAACCCCCGAATTTATTGCCCATGCCCGCGCCGCCTCTAGCGCCCCAAACCTTAGCTTCGAGGTCATGGATATGGCACACACGCCCTATACTGACGGGTCTTTCGCGGGAATTCTCGCCTGGTATTCGCTTATTCACACGCCGCCAGCTCACCTTACCGGCACACTCACCGAGTTCTATCGGCTGTTGCTTCCGGGAGGATGCCTTCTTCTAGGGATGTTTCTGGGCGAACACGGCTTGCCCTTCGCGCACGCCGTGACAACCGCCTATTATGTGAGCGTTCCAGAGTTTTCCGCGCTGTGCGAGAAGGCCGGGTTTACGGTGGAAGAAGTTCACACCCGCCGCGCTGGGCGGCACCGCGACCACCTGGCGATAGTGGCGCGCAAGCCAGAGTGATACAGAAGTGCTGATGTCGACAGGGGAGTTCCGGGAGCGTTTTCTTCATTTGGGAGCACTTTAACTGCTCCCAAATGAAGAAAACGCTCCCGCTCGCGAGTATCCCGGTCGAAACAGAGATTAATGCGCCCCATGATTGACAGGCGCTATCGCCACTCCCTACACTAGAGGTTATCCGGGTCACATTCCGGATTGTCCCTATCTATTCCACCGAGGCGCACGGAAGCGCATCGGCACACGAGGAGGCACCAGCACATGAGCGGCTCCCGAGCATAGCCCGGATCAAAACACCAGGTCAGAGCGCTTTTATGCGCCCACCCCACTACCCGGGCTTACGTGTATCTACACACCATGCTCGGGTTTTTTCATGCCCTCACACCTAACGCGCGCTGCGATGGCAGGGATCCGAGCACCGACTCGAAGGAACTCGGCCCATGCCACACCACATTACACTCGACCATATTTCGTATGCGCATCCGGGTGAACCCCCGCTTTTCATCGACCTCTCCGCCGTATTTTCCGCGCCACTCACCGGGCTTATCGGCGATAACGGCACCGGGAAAACTACCCTCTTCAGGCTTATTCTTGGCGAGATAAAGCCTAGTCACGGCATAATCAGCGCCCCGCCGCGCATAGCGTATCTGCCGCAAGATTTGGGGTTGAGCGAGCATCAGCATCTTGCCGATATTTTTGGAATTACAAAAATTCTGCGGGCGCTCGATGCGCTGGAATCGGGCAACTACTCCCCCGACCTTTATGACGTTATCGGCGACGCCTGGGATATTGAAGAGCGCACTCTCGCGACCCTTGCCGAGTACGGTTTTGCCCCTGCGCTCACCACGGATGCCGCCGACCCGCACGCCATTCGCAGCCTTCTGATGCGCCCCCTTAGCACCTTTTCGGGCGGTCAGACGGTCACTGCCGCGCTCACCGCGCTTCTGCGCTCGAACCCCGAGTTTATTCTGCTGGATGAGCCCACGAATAACCTGGATTCTGCCGCGAAGAGTCGGCTTTTTGCGGCTCTTGAAACCCTCGCCTGCCCGGCGCTTATCATCAGCCACGACCGCGATCTGCTCGCACACATGAACGTGATCGCCGAGCTGCACGCCGACCGTGAGGGGCGGGCGCATCTGCGCACATATGAGGGCAACTACGACACCTACCGGGCGGCGCGGAAGGCCGAGGAGAGTGCCGCGCATCGCCGCGTGAACGAGGCGAAAAATGAGGTGCGCAAGGCGAAGAAAGAATGGATTCGTGCCCATGAAGTTATATCACGCAATACCTCCCATGTTTGGAAAGACGACCAACCAGATACGATTCGAGCTCTTGCTAAAGACGCCTCGCGCCAAGCAGCAAACAAGCTACGCGGAACCCGTAGCTTAGACCTTTCCAAGACACAGTCTATCTATGAAGAAGCCCAAGAGAACCTGCGCGTGCAGGAGAGTATCTACCTGGAATTCGCTCAGGATGCACTCCCGGCGGGGCGGCAGGTGCTGGAATTACAACGGGTGGGGAAAGACTCTTGCGTGTCTGCGCAACAGAGTGCCGAATTTAAGAATGTAAACACCCAAAATACCGTTTCACATGAAACGCAACCTTATGAAGTTGATTATTCGTCCCGCAGCCAAGACTTTCCCGAGGCTCTTATCCTGACCGGGCCCGAACATTTGCGCATCACGGGAGCAAACGGCAGCGGCAAGACCGTGCTTCTCAACGCGATAGCGCACGCGAATGACCCCGACTACCGCTCCCCCGTGCCGCCTGCTTACCGGGTGCTTTACCGTCTGGGCAACGCCGCGTATCTGCCGCAGCGCATCACGCTTGACCCTGAACGCACCCTCCTTGAAACCGTGCAGCTGGCGAACCCGGGGGCGAGCGAACAGCATCTTCGCGATCAACTGGCGCGGCTGCTGTTCAGGCGCGAGAGCGTGCATCAGCGTATTGGGGAGCTTTCCGGGGGTGAACGTTTTCGTGCCGCGCTGGCGACAGTTCTGCTCACTGACCCGGTGCCGCAGCTTCTTCTGTTGGATGAGCCCACGAATAACCTAGATATTTCGTCGGTGGATTGGCTGGTACAGGCGCTCGATGCCTATACCGGCGCGTTGATCATCGTTAGCCACGATGAGGATTTTTGCGAGCGCATCCGTATCGACCGCACGCTCAGCATTTCGGCAAAGACCCTCAGGGAGGCACCGTGCTAAACATTCTTCGTTCTATTCCGTGGGCATTCCGTATAACTCTTCGCTTCACAGACAGGGTGACTAATCGGCCACTTCAGCCAACCCCACAAATCCGGGAGAAGTTTCTTATTCCGGAGCGATGAGAATATTCCCGCTTCTACGCCTCCCGCGCACAAGGTCAAGAATCGGGTCGTTTTCCACCCGGAACATCCGTATTCTCTAGTGTTAAGACCTTGAACTAGGAGAATCTTTGAGCATCACAGACCCGATCGAGCAGACCGTCCAGTTCGGGCGCATAGCCGCCGCTATCGAGTACCTATATGACCACGCCGCAGATCAGCCCACGCTCGCGCAGGTATCCCAAGCGGTTCATGTGAGCCCCGAATACCTGCAGCGGCAGTTCCAGCAGTTGGCGGGGGTGAGCCCCAAGAAAATGCTGCAGCATATCAGCCTTGAACGGGCGAAGGCGGCGCTCGCTGGGCAGCAGAGCACGCTCGATGCGGCCTGGTCGAGCGGGTTCAGCGGCACGGGGCGCCTGCACGATGCGTTCGTCACCATTGAGGGCATGACCCCCGGCGAGTACAAGAACGGCGGGGCGAACCTGCGCATCGTCTGGCGTTACGCAGCGTCCCCTTTCGGCATGGTGCTGATCGCCGCAACGGATAAAGGCATATGTCATATGGCCTTCGCCGATAACCCGGATGCGGCTCTTAAGAACCTGCGCGCCGAATACCCGAATGCGCAGCTGCATGAGGGCGAGCATCCTTTTCACGAGCAGGCGTTAAGTATTTTCGGTGGAGGCGGGGAGCGCATCGCCCTGCATTTGAAGGGTACGCCGTTTCAGGTGCAGGTGTGGCGTGCACTTTTGAATATTCCGCAGGGGTCCGTGCAAAGTTATGGGTCTGTGGCTGGGAGTATTGGCCGCCCCCGTGCCGCCCGTGCCGTGGGAACCGCTGTGGGGCACAACCCGGTGGCGCTGATTATTCCCTGCCACCGAGTGATTCGTGAGAGCGGCGTAATCGGGGATTACCGTTGGGGTCGCGGCCGCAAAATGGTGCTTCTGGCCCAAGAACTCGGCGCGGCCTAGCGAACATCGATCCGTCCCAGTTTTACCCGCTTTTCCGCTTTCGAGAGCATCCCGCGAGTATGTGTGCCCCTTCGGAAGTCCACAAAATTCAAAGGGGACCCGTTTGACTCCCCGGTGAAAGTTACACAATTGCCATCGAGAGTTACATTTTTGTCACGTTCACTCGCGTTTTTCATGCCAAAGTGACAAAAAACCCGTCTGAAAGTTACATTTTGTCACCCAAAATCACCAGATTTGTAACTTTCAGCCCAGTCAGACGTCCACATTGTCACTCTCGGAGTTACAATATTTACATGTATACGCCTGAAGAAGTAACACAAACTCTGAATGAGCTACGCCTCCTCGGTCGGGATAGCCTGACCGTTGAGGTGAAGTCGGCGCATAACGGTTACCCGTCGTCCATTGCTGAGACTATCTGTAGCTTTGCCAACCTTCCTGACGGCGGCACCATCATATGCGGCGTGGACGAATCCCAAGATTTTGCTCCCGTGGGCGTTTACGATCTTGAAGATTTACGAGCGAAAATTATTGACGCCGCGCAGAATCTCAAACCCAAAATCGCGGTAGAAACCACCGATATGGTTCTGGGCGATCATCAGGTGCTCATCGTATCTGTTCCAGGGTTACCGATACAGGAACGCCCCTGCTTTAAAGGTAATGTGGCGTATCAACGCCTCGGAGACGGTGACTACCCGATGGATAGTTACGCGCTAAGCCTTATGTATGCCCAACGCCATAAACCACAGAATGACCTACGAAATATTCCTGGCACGTCCGTCAAAGATTTAGATGAGCCGTACACCGAGGACTTTCTGCGTCAGGTTCGCCTCTCCTCAGCACGTTTGCGGCATGACTCTGACCAGGAAATTCTGCACAAACGCAATGTTCTCACCACCGCGCAGAACGATTTAACCTTGGCCGGATTATGTGCTCTGGGGGATTATCCGCAGCAGTTTTATTCTGGGGCAAGTATTATCGGCGTAGTGTCTATGAGCGGTACAGCCCGTAATGATGACCGTTTTCGGGGCGAAGGCCCTATTCCTGCCATGCTTGAAGATGCGCTTGCCTGGCTTGTGCGTAATCTTAAAAACCGCACCGTAACAACCCCTGACGGGGCGGGTCTAATGGATGAACCCGAAATTCCTCTAGTGGCTCTGCGCGAATTCGTGGCAAATGCCCTTGTGCACCGCAGTTATGAGCAGGATGCTTCGGGAAAGTTCGTGCAGATTTTTATCAAGCGTGGCCGTGTTGAGATCATCAGCCCCGGTGGTTTTTGGGGTATTCTACCTAGTCAGGTTGGTCTTGTGCACCGCCCCGCGGCTGTGAATGAGGCACTGTACGCTATCTGTCAGAATATTCGTCTCAGCGACGGTCGCCGGCTCATTGAGGGAGAAGGCGGAGGTATTTTGGCGGCACAGCAGGCCTTACGCAATGCTGGTTTGCGCGAGGCTCGCATCCTTGATGAAGGTATTCAGGTACGCGTTATCATTTACCGATCCACCAACGATGCACAGTCCACACGGGAGCGACGGGCGGCACAGTCTTCCCAGCATGTTGACGTACCGCAGGAACTATCCGCCACAGAATCACAGGTGTATTCTGCCTTAGCGCAGAAGCCCGCTACGGTCACCGATCTCGTAGAAGATACCCAGTTAACCGCGCGGCAGGTTCGGTATGCGCTGCCCAAATTGGTCAAACGAGGCATGGCAAAGCAGCAAGCACGTTCAGGGCATCGCGGTTCTGTATACCGTCTCATCACCGTGTAGCCGCTAACCCATGAGTTCTATAGCGCAAAGCGGGTGCCCGGCGCCTCTTCTAACGAAGGCACCGGGCACCCGCCCGTATACGATACGCCCTGAGTGCGAGCGCATCGATAATCTTTGAGGACTACTCAGGAACAACCAGACCCTTGGTCTGCGACACTGCACGGGCGAAGCGCTCAGCGACATCTGCCCAGTTCACGATGTTCCAGAATGCCTTCACGTAGTCGCCCTTCACGTTCTGGTAGTCCAGGTAGAAGGCGTGCTCCCACATATCGAGCTGCAGAACGGGAATCAGTGCAACCGAGATGTTGCCCTGCTGGTCGTACAGCTGCTCAATGATGAGGCGCTTGCCCACGGTGTCCCAGGCGAGAATTGCCCAGCCGGAGCCCTGAATGGTGAGGGCAACGTTGGTGAAGTGCTCACGGAACTTATCGAAGGAACCGAAGAACTCGTCGATAGCCGCTGCGAGCTCGCCGGTGGGCTTGTCGCCGCCCTCGGGGGAAAGGTTCTTCCAGAAGATGGAGTGGTTGGTGTGACCACCCAGGTTGAAGGCAAGATCCTTGGACAGCTTGGAAACGTTGCCGTAGGAGCCGTTTGCGCGTGCTTCCTCAAGCTGCTCTAGGGCTGTGTTTGCGCCTGCAACATAGGCTGCATGGTGCTTATCGTGGTGCAGCTCCATGATCTTTGCGGAGATGTGGGGTTCGAGCGCCGCGTAGTCGTAGGGGAGCTCGGGAAGAGTGTACTTTTCAGCCATAGTTTATGCCCTTTCATTCAGAAGATGGCGTCGTTACAAGGTTACCAGCGTTTGCCTGCGAGTTCAGTGGGTTCTGGGCATTGTGCGGGGATGCTGTGCATTGCTGTGCATAGGGTGGAGAAAGTTTTCCACAGGGGTGGATAAACCCGTGGATTTTATTTCAAATTCATCACGATTTCGGAGTATTTGCCGGATTTTTGCGGGGTTCAGACCCGCAAATAACAGGTATGTAAGTTATCCACGCTGTGGATAAACTTTGTGGATAACCCATAATGATATTCTCTGTCGCGCATAGATAGCGACGATTTATGACGCCAAAAGCCGAAAATTAGTGTCGTTATGTTACGTGTAATTTTTACCGTATTCGCTGTGTTTTAGCGTCTTTTCGCCCATAAAAACTCACACGCTAGTACCGCATATAGTTTTCACAAGCAGAATTTAGTGTGTGCATAATGCACAACCTATTCTGTGGATAATGACCGGTGGAAATTGTTCACAAAGTTTTCCACAGGTGTGGAAAGTATCTGTTTAAAACTTGTCTCGACATCCTCAAAATTCTGGATGCGCCTACCGAAGATTTTCATAGCAGGGTTATTTTCGCGTATTTGCAGGGATTAACGGGCGCGTTCTAAGACACAGTGGGCGTAATGCGTGTGTGAGCCAGATTCCCTAATAACAGTCGTGTAAGTTCTCCACAGTGTGGAAAAGTACTGTGGATAAAACCTCGGGAGGATTCCAGGTGGGGTTATATCAGCCGCGCCCCTCCCTTAGAACACACATACATTGCCCCTGTCGTTCCGCGTCGTGAGAGAGGTGCCTTCACCCTGTGAATGTCAGAATGCGTAGGAACGCGACACGACGGGCGCATCCTGCTCTGATGGGGTATTAAGGTATGGATCTGGCGTACTGTGTGCGATCCGCACAGCCCACCATGCACCACGCCGTGCAGAAAGGCATGAAAAATCCCCCTAGACCGTGACCGTCGGGGGAAAAATTAATAGAAAACCCCCGAAATACCGGGGAAGTAGCGAGCATAGACGTCGCGCAACCCTTTTGATGTGCGCTTGCCCACCTATAAGGCATTCTTGCTAGTGTGGGCGAGGCACGTAGGGTCTTCTTAAAAAGAACGGCGCGGGAACCGCCCAACCACGAACAGTACCCGCACCGCACAACCGCCGGTAGAAATGCAGGTTACCTGCACACCGACGACAATCACCGATAAATAGAGAGTCGAACCCTGTCGGTTTGAGCTTCCGGTCTCGCCCCGCGGGCTTCTTTTTCGACCCCGTTATGCATACCAGTGTACACGCTTATTTATCATGTGCAAACCCAAATGGTATTTTTTCCCAAATTTTTTTAATCATTTTGTAATATTCCTGGCGAGTACTACCTAAGTAGCCTCAAAATTTTACCTTCTTTACGTGTAAAACCTTGAATTATCAAGTATTTTTTACAGGTAATCATTACAATGATTTCATTCGGGAAGCGCTATTTCCCGGGCATATTGCCGAAGACACGCCGACAATGGTGTGACGTATTTCGGACAAATTTGTGCCGTCAGTGTGTACTTTAAGGAAAGACATACCAAGTTTTGAGCAATATCTGAGGGTTTGCTGTCTTAACAAGTACAATGAACTTTACACACCTTATATATGCGCTCAGTTTAAAAGCTGGAGGTGCGAGGAGGAGCACTCATGCCCAAACAAGCAACCACCGTCTCTGGCGATCTTCCAGAGAAGGCGGAGCCCAAATGGCTAAATGAAGAAGAACGTGAGGGATGGCTGTTTATCAGCTCGATCATCTTCAACCTCACACGGCAGCTCGATAATCAGCTTCAGCAGGATGCCGATTTGAGCTATGTCGAGTACATGGTACTTGTTGGACTCTCAGAGTCAGAGGATCACGAGTTAACAATGACGCAGCTGGCGCTGGCCACAAACACTCTGCCGGCGCGTCTTTCGCGCGTGGTCGCCAGACTGGAGAAAGACGGGTACGTGTCCCGGTCACTCAGCGCCGAAGACCGCCGCGTCAGCATTTGCCATCTGCTTCCTCAGGGTTTGCAGAAGCTTCAGGATGCGGCACCCGGTCACGTAGCACAGGTACGTCACGAGATTTTCGACCACCTCACGGAAGATCAGGTGCGTGCTTTAGCTAATATCGGCGAAAGCATTCTGGGCGATACGCCTTCTAAACTTATTTCATCGTCGAGTTTGCGGCGCGGAAGTTACCCCGCCTAAGCCTGCACGAACGAATACACCCGGATTTTCCGAGGCTTGCGAGCACATCATAACGGTTCTGTTATTGGTGTGATAGACCGAGCTCAGGAACCCCTAAATACGCCTCCAGATTAGCCTTTTCTCTCTATACAGTGCTGATTCGGCCCTCTATGATGGGTTCGACAGCGTTGCACTGTATCCTACGCAAATAGAACACACACCCTAATTTCAAGGAGAGAAAAGTTATGTCTAAGTCCTTCTACGATCTGCTCAACGAACAGATCGGTCACGAGTTTGCCGCATCCCACCAATACCTTTCAATGGCGATTTGGCTTGATGGTGAGGACCTTCCCCAGTTGGCGCGTTACTTCTACCGCCAGTCTTTGGAGGAGCGCGGGCACGCCCTCATGATGGTTCAGTACAAGCTGGATCGCGGCCACAAGGTTGAGATTCCCGCAGTTCCGAACGTCAAGAATGATTTTAAGGATGTTCAGGAAATCGTGGATCTTTCCCTAGCGCAGGAAAAGGAAGTCACCGGTCAGATCGAGGCTCTTTTCTCCGCAGCACGCAACGAAAACTATGCTCTGGGTGAGCAGTTCATCCTCTGGTTCCTGAAGGAACAGGTTGAGGAAGTCGCATCAATGGAAACTCTCGTCACCATTGTGAAGCGTGCAAACGGAAACCTCTTCGACATCGAAAACTATGTGGCTCGTGAGCTCGATGAGTCGCACGGCGAAGACAGCTCCGCTCCTGCCGTTGCAGGGTCCTAAGGTGCCTCACACCTCATAATTGCATAATTTTTATATTCTCGCTCCGAGTCGATCTTACGGCAGGGGCGAGAATATTTATATTGACCCTGAAATTTCGCTTACGTTATAGAATATATGCCCAAAATGGCATATATTGGTTAAGTATATTTATACCTATAGAAGCAAAAAATACCATCTCCTAGGTAGGAGCGTTAGAATAGTAAGAATTATTCCTATCCGGAGGACAACTACAGAGAATATGACCCAATCACAGACACCGAACTCAGAAAATACAGTTTTCAGCCGCGGATCCTACAGCAACTCTAAGCGAGTTGCAGATATTTTGCGCACGGAGTCCGTGGGCGGCAGCATCCTGCTGGTGGCGACCGTCCTCGCGGTAGTTCTTGCCAATACCCCACTGGCAGATATTTATTTCGGGGTGCGCGATACCGTTATAGGTCCCGAAGTTCCAGGGTTTCACCACCTTCACATGAAGATAGGCACCTGGGCGGCAGACGGTCTCTTGGCAATATTCTTCTTCCTGACCGGTCTTGAACTCAAAAAAGAGTTCGCTATCGGTGACCTCAAATCACCGGCAACCGCGATCGTTCCCATCGCAGCGGCTTTCGGCGGCGTGATAACCCCCGCCATCATCTACACCGCTATCAACTTCAGCAGCCCCACCGCTATACATGGCTGGGCTATTCCCACGGCAACCGACATTGCCTTCGCGGTTGCCGTATTGGCGGGCGTGGGCACGTTCCTGCCCTCGGCGATGCGCATCTTCCTTCTTACCCTGGCAGTGGTTGATGACCTGATCGCTATCTGCATTATTGCAATCTTCTACACCGGCACATTCCATGGCGAATACCTGCTCCTTGCGATCATCCCTATCTCGCTGTTCGCCTTTATCGCCTATCGTGGCGAAAAAATGCTGCACCTCAAGCCCGCCGCAGCGTGGATTCTGCTTCTGCCCCTGGGCTTTATCACGTGGGCGCTTTTCCTTGAATCCGGTATTCACGCAACTATTGCCGGCGTGGTGCTTGGTTTCTGCGTTCCGGTTAAATTCAATAAACGTACCGAAGCTGCGGGTGCAGATGCAGGTCTCGCCGAAGTTTTCGAGCATCGTTTTCGCCCGCTTTCCACGGGTATCTGCGTGCCGGTCTTCGCCTTCTTTAGCGCCGGTGTTGCTATGGGCGGTTTTGACGGTCTTACGCGGGCCCTCACCGACTCAGTCTCCCTGGGTATTATGTTCGCCCTAGTTTTCGGCAAGACCATCGGTATTACGGGAACCACCTGGCTGGTTACCAGGTTCAGGCACGCCAACCTAGACCCGGATGTGCAGTGGATTGACGTCATAGGTCTTGCGGTTACCGGCGGTATCGGCTTTACCGTATCGCTTCTGGTGGCAGAACTGTCATTCACCGGTGGGTCACCGCACGGTGAAGACGCCAAAATTGCTATTCTCTTCGGTTCAGTAGCCGCCGCAATTCTGGGTGCTCTGATTCTCTCCCGCCGTAATAAGCACTACCGTTTACTGGCGGAAAAGGAGAGCGTGGATGCCGATATGGATGGCATTCCGGACGTGTTCCAGCAGCGTAAATCACAATCCTAGACGGTCTGTCTTCGGTGGAGAGACATCGGTGAATACCCTGCTCTACTATTAAGAATCCGGTGGTGACACCCCTAAGAATCACCACCGGATTTTTATATTCTCATTCCAGAATATAGTTGATATTTCGCAGGTTTGAGAGCTTTTTTCTAAACATCCAACCCAACACCTCTGACCATGCTGCACCCTTTCAGATATATTCTATTTTTGGAATATATCGATGGCGGGGAGTCTTACCGCATATGCCATATGGCATTCAAAGCACTCCTTGCATGGCGACCCCTGGCAGCGCTTTCGACCTCCACCCCAATGGTGCGCTGTCTTACGTCCTCAGATTCTACGCATACACACGGCATGTCCGTAGAATGAAATGTACCGAGTGATTGGTGGAGAACGTTTTATGGCACATCAGAAGCGGGGCGCAGACGCCCATCACACGACATCACGCTATGCGGAAATCATCGCCCGCTGGGTTATCGGTATCTACTCAATCGCAACAATTCTGACACTTTTCACCTGGATTATTTCCCCGCTTCGCAGGGGTCACGGGTTCACCTGGTGGGAAATCACCGCGAGCCTGCTCAACATCCCATCAAGTCATACGCTGGTGAGCGCGGTCATCATGGTGGTCATGACATCCGCTCTGATTACCCGTAAACGAGCCGCCCTCTACGCCGTCATCTTCTTTCAAGTCATCGGCATCCTCATCGGAACACGAAGTGCGCTTCTGCTCTTCTTCCCCGATAACGTGATGCCGAGCGAAGAATTTTTCTCCTCCACACTCGACACCGTAGCTATTATTGTGGCGGCTATCTTTATTCCGCTTCTCATCCTGGCACGCTCTGCTTTCCCGGCGCATATAGGCCGAATTTCATGGGTATTGGCGAGCATGGTCTTCCTCGGCGGGCTAACGGTGACAACCCTGCTGGCCTGGTACTTTGGGCATCACGTGCCGGGGGTTACGGTTCCCCACCTGCTCAAACAGGGGTTAGGGCTCGATAGTTTTCCCGAACTCAAGGGTGCAAACCCGGGCGCCACGGTGGTGGGAGCGGCATCCGTGTTCTACGGAATTTTTGCACTGATCGCGGTGTATGTGGTGGTGCGGGGGTACCGTGTCCCCAATACCTGGACTGCCGATCGGGAATTGCGCCTGCGCGAACTTTTACAGGAGTATGGCGGAAACGATTCACTCTCGTACTTTGCAACACGCCGCGATAAGCAGGTGATTTTCTCGGCGGATATGCGCGCCGCTGTCACCTACAGGCAAGTGGGCTCTGTATGTTTGGCGTCCAGCGACCCGGTGGGCGATCCGGCGTCCTGGGGTTCCGCAATCGACCGGTGGATGCACCAGGTGCGCCGCTACGGGTGGATTCCCGCCGCCATCAGCGTGAGCGAAGACGGCGCCAGAGCTTTCGCACGCCGGGGACTGGGCGTAATCCGCATGGGGGACGAAGCCATTCTAGAGGTCTCACGTTTTAGCCTGAACAATACCTCGCTTACGGAGGTACGCCACGCCCACCAGCGGGTTCGTAAGGCCGGTTACACGCTGAAAATCTGCAGACATCGTGAGCTTTCACCCGAGCAGCTGCACGAGGTGGAAAATAACGTAAACGCTTGGCGTCACGGCAAGGTTGAGCGCGGGTTCTCGATGGCGCTCAACAGGCTCTCAGACCCCGCAGACGGTCGCAATCTGCTTGTTTCGGCGCATGATTCTGCTGGCACAATGGTTGCCCTCCTTTCATTCGTGCCGTGGGGCCGCACCGGCATATCGCTGGATGTGATGCGCCGCTCCCCTGACAGCCCCAACGGCATCGTGGAATATATGGTTGCCCAGCTTATGGAGGATGCCCCCGACTACGGCATCACGCGTGTTTCACTGAACTTTGCTATGTTCCGCCATGTGTATGAGAACGCAGATCAGTTCGGTGCTAATGCTTGGAGCAGGTTCGCTTCTCGGTCGTTGGGGGTTTTAGACAGGTTCCTTCAGTTGGAGAGACTGTACCGCTTCAACCTCAAGTTCGCCCCGGAGTGGATGCCACGCTATATGGTTGCGGAACCGACGCTGGCCTTCCTGAACGTTGCGGCGGCGGCTGGGGTTGCCGAGGGCTTCCTGCCCGATTTTTCGGCACGTAAACAGCGCCATGAAGTGCACCGCCTGACTGAAGACCAGATCGCGCGAGTTCACGAGATCGAGCGTATGCATCCGGGCGAGGCGCAGGCCCCCGAACACCGCTTCAGCGATCAGACCAAGCACCGTATTCGTCACCTGCAGATGCTTCGGGATGCCGGTATGAACCCGTACCCACTGGGGGCTACATGCGAGTATTCGACGGTGCAGGTGCACGATGGGCTGAGTGACCATACGCTTCCAAGCGGGGAGTTTACCCTATCGGGCAGGGTGCGGTTTATCCGCAACCACGGCGGGGTTATCTTCCTGACCCTGTCTGAGGAAGGCAAACAGGTACAGATTATTGCCGAGCGCAGCCTTGTGAGCGAGCGCGAGTTTCGGCTTCTCAAATCCGCCGTTGATACGGGCGATATTCTGCTTGTGACCGGCACGGCGGGGGCCAGCCGCACCGGGACCGCATCTGTCATTGTGCACGGCTGGCAGATGGCGGCGAAGTGTCTGCACCCCATTCCGTACGGGGCGTTGAATGATCCGGAGGCGCGCATCCGCAAACGCTCGACCGACCTGTTGGTGCATCCGCAGCAGCTTGAAAACCTTCGGATGCGCTCCTCACTGATCACTGCCATTCGCCGCACGCTCGATGATGCAGGGTTCACCGAGGTTGAGACCCCGATTCTGAATACTATTCATGGCGGTGCGAGCGCACGCCCCTTCAAAACCTTTATTAACGCCTATGGTGCGGATTTGACGCTTCGCATTGCGCCTGAGCTGTATCTTAAACGCCTGGTGGTTGGCGGTTTGGGCGCTGTTTATGAGTTAGGGCGGGATTTTCGCAACGAAGGCGCGGATGCCACCCATAACCCGGAGTTCACGGTGTTGGAGGCTTATAAGCCTTACGCAGATTACACGGTCATGCGCAAGCTTACCGAAACGCTCATCAAGAATGCCGCCCGGGCCGTCTATGGTTCTGAGGTACTTCCGCTGGGCGAGAAGGGCAGTACCGAGCGTACTCTCACGGATGTCTCGGGTGAGTGGCGGGCAGTTTCGGTATGCGAGGCCCTTTCGCGTGCGCTGGGGCGCGATATTTCGAGTGAAACAGATTTTGAGACTTTGCTTGAGCTGGCGCATGAGCATCAGATTCATGTGCGTGATGACATGGGCGCGGGCGCCATTCTTGAGGAGCTTTACGGCGAGCTGGTAGAGGCAAAAACTGTGTTCCCCACGTTTTATACGGATTTTCCGGTGGAGACCTCTCCCCTGGCGGGTGCGCATCGCACCAAGCCGCACTTGGTGGAACGCTGGGATTTGGTGATTAACGGTATGGAGATGGGAACCGCCTATTCCGAGATGACGGATGCTTTAGAACAGCGCCGCCGCCTGACCGAGCAGTCTCTCAAGGCTGCAGCGGGAGACCCGGAAGCCATGCAGATTGATGAGGATTTTCTGTACGCCCTTGAGACCGGGCTTGTCCCGACGGGCGGGTTGGGCATCGGCATTGATCGCTTGGCGATGCTCATGGCGCAGACCCAGATTCGCGGGGTGCTTTCTTTCCCGTTTGTTAAACCCGTGAAGTAGCATGTAGTCAAAGATTCATTTTCTCCACTAGAGAGTGTTTTTATGTCTATTAAACGATGTTTGATATGAATTGTGGTTCAGTCATAACTTTTTGATGTTTTTGCTTGTCAAACGGAGTATCACCCGTGTTCCGGCTATATTAATTATTCGTTACAAATGTGGACAAGACCCCCAATGAGATTGCCGTAAACCCTTCATCAACGGAACAATAAGTACCTGTAATTTCTAAAGGGAATTTCTTTCCCTGGCGTGCGGTCTACCCGGTTTGCACCTTCGCGCCTTCATGCCCGCATAGTTGCTATCCCTATTACGCTTCTATGCCGTGACGAAAGAGAAAACCTGTGGACTCACTTGTAAATTTTATTCAGGACATTAACGCCTCCACCGCTGGCGCCACCAGCGTGGTTGACAGCATTCAAAGCTGGATATGGGAAAACTTTCTGTTCGTTGCCTTGATTGTCGTGGGCCTGTTCTTGACGATCCGCACCCGCGCCGTACAGTGGCGTTCCCTACCCGAGATGCTGCGCGTACTCACCGACCCGTCCGGTCACGAGGCCGATGGGAGCAAGAGCATTTCCTCATTCCGCGCGTTCACCGTTTCGGCGGCATCCCGCGTGGGCACCGGCAATATTGCTGGCGTAGCGATCGCTATTGCAATGGGTGGTCCCGGCGCGGTGTTTTGGATGTGGGTCATTGCTGCCGTGGGCGGCGCATCCGCTTTTGCCGAATCCCTGCTGGGTCAGCTGTATAAGGAGCGCGGCAAGGATTCCTATATTGGCGGTCCTGCCTACTATATGCAGCGTGGCCTGAATGCACGCTGGCTGGGCCTGATTTTCGTGGGCTTTATCGTGCTCACCTATAGTTTTGTGTTCTGCGCGGTACAAACCAATGCGATCGTGGAAGCTGGTGCGAACTCCCTGAATATCGGTATTTCCGGTACCGAGAATATGGGTTTCCGCATCGTGGTAGGCTTTTTCGTTGCCGCACTGACGGCTGCGATTATCTTCGGCGGTATCCGCACCATTTCTACGGTCACCGAGTATATGGTGCCGTTCATGGCGGTTCTGTACATGCTGCTGGGACTGTTAGTGGTTGCGCTCAATGTGGGCGAAATCCCGAACGTTCTGCTCATGATTTTCCAGGGTGCTTTCGGTCTGCGCGAGTTCGTAGTGGGCGGCACGATGGGCGCCGTTATTTGGGGCATGAAGCGCGGTCTGCTCTCGAACGAGGCCGGCATGGGTACCGCCCCGAACGCGGGTGCAACCGCAACTATTTCGCACCCCGCAAAGCAGGGCTACGTACAGGCTTTGGGCGTGTATTTCGATACGATGTTGGTCTGCTCGGTCACCGCGTTTATCGTGCTTTTGTCAAACCCAACCTATGGCAATAAGACCCGCGGCGCTGGACTGACTCAGGATGCGCTTGCCCACCAGCTCGGCACCTGGGCCACCCACTTCCTAACCATCGCGATTTTCCTCTTCGCCTTCTCCTCGGTCATCGGCAACTACTATTATGGCGAATCGAATATTCGCTTCGTGACTGAGAAGCCCGGGGCGTTAACTGTGTTCCGTCTGGTGGTGCTGGGCTTCGTATTCTTCGGGGCAATCGCATCGCTGGAGCTGGTGTGGACCACGGCGGATATGCTCAACGCGGGCATGGTGATTGTGAACCTGATTGCAGTGGTGTGGCTTTCGCCGAAGGTCGTTGCGGTGCTCAAGAACTACGAGCGGCAGCGCAAATCCGGTGTGGAGCCTATTTTCAAGGCATCCGATATGCCTGAGATTAAGAATCTTGCGGCCTGGGACGGCACCGATGAGGTGACCACCCGAGAGTTCTGGGCTGAGCGTGATGCGGCGGCTGCGGCCAAACGCGCCCAAAAGGCTGCGAATGTATAACGTTTCACCTAGATAACTCTCCCTGCAGCGCCCGAGGACATAAATTTTATGTTCTCGGGCGCTTGGCGTATCCTCTGGCATACTAAAGACGTGCTGACTTTAGGTTTTTCGGTGTTTCCTCTCGTGCTTTTTCAGAATCCGACGGCGCAGGCACTCTACCAGTACACGGTGCTTGCCCTGATTTTTATCTGGATTGCTTCGGTGCTGTACTGCATTTTTACGGTGCATCGCAGCCCCTACTTCAACGAGATTCAGAAGCTCAAGTGGCTTCTGTTCATTCTGGTGCTCCCCTATTTTGGTGCACTGGCGTGGTTTTTGCGCGTGCATCGCGAGAAAAAGGATGCGACCGCCGCAGACCAGACCGATACCGCCTCGAACCCTCACGACGAAGGAAGATAACATATCCTATGACAATTTCAACCTTCGGTGAGTAAGTTCACGAATACCGAAGTGGACGGTCTGTTACGGAGCCTGTATAGTTCTATATGTTGCCTGCGGCTCTTTGAGTCGTATGACACTTGCGCGAGTGGCGGAATAGGCAGACGCGCACGGTTCAGGTCCGTGTGCCCGTGAGGGCGTGGGGGTTCAACTCCCCCCTCGCGCACCAGCAATCCCCGGTTCTGATGAGCCGGGGATTTTTTGTTGTGTCGGCAACATTTGGGGTTTTCGAGTCTATATTTTACGAGTAAAAAGTATATTATCGGCATGGTGGTCACACTATCCCCTAGAATAGAGTTGGGTGTGTGCACTCACACCTAACACAGCAAATGCACAGCTACAAAAGCTAGACTGAACCCTTCGGGTTCCCAACCACGGGATGCCAGGGGTGACATCCGGCCCGAGCCATAAAGGAGGAGGCAATGAAGTTATTTGATAAGTTGGAACGACTGGAGCAAGGCATCGGTCGTACCGTCGGCTTTTCCAAAGGCTTTGGCACCTTCGCAAAGGCTGATGTAGCTAACCGTATTCGCACGTCGATGGATGATGCCTCATATGTAGACCAGGGCGGTCACACGATGGCACCAAATATCTTCAACGTTCGCTTTTCGAGCGCCGATTTTTCGCGCGTGCGGGAGTGGGGCAACCCATTCGCGGTTGAGCTGTGCAATCTTGCTATTTCGCATGCGCGTGCGCAGGGGTATTCACTGATTGGGGCTGTACGTATTACCTTCAGCCCTATTGCCGATCTCGAAGCCGACGAGTTCGAGGTTGTGCCCAGTTTTGAGGCGTTCCAGGCTCCGCCCTCGGGTGCGACGAACTATGTTCCTCCCGCCGGTGCCGCCCACGGCGCCTCCGACTACGCCCCTGTTGCCCCGGCTCGTGATACCGGTCTGCCGACCAGAATTACAAAACCGCGGGCTACTCCGCCGCGCCGCACGGAACAGCCTCAGCAGCAGCAACAGCAGGCACCTGCCGCGTCCGCGCCGAAACCGCGTTCCCCGCAGAACCCTCCGCAGCAGCAACGTGCTGCGGCGCATCATGCTTTTGTGGATATTAACGGGCAGCGGTATGAGCTTTCTGGGGCACCTCTCGTCATCGGTCGCGGTTCCGATGCATCCGTGCGTCTGGCTGACAAGGGTATTTCGCGCCGCCACCTACAGATTTCCCGCCAGGGAGGCAACTATGTTGCCACCGACTTGGGCTCAACCAATGGAACCCGGCTGAATGGTTTTCCGCTGAAAACCCCCACCGTTCTCCAAGATGGAGCGGTGTTACAGTTGGGCGGAGCCCGAGTTCTCTTCCGCTCAATTGCCTCTGGAGGTATACGTTAATGGCATCCGAGCTAACTGTAACCATACTGCGCTTTGCGTTTTTGGGGTTGCTCTGGTTCTTTGTGTTTTTCGTGGTGGCAGCCGCCCGCCGCGATTTGGGGCTGGGTAAGAACTTCCGCTCCGTACCCGTAGAATCTGCCGCAGACTCGCAGCCGCAACCGCAGCATATTGCAGCTCCTCCTGCACGTCCTTCCCGCTTGGTGATCACCAAGGGAGTGCAGGCGGGAGCTATGATGCAGTTGGGTGACTCCCCGGTTACTATCGGTCGCGCCAATGATATTGAGGTTTCGTTGCAGGACGATTACGCCTCCGGTCGCCATGCCCGTCTGTTCCCACAGGGTTCTCGCTGGTTCTTGGAGGATTTGGGCTCAACCAACGGCACATTCGTAAACAACCAAAAGCTGACCCGCGCTACTGCTATTGAGCCGGGTGTCGATTTCCGTGTGGGCGGAACGACTATGCAGCTGAGGGGGTAATCGTTGAAGATAGCCTTTCGCTTTGAAGCCCGTTCCGATACGGGCGTGAAACGCAGCAAGAATGACGACTCCGGGTACGGTGGGCGTTATCTTGCTGTTGTTGCTGACGGCATGGGCGGGCACGTCGGTGGTGACGTCGCTTCCGCTACCGCCGTTTTGAACCTGACCCCTTTGGACCACCCCGACTTTGACGGTACCGGCGGCATATACCTCGCCGACGAAATCCAAAGTGCCAACGCCATTATCAATGATCTGGCAACCAGTGATCAGCGCCTTGCGGGCATGGGTACCACCTGCACCGCTCTGCTGGTGGACGGCGAAAAGATCGAGATGGCCCATATTGGCGACTCGCGAGCCTATCGTTTACGCGCCGATGAAGACGGCGGTTTCGAGCAGATTTCGACCGATCACACCTTCGTGCAGCGTCTTCTCAACGAGGGCCGCATCACTCCCGAAGAGGCAGAGAATCACCCGCACCGCAACGTGATTATGCGCGTGCTTGGCGACGTCGATGCCTCCCCCGAACTTGAGCTGCAGACTTTAGAAGCCATTCCCGGTGAGCGCTGGGTGCTTGCTTCCGATGGTTTAGAGGCGGTGGTCTCTGATGAAGAGATCGAAGCCGTCATGCGTTCCACCGATGATCTGGGTGAGATCGCGGACGTTCTTATCCAGATGACTCTCGACGGCGGCGCACCCGATAACGTGACGGTCGTGGTTGTACAGGTTATTGACCGCGAAGAACTTCCTGCCGACGAACCTGTAGGTCCTTCTGCCCTGCCAGAGACTGGCGAGATCGATACCTCACTGACAACCTCTGAGCTTGAGGAAATCACCGAGGAAGTAAACGCCGAAGAGGGCCTGTCCGATCACGATCGCGCGCTCAAGAAGTTCCGCCGCGCACGTGACCTCACGGATTCCTTCCCCCACGACGGCGACGCAAGCGATCAGGATGCGGTGTACTTCGCCCGCACGAATGCCGCCATTTTGCGCCACGAGCTTGGCTCTCGCCCGCATCAGCTGGTGGGCAGCGCCGCCGTGGCAACAGAAACCGGGCGTATTCCGGCGGTGACGAGCCGCACCCTGGAGCATCGGGCCTCGTTGGCGCAGCGCGTACCGATGAGCACCGAGGAACCCGCAAAGCTGCCGGACGAGCTTGAAGAGCTTCTGTCGGATCCAATTCGACGCCGTCGGCGTCCGATTCTGCTGGTGAGTGCGGCAGTAATCCTTGTGCTGGCGCTCATTGCGGGTTGGAGCGGGCTGAAATGGGTTGAGGGCCGCTACTACGTTGGTGAAAATAACGGTAAGGTCGCCGTCTATAACGGTGTTCCGCAGTCGTTGGGGCCAATCCATCTCTCCCATGTGGTCGAGGAAAGCGAAGTGGAAACTTCACAGCTGCCCGAGCATACTCGCATGCTTTTGAAGAATACGATTCACGCGGATAATCTTGACGATGCACGGGTTATCGTAAACCGTATGCAGGCTCAGGTGAATCTGCAGGATGACCGGAATACACAGCCTTCCGGTGCGGCTTCGTCCGGCACGCAGACAGGTCAAAAAACTTCAGCAACGGAAGGTGGTAATCGTGGCTAGGCTATTGCGTGATGCACACATACCCCGTTCGCGTCGCCTGATTGAGCTTGTTCTGCTCGTAATTGCGGTCGGCATCGGCTCATTTTCCATGTACCTGATTGACCCCGAAACGGCGTGGGATATGGGGAAAAACCCGTGGATTCAAGGTACCGTGGTGCTGGGCGTGTGCGCGCTCATCGCGCATCTGGTGCTTCAATTCCGGGCGCGTTACGCCGATCCGTTTATTCTGCCGCTTGTTGTGGCGCTCAACGGAATCGGGCTGGCGATGATTTTCCGCATCGATAAGGATCCCGCCATGCAGAAGTCCCCAGTGGGCGAGTCCCAGCTGTTCTGGACAGGCTTCTCAATGATCCTCTGCTCCGTTGTGCTGTACTTCCTGCGGGATCATCGAGTGCTGCGTAAGATCACCTATATTTCGCTGGTGCTCTCCTTCATCCTGCTTATCATGCCGCTTATCCCCGGCCTTGGTACCGAAATCAACGGCGCACGGATTTGGATCAGGCTCGGCGGGCGTACCTTCCAGCCCGGCGAAATTGCCAAGATTACCCTGGCAATCTTCTTTGCGGGCTACCTGTCCACACACCGCGATTTGATTCTCACAGCGGGTAAGCGTTTAGGACCCATCAATCTGCCGCGTCTGCGCGATTTGACCCCAATTTTCTTGGCGTGGATGGTCAGCATCGGCGTGTTGGTTTTCCAGAAGGATCTGGGTTCTGCAATCCTGTTCTTCGGGCTGTTCATGGCGATGCTGTACCTCTCGACCGGCAAGATTTCCTGGCTTGTAGTCGGCGGTGTCGGCGTGGTGGTTGGCGGATACTTCGCCTACAACTCCATTTCTCACGTGCACGCCCGTATCTATGGCTGGATGCACGCCTTTGATCCCGAGGTCTATATGTCCTCCAGCGGTGGTTCCGGTCAGATCCTTCAGGGTATTTTCGGTCTGTCCTACGGCGGTCTCTTTGGCCGTGGATGGGGTCAGGGCCTTACCTCTTTGGTGCCGTTCGCTAACTCGGACATGATTATTACTTCTCTCGGTGAGGAACTCGGTCTGATCGGCCTGGGCGCTATTTTGATGATGTTCCTCATCCTCATCTCGCGTGGGTACCGCGCGGCGTTGGGCACTCGTGACGGTTTCGGCAAGCTCTTGGCGGCGGGCCTTTCCACGGTTATGGTGCTTCAGCTCTTCGTGGTGGTTGGCGGTGTAACCCGGTTAATTCCGCTGACCGGTTTGACCACACCGTTTATGTCTGCCGGTGGTTCATCCCTGGTGGCTAACTGGATTATCGTGGCGTTGTGGCTTTCGATTTCGCATACCGCGCGAGCGCCTCACGTCGTGGTCGGGTTCGACGTTCCCGAAAGTATCGACCACGAAGACTACAGCTATGAATCTGAGGGCGCAACCAGCGTTCTCGCCCGTATTTCAACTCAAGAAGCAGGAGGTGACCGCAATGGATAGGGCAATTCGCCGCATGTGGATGGCCGCAGGTTGCGTTTTTATCCTGCTCATGGGTACGTTGAGCTATATCCAATTCTTCGACACCGAATCTCTCAAAGATAACCCGTGGAACTCGCGTTCTCTGTACGATAACTACGGTGCCAACCGTGGCTCTATCGTGGTCGATGGAACCGAAATCGCCTCGTCAGTGAAATCGGATGATGAGTATAACTATCAGCGCGTGTACTCCGAGCCGGAAAAGTATGCGGCGCTGACGGGTTATTTCTCGTCAGTGTACGGTTCCACCGGTGTCGAGTCCGCTATGGACAAGGAGCTTTCGGGTACTTCCGACAGCCAGTTCTACGATCGTGTTGCTCAGCTCTTCTCGGGTTCTTCGGCACGCGGTGCGAGCGTCGAGCTCACCGTGGATTCCAAGCTTCAGGAGCTTGCTAACAACCTGCTTCAGGGCCGTAAGGGTTCTATTGTGGCGATTAACCCCAAGACTGGCGAAATCTTGGCGATGGCCTCGTCTCCCTCATATGACCCGAATACGCTCGCATCCCACGATGGGTCTACGGTAGTCAGCAACTATGAGGAACTGAACTCGAATCCGAATAACCCGCTTTACAACCGTGCTATTGCGGGTAACACCTATTCGCCCGGCTCGACCTTCAAGATTATTGATGCCGTCGCAGCTTTGGAGTCCGGCAAATATGATGCGAACTCCACGATCGATAACCCCGCACAGCTTCCCCTTCCGGGAACCAATGTGTCGCTTCCGAACTATGCGGGCGGTCAGTGTGGAGGACGCACCAAGGCTACGATTGAATGGGCTATGGCGCAGTCCTGCAACACTCCTTTTGCGCAGATCGCAATGGATTTGGGTGAAGATAGGATCTCCAGGACTGCCGAAAACTTTGGTTATGGCCAGGATTTGAAGATTCCGCTGGCGGTGGCTAAATCGAGCTTCCCGAAGGGTATGTCGCAGAGCCAGCTGGCGCAGGCATCCGTGGGTCAGTACGATGTACGCACCACCCCGCTGCAGGTGGCGATGACTTCTGCCGCGATCGCTAACGGCGGTGTGCAGATGAAGCCCAATATGATTCGTTCTGTCAAAACCAGTAACTTGAGCGTGCTCTACGAGTTCTCACCCGAGAAGTTGCGCACCTCAACTTCTACTAAAGTCGCCGATCAGGTGAAACAATGGATGGTGAACTCTGTGGATAACGGTATTGCCCGTAACGCAGGCGTGCCCGGGTATAAGGTTGCTGGTAAGACCGGTACCGCAGAAACTACGGGTGGTTTGAATAACTCTTGGTTTACCGGGTTTGCACCCGCCGATGATCCTCAGATCGCCATTGCGGTGGTCTATGAGGATATGGATGCAACAACCGGTTCCCAGCTTTCGACAAATGCAGGTAAACAACTTTTTGAGGCGGTGTTGAACAAGTGAGGCCTTCGGCTGATATCACCTTGGGCGGGCGCTACACCCTAACCGAACGTATCGCTATCGGCGGTATGGGTGAGGTCTGGAAAGCTCGCGACAAGGTTCTCGGACGCACCGTCGCCGTTAAAATCCTGAAAGAGGAGTATACGGGTGACCCCGGGTTCTTGGAGCGTTTCCGTGCGGAGGCGCGCCATACTGCGCTTCTGAACCACCCCGGCGTTGCCAATATGTTCGATTACGGTGAAGAGGATAACTCTGCATACCTGGTGATGGAGCTGGTTCCAGGTGAGCCGCTGTCGAGCATCATCGAGCGCGACGGCACGCTGCCGCCAGATCGCATCCTGAACTTTATTGCGCAGACGGCTCGCGCGTTGGCTGCTGCGCACGCTCAGGGACTCGTGCACCGCGATGTGAAACCCGGTAACCTAATGATCACCCCGGATGACCGGGTGAAGGTTACCGACTTCGGTATTGCTAGGCTTGCGAACCAGGTTCCGCTGACCGCTACCGGTCAGGTGATGGGTACAGCCCAGTATTTGGCACCCGAACAGGCAACCGGTCAACCTGCAACCCCGTCCTCCGATATGTACTCGCTGGGTATTATCGGGTACGAGTGCCTGGTCGGTCACCGCCCGTTCACGGGTGAATCACAGATCGCGATTGCTCTAGCCCAGGTGAACGATCCGCCACCACCGCTGCCGGAGAGCATCCCGGCGCCCGCCCGCGCCTTGATTATGTGCCTGCTTGCTAAGGATCCTGCGGAGCGTCCTAAGGATGCTACTGCGCTGGCGTCTGCTATTGATGCTATTCGCCGTCGCGATATTCCTGCGGCGATTAAGGCTGTGCCCACGCTGGAGGCATTCTTGCCGGAGAATCTGGATACCGCCCAGACCTCCCTAATCGCCGAGCCTATTTCGGCATCCGCTGCTCCGAAGTTCGGATCTGGGTCGCGCTTCACGCCCGGTCCTTCGACGGCACCGATTCCCGAGCCAGGGTCGAAGGCTGCGGCCGCGCGTACGTCACAACAGGGGCCGAAGAAACGCAGCTGGGTGTGGATCGCCGCTATCGTTGCGGCACTAGTGCTTATTCTCGGTATCCTCTGGGCTGTCTGGGCGGCAAATAGCCGTGCAACCCCCACTCCGAATACCACCAGCTCGGCAACACCCAGCTCTGCGGAAGGTACCGTCACGGTAGCCACCCCGAGCGAGGAGTCCTCGGCTGCGAGCAGCACTCAGAAGCAGAAAATTAACCTGCAGGCACGCAGCTACGAGGGTCGCCCCCTTCAGGATGTTGTCAATGACCTGAAAAACCTGGGTCTTTCGCCCAGGACTGAAAGTGTTGAGTCTGAAGAGCCAGCCAACACCGTTCTGTCGATTTCACCGGCTGGTTCGGTAGACGAAGGCAGCACCATTACCGTGCGTTATTCAAGCGGTTCCAGGGGCGCGACCCTACCTAATGTTGATGGGAAGAACTACGAAGAGGCTTCTCGGACGATTACCTCGCTTGGTGTTGACGTGAACCTTCACTTCGAGCATTCGGACACCGCACAGCCCGGTACGGTGCTGCGCACCAGCCCTTCTTCTGGCACTAAAGTGTCAGTTCCTAGTAAGGTAGAGATGTATGTAGCTAATGAGTCTTCAGGTACGAGGACGGATTCTGACTCGTCGCCATCCGCAGCTACGCCTTCAGGCGCGTCGACTTCTTCTAGTCCTCGTACTGGGCGTTAGTGTCTGAGTCCACTCACATCAAAAACTATTTTTACCCCAGGAGAACGTATGGACCTGTTGGTTCCTGAAACGGTAGATGGCCGTTATAAGGTACTCGATGTTATCGGTACCGGTGCGATGGCTACCGTATACGCGGCGGAGGATACTCGTCTCGGTCGTAAGGTCGCGATGAAGATCCTGCGCCCGGAGCAGGCCCAAGACAAAACCTTCCGTTCACGGTTTAAACGTGAGGCGGAGGCTGTCGCATCCCTGAACAACCCCGGTATCGTTGCGGTGTACGACACGGGCGCTTATTCCCCGTCAGATCCCAACAGCGGATACGGTGTTGATGATGCCGCCGACGATGACGAGGCTAAGATCCCGTACATCGTTATGGAATACGTTGATGGCAGGACGCTGCGCAGTGTCCTTTCGTCGGGCGGGTACATTCCCGTGCGTGATGCGGTGGGGTACGCAGAGCAGCTTTTGAGCGCTCTAAAATACAGTCATTCGATGGGTATTGTCCACCGCGATATTAAGCCCGCGAATATTATGGTGCTTCCCCGAACCGAGGAAGACGCCGCGAAGGGGCAGCCGGGTCAGATTAAGGTGATGGACTTCGGCATCGCCCGAGCTATTGAAGAGGCTGGCGAGGCTCTGACAAAGGCCAACGTGGTGATGGGTAGCGCACGTTACATGTCTCCCGAGCAGGTCAGTGGTAAAGAAGTCGACGCGAGAAGCGACCTTTATTCGGCAGCATGCGTACTGTATGAAATGGTTGCTGGACGTTCCCCCTTCGATGCGGAAACTAACGTCGATTTGGCGGCGAAGCATCTTACCGAGACTCCCGCCGCACCGAGTACCTTTAGTCCGCTGAGCGTACCCCCTGAGCTTGATGAAGTTATTCTTCGAGGTCTTGCCAAGAACCCGGATGATCGCTACCAGACCGCCGATGAGTTTTCGCAGGCGATCCGTCAGGGAGCGGGTCTGCAGGTTGGCGGCGGTATGCCGCAACAGGTTCCCGATGACTCCATGACCACCGCTTTTGCGCCTCTTGAGGCTCCCGCGGCGGGTGCGGCAGGAACCGGTACGGGTGAGGTTGATTTCGATGCCTACACCACGACCCTGCCGCAGGTTTCGACTCCTGTTGAAGACGCGAATCTCAACGGTTTCTTCGATGACGATGAGTACGGCGGAGAAGAATTTGTTGAAGAGGAAGAGTTCCTTCCCGCCGAGCAGCCCCGCAAGCGAACCTGGGTTCGTTTCCTCGTTGGTCTTGCTATTGCAGCATCGCTTCTGCTGGGTATCGGCTCGTTCCTGTACTACCAGGGCAAGCTCAATGAAGTTCCGCAGGTCGCTATTCCTACCGTGATGAACCAGTCGAAGGACGATGCCGAGAACCAGTTGCGCAATGCTGGCTTTGCCGTGGAGAGCCGCGGGGCATACTCCGAGAACGTGAAGAAGGGCGATGTTATTAGCGTCAGCCCTGGCGAGGGCACAAAGGCGGCTAAGGGTTCTACCGTATCGCTAACCTACTCGAATGGTCCCGAGCGTGTAACCCTGCCCGATAACCTGCAGGGTCAGAGCGAAGCCTATGTGCGCAACGCCCTGAAGGAACTCGGCCTTAAGGATGGTCGCGTCAGCACCGTTGAGAGCGCATCCGTTCCCGCCGGTATGGTAGTTTCTCTGGAGCCTGAGAAGGCTGAAACCGATGCCGACGGTAAGACCACGATCGAGGCTGGCAGCAACGTAAACCTGGTGCTGTCCTCCGGTAAGGTCAAGGTTCCTTCGCTCGTGGGTCTGACGAAGGATCAGGCTATTGAAGCTCTGACCGCGTCCGATGTTCTGCTCAACACCAATATTGAGACCGTTCAGACAAGCTCTGCGGCACCGAATACGGTGATTTCTCAGAGCTCCGCTGCGGGTACTCTGGTGGCCCAGAACAGCACTGTTACTATTCGTGTGGCGGCTGCCCCGGCGGCGACCGCATCTGCCTCACCGCGTGCGACTACCCCGTCGACGAATAATAACAACACCCAGCGCCAGCAGGGCAATCAGCAGCAGAATCAACAGCAGCAAGGTCAACAGGGCCAGCAAGGTAATCAGCAGCAGAATCAACAGCAGCAAGGTCAACAGGGCCAGCTGGGCAACGCTCCTGTACCTTCTGCAACGCCAAGTGCCGCTGCTCCTTCATCCAAGGCCGTACAAAACGGCAAGGAAAATGAGGAGAAAGAAGAAAGGTAAGGCTGGTTCGCTCAGGTAAATCCTGGTCATATATGTGGGGCGTGCTTTAGATTTCGAATCTAAAGCACGCCCCACATATATTTCTTCGGCTGTACCGCACACATAGAGAAGGCGCCTGACAGACCTACTTGGGTCTGTCAGGCGCCTTTACTGCTGCCCGCTAGGCGATTAGTGGGGACAACGATTTGGCACGCTCAGCGGCGCCCTCAAGCCCCGTTTCTTCCAGCCAATTACCCAGCATCAGATAACCGCTCTCGGTAAGCACGGATTCCGGGTGGAATTGTACGCCGTGCATGGGCGCATCCCGGTGCCGCAGCCCCATAATAATGCCGCTCTCAGTCGTCGAGGTGATTTCCAAGACCTCAGGCATAGTCTCTGGGACGACCGCCAGCGAATGGTAGCGAGTCGCAGTGAAGGGGTTCGGTACGCCTTTGAATACCGAGTCATTCTCGTGGACCAGGGTTGAAGTCTTACCGTGCATCAGCTCGGGGGCGTGCGTGACGGTGCCGCCAAACGCCTCCGCGATAGCTTGATGCCCCAGACACACGCCAAGCAGGGGTTTATGAGTCTGCGCAGCCCAGCGAATGGTATCGATAATGACCCCGGCTTCTGCGGGGGCACCGGGTCCCGGAGAGATGAGCAGGCCGTCGTACTCGGCAGCCATTGTGAGCACGGTATCAAGGTCATACTCGTCATTGCGGATTACGGTTGTCTCGGCTCCGAGCTGCTGCAGATATCCGACGAGGGTGAACACGAAACTATCGTAATTATCGATAACCAGGATGCGGGTCATGGCTTCTCCTTTGGCAAGCGCCGCTAATGGTTGATGGTAACGTCAAAGTTGAACGGACCGTACTCGGCAAAATTCGGAAACACGAATTCCATGAGGGCGTATACGATCACGGCGATAAGCAGAATAGCAATGATGATGCGAACCCATAGAGGTCCGGGAAGATGACGAAAAATCCAACCGTACATGTTATATCCTCTCGGGTTAGGCGGGGTTCTGGGCTGCTTGGGCAATTTCCGCAGGCGCGCCAGCAGAGTTAGGCTGCCAGGATTCAAAACGGGCGTGCACAATATAACGTTCTGTGTCACCGTAACGCGGGTGGCAGGTCGTGAGCGTCATAATGCGCTCCGTGGGCTCTTGTCCGGGCTTGCTCGGAACCGGCTCGATCACCTCAATATTGTCAGGCTGCACAATCACATGCTCGTACACGGTGTAGGTGTAGTAGCCGTCTTTGGTGCGCACATAAATGTGATCGCCCACCTGCAGCTGGTCGATATAGTCGAGCACTGCCCCGCGTGTCTGCCGGTGCCCTGCAAGCGCGAAGTTGCCCACGCCACCCGGCATGGCGGTTCCGTCATAGTGTCCCAAACCGAGGGTATCGATCACGTCTGCACTGGTACCCTGTGCGGTGGGGCGCTGGTAGTCTGCACCAAACCGGGGAATGTAGACAACCCCGAATCCTTTTCCGTGCTCGGGTTCGGCTTCAGGCTCCGGTGGATTTTGGGGATCCCACTGTTCGACTGGCGCGGCGGAGCTGAACTCGTGCGTTAGGGAATCGACGGCTTGGGACTGTGAACGGTTTGCGTCTATATTGGTCCACCAGAGCTGCCACACGACAAAGAGCAGCAGCACAAGACCAACGGTGATCAGAAGCTCACCCGTGATTTGGATGGTCCACCGCAGAATAGATTTATGAGGCTGAACTGCCTGATGCGCTTTCGCGGATGCATGCGCCATAGTTTTGGGTGTCCTCCATAGCGGGATGTTACCGTCCCAGTCATTACATTTTCTTTAATGACAACGCCGGTGAAAGGTGAAATCATCCCGCGAGTCTGCAAAGATAGTTTTTAACGTACTACATAAGGTTACCCATACATCTGAGGCGGAGGAAAATATGTCCCCTAAGTCGACTGCGAAAAAGTCGAAAAAGACTGCCAATACTAAGTCAAAGAAGTCACAAGACAAGAAATCGGCTAAGGCCGTTGAAGAAGATGCGAGCGAGCTCCGTCTGTTAGAGGTCGCTCGCGAGATGGAAACGAGCGGAACACAGAGAGAGGGTACTCCCCTGTGGTATCGAGTGGTAATGTTTTCGCTCGTTGCGCTGGGTATTCTCTGGATTATTGCGTATTACATTTTTGAGGGTCGACTTCCTGTGCCCGGTATTGGCATGTGGAATGTGACTATTGGCGTGGGTGCCATGATGGTGGGTATGGTCATGATGACTCGGTGGCGTTAGGTTAGGGCTATGTCCGAATCAGATGGGTCTCCTTCGCCTCAAGAATCTCAGGATGCCCCGCATGGCTCTACCTCCGATCCCATGCGGAGTACCGAGGATATTTCAAAACGTGCGGATATTCGTGCCGCCCGCGTGGAGACAAGGCTACGCCGCTGGGCGTTGATCGGGTTTATCGTCGCTGCGGCGTTATTCTGGCTGGCGACTCTTTTCTTCCGCTAGATCACGTATAAGCGAGGCGGTGCCGTATCCCTGGGATGCGCCCGCCGCGTTCTTCTTGCTTTTAATCGTGCTGAGGCTCTGCGACTGGTTCTTCGCGCAGGGGCTGCAGAATCCGTACGAATACGATCATGACGATCAGCTCCACCATCGTCTGGGTCAGCGCTGTGTGCTGCATGGGTCGGTCTGCGGCATGCACTTTCTTTGAGTTGTTCCACATGCTGTGTCATATACGGGGGTATACACCCGAGAATCCCTGTACAGAGCGCAAAGATGACGTAGAACAGTACCCAGCGAACAAGATTCTAGGGCGCTTCGTCGATGCGACGTGCAGCAGAAAACACTGCCAAGATCTATATATGCAAATATTCCAATATAAGCATATATACTAGTCGATTGAGGTTTTAAAGAGCTGGTAAAAACAATGGTTTGTGTAGCAGCAAGCGTAGCAAATAAAGGCCGCAACATAATCTGCAACAGCGCCAACACCACTAGGAATGCTGCCAAGGCGATCGTGGAATTAAAGTCACAACCAGTAGAATACCGCCACGAAGTTGAGTGTTATCAGCCACAGGGTGAATCCGCGCGATGCAGAATTGGGTGCGGTGCGTTTGATGTCATTCGCCCCTAGCTGTCTGTCATGAGTTCAAGAGCCCCTGATGAGCCGCATCAGCAACACGACGGCTAACTTTTTCCAGAACGGGCGAGTTGATATTCCAGTGCTGCCAGTACAGTGGGAACTCCACGGGCTTCTGAGCAAGTTTCACAAGTGTTTGGGCGGCGAAATATTCGATACACTGTGCCTCCGGAAGCAGACCCCACGCAATACCCTCATAGACCGCCTGCGCATAGTCCGGTGACGAAGGAATATAGAGCGTTGGGCTCTGTTCGAATTCGGCTCTGGACAGTTTTAGGTCTTCCTCAATCAGAGCGCGTGCAGCATCCTGCACAAAGTCTTTACGATCATATTCCACCACGGGTGCCCGGTTCAGATCATCACGGGTAGTCTTCGCGGGGAACCCCGGAAGGTAACGATCCACATACGCTGGCGATGCCACACACCAGTAACGCGCCACGCCCAGGTAATCTACCGAGCATCCGGGGATTTTTCCGGGCTGTGAGGTTATGGCAGCCATAACTTCCCCGGTACGCAGAAGGGCTGAGGAATGAAATTCACCTTCACGCCGCAGGTCACAGAAAATTTCGTCCTCCTGAGCGAGCGTGCGTATGGCCTCCAAAAACCACGTTGCTAAAGAATCGGCGTTCAGGGCTATAGAGACTGTCTGGAATCCGCCCTCGCCCATGAGTTCTCGTTCCAGTTCAAGCTGTAGGAATTCACTTTGCCGGGCAATACGTAACACGCTCTGCCCGGAGGCTGTTGGGGTAACCGGGTTGGTGCGCTGCAGCAGAACTTTACCGGCCAGCTGTTCCATTGTTTTTACACGCTGTGATATTGCGGAGGGGCTAACCCCAAGAACGTCGGCAGCAGCGTCGAAGGTGCCGTATTCGATGACCGTGACGAATGTTTTGAGGTGGTCGGTCGTAAAACGTGTCATAAGAACATCTTACGTACGTTGAAATAACTTAGCTAGGTTTACGGGGTTTTCAGACTTTTGATGTTCATCATCGCCCTGCGCATGTCCTATTTGGCGTACACCATTTTCACCCTGGATACACACCTCTAAGATAAAAGCAGTGGGACTGTCCCCCTCCAACGTGTCTACGCTGTCATCTAACCACCCGAAGGATATCCTCCATGGTCAAGCCACCATTCATGGAAATTGCATGCCCCGTTTGTTCCAAGCCCGTGAAGACTTTAGAACGTTATCCTCGCTCGCTCTGTCCCGAATGTTCTGCACGGGTGACTGACCGGTCTGGCCGCCCGGTCGTTTTCTACGATATACAGGTGCTACCGACTCCCAACAGCTCGGGTGTAACGCTGCTTGGCGGATTTTACGGATATTACGCCAATACCGGGCTACAAGAAACCTACTCCAGTTCAACCTGCTACGTTGATGGAATAACCTGCGAGGCGAAGAATGCCCGTTTTGGCGGCATTGTGATCGAGGCGCTGTGAACCTATCTTCACCTCCGGATGAGTCTGTACTCCCGGATTCAGTGGCTTCTTCGAGTCCATTATCCTTCACCGTCTAGTCAACGGACTCTGTACTATCTTCTTGCGCCGATGCGGACCACAGTTCATGCCCTCCAGTGTCTCTTCGGCGCCCATACCTGAAAATGGAGAGATATATCTCGAACTCGAATCAGCAGGATTTTTCGCAGACGCAGCACCATCGGGTCTAAGAAGTCACGCGCGTGCCGATCGTCGCTACTGGTCGTTGTCACAAAGCTCAGCCCAGAGAATACCGCAACAATCATCGTCGCCTTAAGCACAACCACGTTGTAGCTGACTTCAAGGTCTAAAATTTTCAGATGTTCGGGCTTGGTTCCTACTCACAGCTCGATGGTTTGGTCGGTAACCGCCAGAAGCAAACCATAAGAAGAAACCGAACACCAGCAGAACGAAGAAAGCAGTTTGAATCAGCTGACCCAAGATCGGGATTGCCAGCAGGTTCAGCCACTGCCCAATCGGCAAAGAGCGACGAACGATAATGTCGTGTTCGGCCTCTTGTACTGTACTGTCTGCGATACCTCTTTCCGATGCGGCCTGCCTAGTGCTCATAGCTGTCAAGCATACCCGATACGAGAGACTCTGCTTGAAGTTCAGCGCCAAAGAATCGTGCGCACGCCTTCAAAATAAGTTCTGCGCCATAACGTTGGATCGTATAAACACCCAGCTCGTCGTACTCAGCCGCAAGTTCACGGGGTTTCACTAAACCAGAGGTGATTTCCATAAGTGAAGATTCTGCGCCGTCTTCGTCGAAAAGTATGCTAAACCCGCTGTCATCACGCAGAAGCTGATGCAGTTTAGTATCGGGCAGAGGCAAAAAGCCCAGCACGTCCTCGGGCTCATAGTAGATTACCTCAGCAAGAGTTGTTACATACCCCTGCGAGTCTTCTTCAGTAAGAACTGTATCGGTAAGCTCCAGATAGCTTTCTTCGTCCCGCAGAAGCTCCCGCGGCCACCACAGATGGATATACTCAGTACACGCCAGCCATAGTTCCGCTAAAGGCAGCTTAACCTCAGCGATGAGCGCCACCGTCCGGCATTTTGAGGTGTCCTCTCCCGTATACGGTTCCTGCTGTCGGTCTGAAAAAAGCGGATACTCCATACATTCACTCTAACGCGAGATAGGTATTCGTCGGTACTTAATACAGTAAACGTTCCAGAAACCCGTTCAGAAGAATGTGAATCATTGGTATTAGTATTCCCGTCATGACGCCTCAGGCACGCTATCACAGACCGGTAAAAAGGACTTCTCTGGCTTCCGAAATTCTACGTGTGGGTATGCGCTGCTTAGCGCGCAAAAACATAGCTAAAGAATCGAGCAGGAATATGTGACCGTTGCCATTCGAGCTCTTCGGTCAAAGATTTTTCCGAAAGCACTTTGCGAGTATATCGTTCAATATTGCGTGCATGTGCACCCATATGGGCTATGGCAATCGCATGTCCGCAGGCTCTAGCTACGGCTTGCGCAGACGGGGTCTCACAGTCCCGGGCCGTAGCATGGCAGAGCAAGGCGTGCTGACGCATAGTTCCAACAGATAATGCACCGCGGTTGAACTCAGCGACCGCAGCAAGCCCCTGCCGAAGCCGAGGATCAGCAGGATACTGCTTCTCGAAAATAGGCAGTATCCGATACATACAATCTGCCGCCCAGACGATAAGTTCACACCTCTCATCTATCGATAGCGTCAAATCCTTCGGGTCTGGGGCAGATTGTAAAGTCTCCATGCTCCTAAGATAACAAGAAAGCATACGCACTCTCACAGATTTTCAACACCCTGATGCGCCTATTATATTTCATGAGGTCTTCTTAGCCTTTAGAGTATTCACCAACGCGCGCCATAAGAACACAGCAGAGCCGATAGCTCTCAAGGAGAATGCAAATCAGTGGTTAAAACAAAAGAGACCCCTCACGGGGTCTCTTCCATACATATGTAATTAACTAACAAACCCTCAGGCTTGTTGTTTCAAAACTATACAGCGAACGC
>NZ_KV817399.1:0-4727 GCF_001814655.1 Rothia sp. HMSC069C01
GGTACGAGACCCTGCACACCCACAAACCCCACACCACAGAAGGAAGACCCAGAACCAAAAACGTGAAATTGATCCAGATAACCGGTATTTCCGGTGATCCACCAGAGAGGACACGGTCAAAGAAAGATACTTGCATCAGGAGGATCAAAATAAGAAGCACCCACAGAAGCATCTTCATGAACCATGAGGCTTGTACCCGCACCGAGGCCAACACCCGCACCACAGCCCGAGGGTCAGAGGCTTCTTCTACTATCTGCTGGATTTTCTGCTCACGCTCACGCCGACGTCCTTCAAACACGGCTGAGAGCCAGAATGTTGTTGCTACAAACGTGACGCAGATGATTCCATAGATTAGTCCGTCACTCATCAGAGACTACCGTTCCCGATGTGCCGGTCTGAAAACTAGCCTCAGGGGCTTCGGATTCCCCACGAGTATTTTTACTGTTGCCGCCGTAGGCTTTCGCCCCAGCCGTGAAACCAGACTTGATAGTACTCACCCCATCCTCATAAACACCAAGCAAATTAATCCTTGAACCGCTCAGATACCTACCGTGTAATTACAGACTTCGCATACACAAAATCCTCTACCTCAGGAACTACGCGAACATACTCAGCACCAGGTGTAGGACTCCCCACCGGCCTTAGCCCCACATCACGCTGATCTAAATGAGCGCTAGCAGGCACCTCCAACAAACGATACACCCACCGAAAATCTGTCACATACGCAGCAAGCGCACACATGTCAGACGTGGATAACGGATTAGCCCAATACCCATAATCCAGCCGAAACGCAATCTGCGACCCCACATACACGCAGTTATACATCCCCGGCACAAACCGCGCCTTATACCCCTGCCGAGTCTGCACCTCAAACACCCCATGCTCTGTATTACGAGGATCAAAATAATACCCAGCAATCGCATGATACGGAAAACTCTTTCGAGCACCACCCAAAGGTTTATGCACAATCTCCGCACGCCGAAAATTCACATAATCATCACGACCGAACCTAATGCAAAAAACAGCAACAGGAAACGTCACACAAACAACAAAAATAAAAGGGACGTATTCTTCCGAAGGCCTTCTCGCAATAAAAGCTAGAATAATATAGCCTACAAAAATATGATTGTTATCATCATGGCCCATCCTGCAATGGGGAATAACAAAGGCCGCCTCTGAACAATGTTCGTAAAACTCTCCACGAACTCCTCGACATCCCTAGCAGGAACAGATTCAGGAGTTTCTCCCAAAGTATCAGAGCGCTCATTCTTATGCACAGCACTTCCCTCAGCAGACGAGTCTTCTCCTGCCTTGCCGAATGTTGGCACACGATGCGAGGACGGTGTGGCACCCCAGTCCATGGCATACGCCGAGGTTATTTTCTGATAGTAGTTCTTTTGTTTTTTCTCGCTTCGATACGAGAGGTAACTACAGATAACGATGCCACTAAAGATGAGGGAATAATAAATATAGTTTCCCATTGCTGTTACTCTCCAGGCCCCTTATACTCCTTATCCCTATTATTCCTACCAATAACTTATGATTTCGACCTTTAAGTCAGGACTTCCTGCGAGCGAGTACAGTGCCTACACTGCCGGAGGTAGAAATCTAAACATCACTACTTAAAGGCCAGGTTGGTTATACCCGACCGATGCATGCCCGTTCCCGTATATGCATGATTCGGCAACCGCCTCACGCGCGAAGCAGCCCGACATGCCGCGCCTAAATGTACTGTTCATGACGAATATCCTTGACTAACCCTTATGTGAAGGTTAGGGTAAATATATCCTATACAGTGTTCTGTGACACCCACAAACATTAACTATATCTACGTTGATATAACCACAACCACACAAGGAGCAGCTATGCCGCACGTCCGCCCTGAACCTATCGCCCCTGAAAACAGCGGTTCACCAAGTTCTTTGGGCGGTAAGCCGGCGCCTATGCCTGAGCTCAAGCATGTTGATCCTCCGCAAAGCTCTGTTGACGACAACATGAGTATCGGCACGGCTGATAAGCCGCGCGCTATGCCTGACGTTCAGTTTGATGATGGGGCATCCGATAACCTCAGAAATGCGCTGAATTCTGCCGCAGACACTATCGAAACCCAGCAGGGCGGGCGAGACGGTCTTTTTGATACTGCACGAGATAAATTTGAGGGCAAATACGCCCACGACTTTCATATGTGCCACGTACAACTTGCCAATAACTCCGCCAACGTTGTGGCGATGCTCCGTTATGGCGCGAAGCTGGTAGATTACATCAAAGAGTGCGCACATGTTGAAAACGAAAACCGTAAGAAAGCCCGGGAGTGGGAGAACCGCAACGGTTTGCAGCAAACTTGGGATGGTGTTGTTCTCAACAAACACCGTCCCGATTATGCTCCCAACCCGTCGAAACCTGCTGAGCCTGGCTCTGCCCCGCAGCGCGATGTCAATGCTGGCGCCCCTGATGCATCCGGCGGTACTTCCTCTGCTATTCCAGAGAACCTCGACGGCTACAATACTGCCTGTGTATCCTACGACAACGAAGCAGGGCTCAAGCATACCGACATTACGAATGCGCTAAACACCTACACAAGTTTGTGCCATCACGGGTCGCTCGATATCAGCGAAACAATCAACAGCATGGCGGGGTGGCTTCAACAGAGCAACCAGGTCAATACCTGGGTTTCTGGAGTTGCCCAGGATTTTAGGGATGCTGGGTCTGGCACCGGTAACATCAAAACCGTCTCGAATGCATATCTGGATCAGCGTATGCAGGAGCGTGGAACTGGTGCTCCTCAGGTTCAGAAAATCGAGGTTCATCCCGCTCAGGTCACGGGCGAAATCCCTACTTCCGGATTCGCAAATGATCCGGTAAACGTGGCAACGGGTAACTTCATTGAGCCTGAAACCGACCTTTCTTTCCCGGGAACTTTTGCGCGTAATCTGAACCTGAAACGTATGTATAACAGCTTGGCTGTGACTAACTCGCAAGATATTCCTTCAGGTGTTTTTGGCATCGGATGGTCCTCTACTCTGGATCAGCGTCTTGAGTTTGATGCCGATAAAGCATCATGGTTTACCGCCGATGGGCGCATCCTCACGTTCGCGCGTGAAGGTGAAGGATTCGCGCGTGCCTCTGGGGAAGCATGGTGGCTGACAAAGGCAGAACCGGGCTCTGATGCGTATGCGCGTATCGAAGCCTTGCAGCGTGAAACACAGCAACAGCTCAAGAATTCTCGTGGCTTAGATGAATCCGCAGTTCAAGCTTTCACGCAGGAACCCTTCTATTGGATCGTGATGAATAATGCTCACGAATCCTTTGGGTTCAGCGCTTCTGGGGATTGGGTGAGTGCTACTGATGGGCACCCATCAAATACTGTGGTCGCATTCCGTGATGCGCAGGGGCAGGTTACAGATCTGGTGCATCCAGGATCCCAGCGCGGAATTCGTGTGAACTATGAAGCGCTAGTTCAAAGCACTGAGGCTCCCGAGTATCGCCCGATTAGTGCTTATACCTATAACACGACCGGTACCGAAGCCGATACGCCACTAATGGCCGCCGAATATTCGTATGAGGGTGAGCATCTGACGAGTGTGACAACAAATGCGGGTGTCCGTTCGTATACTCACACAGATGCCGGACTTATCCGTGAGGTTATCAATGCCACCGGGATTGTAGAGGTTACCAACACCTACGATGAACTGGGCCGGGTAGCTCACCAGCTCACCGAGTATGGGCGCGAAGTTTCGTACACCTATACCCCGAGCTTGGTTACTATTGTGGCGGATGCTGAAACAGGGGATAACTCTAACCTCTGGACAAGCGATTCTAAGGGGCGTTTGATCGGAATCACCGCCACCGACGGCAGCCGTCAGACCATGCGGTACGATTCTTTCGGAAACCGTGTGGGTATTACTGAGCGCGATGGTTCTAGGACCGCGCGCGTATTCGATAACCGAGGCAGGCTGAAGCGTGAACGTACCCCTGAGGGTACCGACTACACCTACGGGTGGGATGAACACGATCGCATAACCGGCGTATCTGTGCGGGATGCACGTGATCCCCGCAATCTGGGTACGCCAATGACCGTGAGCTATGAATATGCGGATTCGGTGAACCCAAACCCAAGCGCTGTGATTGACGCAGACGGTGCTCAGACGCTTTATGATTGGGACGACAGGGGTCTTCTTACCCGAGTCACTGACCCAACGGGTGTATCCACAACCTTCGAGTACGATGCTTACGGTGATCTCGTCCTCGTGACAAACGGTGCGGGTAATACTACAACCTTGATACGTGATGACCACGGACGTGTTATTGGGGTTATAGATCCGCTCGGTCGTCGTGGTACGGCGACGTACAATTCTTCAGGCGCGCTTGCGAGTATCGAAAACGCAGATGGTGCCCGCTGGACTTTTGCGTACCCCGAGGTTGCCGTAGAATCCCTACCGCGCTTGTGCGTAACAGCACCAATACGTCTTGGAGTCGTGGAAATCTCCCCATTTCGGTAACGGATCCCTACGGTGCCACTATCCGGTTTACCTACAATGCAGGCGGAGAAATCGCTAGTGTCACTAACCCGCTAGGTCATACGACCGAAGGCACTTTTGACACATGGGGTAACCTCGTTGGCCTCACTACCGCCAGCGGTGCCGTATGGAATTACGTTTATGATGGTTTGTCTCAGTTGGTTGAGGCTACTGACCCGAGCGGCGCTGTCACCCGGTATTCCTATGATT
>NZ_KV817400.1:0-1464 GCF_001814655.1 Rothia sp. HMSC069C01
AAGTTCCTCACAAAGCTCATTTACCGGCTGCTGGGCATGAACAAAAAGATGGCGCAGTACCGCGATGGGCAGAAGTTCGTGCAGCATATTGTGGATGCGGTCGGCATGGAACGCTTCAACGTCGTGTGGGAGCGGCCCGAGAACCTGCCGACCGAGCGGGAGATTCACAACCCCGACGCCTGGATCAAACGTGTGCTGGACGAGGACGCCAAGGTGGTTGTAGCTGGTGGTGGGGACGAAGAGAATACCGCGTAATCCCAGAACGGGTTATATGACAAAACCGCGTGTTTCGTGACAATTTTTGTCACATAAAATGTCACGAAACATGGGGTGTTTATATGGTATATATGCACGTAAATCCCCGGTATAAAGCGGGACTAATTGCCGTGAGTCTTATATTTATGTGACAAACTTACGTGACAAAACTCTAGATTTACATGACATTTTGTCACGTAAAACCCTTTTACGTGACACTTTATGTGACAAAACCGAGCATTATTTCAATACGCCAGCGTGCTTGATAATGCGTAATTCGCTGCTGCGTCTGCCGCGAGGATCAAAGGGATTTGCGAATAGATTTTGTCGTAGCGGCATATACAACAGAGAAGGACAACACATGCAACATGGACGGCAGGGGCGGCTGCATCCGGCGGTGGGGAAGGCTCGCCGGGAACTGGCGCGTGCGCTGACGAACCTGCTGGGTGAAGGCGCCATCAAGGGGACCGGGCGTGCGCGGCGAGGCTCGACCGTATCGCAGCAGGGCGCAGAAACCGAGAAGCCCCTCGTGCTGGTTGCGTGCAGCGGCGGGCCAGATTCGCTCGCGCTTGCCTGTATTGCCGCGCATTTTGCGCGTCGTTCCGATGTGCGTGTGGGCGCCGTCGTGGTCGATCACGGACTGCAAGCCGACTCCGCCGAGGTTGCCGCATCCACCGCAGAAACCCTCACGAACCTGGGGCTGCACCCTGTACTCACGGAGCGCGTGCAGGTTCCGCAGGGCAGCATGGGCCCCGAAATGGCGGCGCGAACCGCCCGGTACGGCGCCTTTGAACGTGCGGTGCATAATACCGGCGCACGGGCTGTTCTGCTGGGGCATACCCTTGACGACCAGGCGGAAACCGTGCTCCTGGGGCTTGGGCGCGGTTCGGGCACACGCTCCCTCGCAGGAATGCCGCCCGTGCGCATCGAAAACGGAGTCACCTACCTGCGGCCCTTCCTCGCGCTGCGCCGCGCCGACATGCTGAATATTTGCGAAGCCGAAGGGGTCGCCCCCTGGAACGACCCCACCAACACTGACCAGACGCTCATGCGCGCGCGCATTCGGCACACTATCCTACCGTTCCTGCAAGAGCATCTTGGTGGGGATGTGGCACTCTCCCTGGCGCGAACCGCCGCAGTCGCCGGGCCTGATGCCGAATATTTGGATGCGCTCGCCGCCGCTGAATACGCCCGCCTGAAGCTGCCCGC
>NZ_KV817401.1:0-12848 GCF_001814655.1 Rothia sp. HMSC069C01
GGCACGCCCGGCGGTACTCGACCTGCTCAACCGGTTGGATGCGCCATCGCCTCCCGCCATATAAAAGTACTTCTCAAATGCTTATTACGGGGATACTCCGCGAAATATTCGCGTTTTAGGCCGGTTTTACCGCGCACGAAGAGGTGCACCCCAAGCGAGAAGTAAGGCGAGAAATCTGTGCCCGGTGCCCCGCCACCAAACGGTACGCTCGGTGCGCGACGGGGCGCATCGGCGGGTTCAGCAGGAGAACCCCGGCGGCACGCAGGCACTTGCCGCGCAGCGTCGCATCCGAGCACGTGCGCAGGGTCAGGGCGATCGCATCCGAACCGTAGATGATCTGCCCGGCATCGTTAATGAACGGCAAAGCGTGGGCGAAACGGCGCGCATCCACGCGGTACTGCACAAGATTTTCGGGCGTTCCAGGCAAAATACGCGCCCTCGGTTCGAGGCGACGCAGCAGATTCGCGCTCGCGGTGCAGAAACCGCAGTCGGGGTCGTACAGAAGAACGCTCATGACCCCATCCTAACCGAGACTACCCGCGCGCGGGCAGATAGCAATTCGTTATCTTTTCGTCGAAATACTATCTGCTCGCAGTAAGAAAAGGCACACCCGAACCCGAACTTCGGTAAACTTATCCTTATGCCCTTGTCAGAACTATCTGTGAGCACCCAGAACTACCTCAAAGCCATCTGGTCACTTGAAGAGTGGACGGAAGCTCCCGCGACCGCATCCGCCCTAGCCGAACGCATGGGGCTGCGGGTTTCCTCGGTCTCAGACGGGCTTAAACGACTTGCGACGGCCGATCTGATCGACCATCAGCGCTACGGCGCCATCGAACTCACCCCGCTGGGGCGCACCTATGCGGTCGCCATGATTCGCCGCCACCGCCTGATCGAAACTTTCCTGGTGGAAACTTTGGGTTACACCTGGGACCGTGTGCATGACGAAGCCGAGGTTCTCGAACATGCGGTATCTGATTTCATGATTGAGCGTATCGACGCGATTCTGGACCATCCTACGCGTGATCCGCACGGCGACCCTATTCCGGATGCGTCCGGGCGTATCTCATTCCCACACACCGTTCCGCTTACCCAGTGCGAGCCCGGCGAGCGCGTGATTTTGGAGCGGATCACCGATTCTGACCCGAAGCTGCTGCGCTATCTGCAGGATCACGGTTTTGTTCCCGGCGCGCGTTTACTTCTTGAAGAGGGCGCCCCCTTTTCGGAGGCGGTTAATGTGCGGGTTCTCGCGCACGCCGATAGTTCCGATGCGCCTGCCGCTCAAAACCCGGGGTCGGGTGCTATACCCTTAGGAACCGCCGCAGCGGCTGGGCTTTTCGTCTCTCGCTCATCATAGCTTTGCCTCGGTAATTTTGCCTTGGGGCTTGGGGGTCGGATGCCTTATAAGGGTCAGTGGGCGGCGGCTTGCGCCCGGTAAGAGCCTTGACCGCCGGGTTACCTCATGTTCCCGCGCGAATCTCGCAAGCCTAGGCTTCTGCCTGCTCTGCCGGGCGGCGTGCCGCGCGCATCCGCCCCAGAATCCCGTAGCGCGGGGCAAATATATACACGGTCAAGAAAATGATGCCCTGGGTAACGACCACGGCACCGCCGGGGGAAATATCCAGATGGTAGCTGCTATAAAGCCCCACAAGCGTACCCAGCACCGACACCCCGACCGAGACCGCGAGCATTGGCGTGAAACGGTCGGTGAGCAGACGCGCGGTTGATCCGGGAATCACAAGCATGGCGACTACGAGCACAACTCCCACGATCTGCAGCGCCACCACGCTCGTGAGCGCCAGCATCACCAGAAGCAGCGCGCCAAGAACCCTGGGGCGCAGCCCGATAGCGTGCGCGAACCCGCGGTCGAAGGCGTACAGAATAAAATCGCGGCGCTTAATAAGCAGGACACCCGCCACGATGACGGCGAGAATAGCTACCTGCCAGACATCCGGCCAGGATACGCCCAGCACGTTCCCGAAAAGAATATGGTTCAGGTCGGTGCTTGAGGGTGTCACTGAAACCAGTACAAGGCCGAGCGCAAAAAGAGTTGTGAAGACAATACCGATAGCGGCGTCCTCACGCACGCGCCCGCTGCGCTGGACCGCGCCGATCAGGGTGACGGCAACGAGAGCGGCAATCACCGCCCCCACGGCAAAGGGGATGCCCGCAATATAGGCGAGCACCACGCCGGGCAGTACCGCGTGCGAGATCGCATCGCCCATGAGCGACCAGCCGAGCATCACGAGCCAGCAGGAAAGCAGCGCACAGACCACGGCGGCAATCACGGTAACGACCATGGCGCGCGTCATGAAGGGAAGGGTGAACGGTTCCACCAGGTAATCCAGAATGCTCATGCTATTCTCCCTTCTCACGCCGGGTCTGCTCGTTGGATGCGCCGCTATCGGCGCCCGCCTGAACCTGCATACCAAACGCCTGCACCAAATTTTCGGGGGCTAACACCGCCTGCGGGGTGTCGTGCATCAAAATCGTTTGACGCAGCAGCAGAGCATCGTCGGCAAAGGCTCGTAGAGACGCCAAGTCATGGGTTGAAACCAGCACGGTTGCACCCTCGCTGCGCATCTGCTTCAACACCTGAATGAGCATGGATTCTGACCTTTTATCCACTCCGGCGAAGGGCTCATCAAGTAATAGAAGCCGCGCGCCCTGCGCTATCGCCCGCGCCACGAATGCCCGCTTGCGCTGTCCGCCCGAGAGCGCCCCGATTTGACGATGCGCAAGCTCGGTCAGCTCCACGCGCTCTAGGGCGTGCTCGACCGCCTGCTTATCGGTGGCACGCAGCCGACGGGTGATGCCCAGCCCGCGGTACCGCCCCATCGCCACAACCTCACGCACCGAGACGGGAAAGCTCCAGTCTATTTCTTCGCTCTGCGGCACATAGCTGACAATGCCGTTTTTACGCGCAAGGTATGGTTCTTTGCCCGCGATCTCCACGGTTCCGGTATGCGCGGGAATAACACCCATAATGGCTTTGAAGAGGGTCGATTTTCCCGAACCGTTCATGCCGATCAGCCCGCATATACTCCCGGTACCAAGCTCGAAAGTAGTCTCGTACAGGGCGCGCACGGTTCCATAATGGACGCCCAAATTTTCGACTCTCAACAGTGTTTCCATAGGTTTTGTATCCGACAAAATTTCGTTCCCGTACTTCTTTTGAGCCCCGCTCGTCATCCGTGACGGTGGGATGCGCCCCTCACCACGAACCGGCGGGGGGGGCGCAGTATGCGGCAGCCTACTCCCCCGCCGCCGACCGGCTAAGATTGCTTGCCCGTCAGCCCCGCGACAATGGTGCGCGCATCGTGACGAATCATATCAAGATAGGTAGGGACCGGACCATTCGCCTCAGAGAGGGAATCGACATAAAGCACGCCGCCGAATTTGGCACCGGTCGCATCCACGACCTGGCGCATGGGGTCATCCGAAACGGTAGACTCACAGAATACGGCGGGCACCTGGTTCTCGCGCACAAAATCAATGGTCGAGCTCAGCTGCGAGGGGGTTGCCTGCTGTTCAGAGTTCACCGCCCAAATGTATTTTTCCTTGAGACCGGCATCCGCCGCCAAGTATGAGAAAGCACCTTCGCAGGTTACGAGCGCCCGCTGATTCTCGGGCAGAACGCTAACATCGCGCACCAGCTCATCCTGAACCTGCTGCAGCTGTTTCTTATAGTTTTCCCCATTGGTGCGGTAATCATCGGCATGGGCGGGGTCAAGCTTACTGAATTCGCGCACCATATTATCCACGTAAATCTGCACGTTCTTGGGGCTCATCCACGAATGCGGGTTGGGTTTGCCGGCATAAGCATCCTCGGCAATATTGATCGGCTGCACCCCCTCGCTCACGGTGGCGTGCGGGGCGTTAGAATCCTGCACGAACTTGGTAAACCAGCTTTCCAGGTTCAGCCCGTTGTCGAGCACCAAATCAGCATCATGCGCCTTCTTAATATCGCTGGGAGTAGGTTCATACTCGTGAATCTCGGTGCCGGGCTTGGTCAGCGATTCGACATTCAGGTGATCACCCGCAACGTTTTTAGCAATGTCCGCCAGCACGGTGAAGGTGGTGAGCACAGTCTTCTTTTCGTCTTGCTTCCCCGCCGAAGTGCAGGCGCTGAGCAGAAGCACAAGGATACTGGCCAGAGCTATCCCCAGCATGAAAAAACGGCGCGGATGTGCGGTACTTACAGTGTTAGCGTTCGCACCGTGACGGTGCGCAGTGAATACGGTTGTCATGATTTCGCTTTCTTACGCTGCGGATGCATTACCCTGCTGACCTGTAGGAATCGCCTCCGACTCATTGAGGCTTCGTACCTAGGTGTCGATCATCCTCGATAAACCGGTGCGAAACAGGATAATTTAACAATAGTTCGCCATGCCGAACTTTTCAACTGAGGCTATACGTTTTTAATCACACGCCCCGGCGAACCTTAGCTGAAGTATGGGGATTCAGGCTACGATTTAGCGAACCAAGATGCGAGTTTGCTGCCTGAACCTACGCACATAAAAATACCCGCACGATGCGCCCTTGAGCGGGCAATCGTGCGGGTCTACGTGTTCAGGGTTCCGCTAAATATGGAATTTCTGGTAGAACCAGCGGCGTATTGGGTTCATCGCCTGAATGCGCTCCAACTCGGCAATACGAGCCTTCATACCTGCAATGGCTTCTTTGGCTTCATTAATCGTGTGCTGCTTCTTATCCAGGTAATCCTGGCGCTCCTCGGGAGTAAACGACTTAACGTCGCGACGCTCACCACGATAAAAAACGGTCGTCATTATTCCTCCCCTTCTTCTTGAACGTCCAGTGTATTCTCATTATCCAGATGAGTTACCCTGTTTTCAAGGTGCGCAGGGGTTTCAAATCTGGACGGCTCTTCATTTCCTTGCTCTAATCTCAAAAATTCTTCAGCAACCGCAGTGGCTATTTTGAGGTCATCAATTTCAAGCTCCGAGTCGCTGTAGTATTTCAAAATAACTTGCTGTGCCAGTGTGCGTTCAAGTTCCTTATCGCTATCCACATGCTCAACTGCCCATTGAATACGGTCGCGAAAATGGGTGCGCACCGCCTCCCGAGCACGTGCCTGGTTGGTTCTATAGGCAACCCTAATCGTAAAATATGCGGCACACACCGCGAGTAATCCTGAGGTATTACGGGCTACATCGCCCAGCACACCCCACGTTTCAGGACTTATCATTGTCACTCCCTAAATATCATTGCCTTCACCATAGCAGGGAGCGGTCGATGCATGTCGGCCTCTTCGTCACGGCCTCACAGGAGCATACGGTTCGCCCGTCAAAAAGTTTCGGTGCAGAATCCCGGGGGGGGGGAGAGAGAGACGGGTTACCCGGCCAGCTCTTTCCGCAGGGCGTTCGCCACAAATTCGGGCTGATCTAGCTGGCTGAATGCGTAGCTTTCCGGCACGGGAACCACGTGCGCATCCGGCATGCGGGTGGCTAAACGGCGCGCATTCTCGATCGGGAACAGCTTCGTGGTATCGGCCCACAAAAACAGGGTTGGATGCTCAAACCGTTCCAAATCCCGCGCGGACTGCACCGTATATTTCGTAGAAATACCCTTCAGCACTTTCGCCAAATCGCGACGGACTCCGGCATCTTTCAGCGGCGCAATAATACTATTCCACTCGGCGGCGTCAAGCTCGCGTTTCACTAGCCACCCGAAGGCAATCGGCAGGCGGCGCACCCACCCCAGATGCAGGGCTGCTCGGAGCGCCTGCATGGTTCCGGGAATGTACGCCACATACTGCAGGTAACGTAACGGCAGGGGCAAGAAGTTCTTCTCGGTATCGCACGAGAGCAGCACCAAGCGCTTGAGCCCTGCGGGTTCCTGCACCGCCGCCAGCTGAGAAACCACCCCGCCGGTATCGCTGCCAATGAGGGTAAACCCGTGCGGGCATAGCTGTTCTGCCGCTTCGTTCACGGCCTGCGCCAGCTCGGCAACAGTGAGGGCTGCATCTTCTCGGGCGGGAATAGTGTGACTCCCCAAGGGAATATCGAGGGTTATACACCGAAAATCTTGTGAGAGATTCTGTATCACTTCGCCCCAGACATCCGAATTTGTCAGTAGCCCGTGCACAAACAACAGGGTCCTCTCGCCTGCGGCTTCACGGGGACCACCGTATTCACGCCAGCGAAGCTGACCGATTCGGGTTTCTGCGCTGCCCGTCGCCACCGGTTCAGGGGTAAGATTCCGGCTCATACTATCTCCTCACATCACACGCTGAGCTACTAGTCAGCCAGCTCAATTACCACGGGGGTGTGGTCGCTCGCGCCGTCCCCCTCGCGCTCTTCCCTATCGATCCAGGCGTTTTCCACGCGGGCGGCGAGCGCCGGGGAGCACAACTGAAAGTCGATGCGCATCCCCTCATTCTTCGAGAACCGCCCGGCCTGGTAGTCCCAGTAGGTGTACTCGCCCTGGGTGTAGGGGCGCACCGCATCGACGAGTCCTTCATCATTGAGCAGGGCATAGAATGCCTCGCGTTCGGGGGCGGAAACATGGGTGAGGTCGTTCTCCCGGAAAAAGTCGATATCCCACACGTCGGTATCTTCGGGCGCCACATTCCAGTCACCGACGAGCGCAAACTGTGCGGCGGGGTCGGCATGCAGCCAGCCGTTGACGTTGGTGCGCAGCTGGCGCATCCACTCCATTTTGTACGCCATGTGCGGGTCGGTGAGTCCACGCCCGTTCGGCACGTATAGGCTCCAGATACGCACGCCGTTGCAGGTGGCACCGATGGCTCGCGCCTCAACTTCGGCGGGGTCGCCAGGTTTTCCGAAGGCGGGCTGGTTCGGGAAGGTGCGTTCGACGCTGTCGAGCCCCACGCGGGATGCGATTGCTACCCCATTCCACTGGTTCAGCCCGTAATGCGCCACCTCGTACCCCAGGAATTCAAAGAGCTCGAAGGGGAAGGTTTCGTCCTTGGTTTTGGTTTCCTGTAGGGCGAGCACATCGACCTCGGTTTTATCGAGCCAGTCCTCGATGCGGTCGGCGCGGGCGCGAATGGAGTTCACGTTCCAGGTAGCAATCTTCATGTACACCAGCTTACCGTGTGCGCCCTGCCAGGCAACGGTGAAAGTGTCGCCGGTAAATGACTCGGATCTGACGAGCCGCGCACCGCCCTTCCGAAGCGGGAGCGGAGAGCACTCTTTACACAGCATATTGGAAGAAACGGCCCTTTCTTCCAATATGCCCCTGCGCAAAGGCCTGTAAATGGAAAAATCCGCTACTTTTTCCATTGAGGGACACTCGATGGCCTCGGCTTACGCATCACAACCTGCAAAGTATCGCACTCTCAAGAGCATTTTTCGTGAACGCGGACAAGCTGCCGCGAGCGCTGAACTCGCCCGACGCCTCGAAGGCTACTCCACTTACACTGCGGACTTTATGGTGGGCGATCATCAGAGCTCTTCTACGTTGCTACCACTGACATCGTTGATGCCCAGCAACGCATCCTACAACGCGAACGTGACATTGACGCTCTTCTGCGTGTGCTCCCCTGTTAGACTTCCAAATTATTTTTGTGGTATTAAATCAGCAATCTCACGCTCGATATCGTCAAGAGTTTGGCGCAATTCTTCCTGAATATCCGCAGGGTTTATGTAACTAGGATAGATAATTTCTTGCGCAGCCAATCCGTCAAGCACCCAATGTAACCGACGTGCCAGTTGTGCACGGCGTACTTTATCAAGGACGCGATGCACGTCCAAAGCATCGAGCGAAGCCTCACAGATCTTAGCGATTCCTTGACCTTCCTCTAGGCGACCTGTTGGTCGAGCACGTTCAAGACGGCCTAACTCCGCATAGGCAACGATCTCCCGTTTACGCATAGCATCAAGCGGAAGAAGCTGTTCGCAGGCTTGCTCCACACGCTGCCGTACCGTAAGTTTTTTATCTTGTGCAATAGCTGAAACACGATTTCCGATTTGTCGCGTCAGGTAGCTTGAGACGTAACGCAGAAGCTCATCATGCACAGGGAAATAGTGTCGGATTGATCCAGCTGAATACCCAGAATAGTCGGCGACAGCTCGAACACTGGCGTTCATCAGACCATTACGAGCAATGAGTTCAAAGGTAGCTTGCGCAATGTCATCTCGACGTTGCTGATGATCAACATTTTTCGGCACATGTCTATCTTACGTCTTCCGTCTAAACTGTATGCTAATTTTAATAATACAGTCGTACTAAAACCATCACTCGGCTCCTAGGAGGTTGCTCTTGTTTTTCATGACACTTCTCGGCTTGGCTCTTCTCGATTCCCTTAGCACAGGAACACTAGTCGTACCGCTTATTTTTCTGGCGCAACCACGATTTCAGGTACGCGCACTAGCCTTTTATTGCTTAACGTTAGGGCTGTTCTACACGGCACTCGGCGCCCTTCTTCTACTTGGCATAGAAGCTATCACTTGGAACCATCCTATCTTTTCGCCCCAAGGACGCTACTGGATTCAGCTGATTCTGGGGGCTATCCTCTTCGCATACGGTGTCCTCTCACCCAGCCCTGACAGCCGCGCCAGCGAAATAAAATGGCGCACCCGTCTCGAAAAAGTCACCAATCCGCGCGCAGCAATCTTTATCGCGCTTCTCGCTGGGGTTCTCGAAGCTGCAACTATGCTCCCTTACCTTGCCGCCATCAGCATGCTTAACACCTGGGATTCCACTATTATCACTAAGCTCATAGTGCTGATGGGTTATTGCCTCATAATGTTCATCCCTGCTGTTACTCTCTTGGTAATACGCCGTCTTGCTTCATCATGGATCACACCTAAGCTTGACCATTTTGTTAGCTTAGCAACCCGTAACGCCGATGGAGCCATACTATGGATAGCTGCAATTATCGGTTTTCTCATGGCAAGGCAGGCGTATACAGAGATTTTTTGACCTTCGCCCATATATTTCTAGGAGCTATCATCTAAACCGCCGGTACTGCTGTTGCCGCAAATTACCAAACTAACCCGCATATCGAATAGCAAACCCTACCCCCAACGAGTGAGTAAGTTATGTCAGCCGGTGCGCATCCGGGTGAATATTAACGTGAATAGCGGCAGGAATAATATGCGCGCATATATGCGACGCGGACGGGGCCGGGTCGCCGTCAACCTCCACAGGCTGAGGCTCGTCCAGCATCTCAAGCTCAACCTTGTGCCCCACAAAATGGCGGATCATCGGCATTTCTACACGCGGTGCACTCACGCAGGATACGTCGCGTTCTGCATTGGTCTCTCACGAATCAGGGCGCACAGCTTCTCGAATTACCGGCCCATATGTCGGATGAGTAGTGTCACCCCTCAAAGCGGGAGCAGTTTTTTCATTCGGGAGCACTTTAACTGCTCCCGAATGAAAAAACTGCTCCCGGAACTCCGCGGCTAAGGATCACATTCGTTCCGCACGCGCCCGACCGACCACATCCAACGCAGCGTAGCGGGCGGAGAGCCACGTGCACATCATGAGCTGCACCTGGTGGAATACCATGAGCGGCAGCATCAGCAGCCCGAGCGAACCCGACCCGAAAATAATGATCGCCATGGGAAGACCCGCCGCCAGCGACTTTTTCGACCCGCAGAACTGAATTGTGATGCGGTCCGCCCTGTTGAACTTCAGCCGCGCCGCCAGCCAGTCGGTCAGCCACAGCATCAGAGCCACCATCAGAATTGTCACCACGATCAGCAGTACGATCTGCCACCAGGCAACGCGAGTCCAAATCCCCTGCACTACGGAGGCCGAAAACGCCGAGTACACAATCATCATGACCGAGAACTTATCGAGCCATTTCGTGGTGGGTTTCTTCGCAAACTCGCCCACCCAACGGCGCGTGAGCTGCCCCAGCACGAACGGCAAAAACAGCTGAATCGCAATGTCGAGAAAGACGCTACCCGAAATTTCGATGTGGTCGCTGTGCATCAGGAGCATCGCCAACAGCGGGGTAGCCACCACCCCCACAATGCTTGACAGCGATGCGCTCACGATAGCGCCCGCCACGTTGCCGCCCGCAATAGAGGTAAACACAATGGACGCCTGCACGGTAGAGGGCACGAGCGTGAGGAAAAGAATCCCCAGGTACAGCCCGTCGCCGAGCACAAACCTTAGGGGGAAAAGCGCCATCCCGAAGAGCGGAAAAATCACGAAAGTACAGGTCAGGATGAGGGCGTGCAGCCGCCAGTGTCTAAGTCCCGCGATCGCTTCGGATGTGGAAAGGCGCGCACCGTAGAGGTAGAACAGAAGCGCAACCGCGAACTTGGTACCGGTGCTGAACCAATCGGCAAAGGTACCGCGCGCGGGGATGAGGATTGCAAGAATGACCGCGCAGATGAGCATGACAATCAGCGCGTCGGGGCGTTTTTTCGTGAGTTTGGAGAGCACGTTCTTAATTAAAACGCGAGAAGCGGATTTTTGCCGAAAAGGTGAGAAAATACAACCTTTTCGGTAAAAATCCGCTTCTCGCTGGTGAAGGTCAGGGGCTAATCAGAGGTGTCATTACCCTGCTGATCCTGCTGTTCAGACCGTTTTTGCTCGGGCTGCTGGTCATCAGCAGGTTTTATCGGCTGATTCAGCGCCACGCCAGGCTTCGTGGCGTCCTCGGGAGGCTCGGTGTGCCCCTGCTGCTCAGGCTGCGGGGGTTGAGGTTGCCCCTGATTCGCTTGATCAGGTGCGGGCTGGTCAGCATCAAATTGCCCCGAACCGGACTGCCATGGCGCCTGCTGGTTCGGCATCGGCTGCCCGTATCCCGGCTGACCGGGCGCTGGCTGCATCGGATAACCGTACCCTGGCGCATATCCTGGCACACCCTGGCTGGCGGCATACTGTTCCCAACGGGCGGCGTAGGCGGCACGGGCCGCGCGAGCCTGCGCATCCTCCCAACCGGCAAAGAGCGTTCCCTGAATCTTGGGGGCATCCTGCGGGGCCGGATATGTCTTAACGGTGTTAAGGTTGTAGTCCTCCCACGCCGGCTTCTGCTCGTCCATGAACCCGGTTGCCTGAATCGGGTCAGGCCACTGGGCTGGCGGTTCTTGCGAAGGTATCAGGGAAGGAGGCGCACTCGGCGGGTTAAACCGCGGCCGCCAGAACAGACGCCCCGGCTCGTGTCGGTTGCGCAGCGCATGGGCGCGCCAGGTCAGTACCGGGTGGGTTGAGATAAGGTTGATAAGCCAAATCGCGAAGCCCTGATCGTTCACGGCACGGTCGGCAAATTCGTCGAAATTCACCTGCTGATTCAGGTATTTACCGGCTGTGAGCACCTTGATCGCGCCGGGTCCGCCTTCGGGGCAGTACCGGTACCCAAAGTTATCGGCGGTGTATTCCTGTGCGCGTGAAAGGGCCTGCCCCACCACGGGAATCCGCATGAAGGTTTGCGTGAAGAGAAGGCGGAAGTACCCCACGTGACCGGCAGCGATATGCCCGACCTCATGCCCAATAATAAAGCGAAGCGCCTGAGGGTCACGGCTCTGACCGCCGACCTCGAAGAGGTCAGAGTTGATGGCAATAAACCGGCGGAAACCATGCCCGGAGGCAAAGGCGTTCAGCACACCATTACCGCTCACCACATAGGCATCGGGAACACGGCGCAAACCCGCCGCATAGGCGGCCTCGGCAACCATGGCGTAAGCCTCAGGAAACTGCGTCGGCGAAATACGAATGCCGCGCACGCGCTGCTGTGCGTAGAAGAGGGCACGGGCGATCAGGATAACCAGGGGTGCCAGAATCAGTAGCGTAATCGCTTGTTCCGCATAGTCGTTAAAGACGCGCTCCGCGTAGCTCATCGTCGAGTATCGAGACGATGACGTCCATTCCAGTTCGTTATACCGGTCACGGCTTACGATTGTCTCAATAAAGAAGATGAGCAGCCCCAAGTACACGGCAAGGGTTACCGCATAGGCCGCCACCAGCCAGGGAATCTCGCCGGGGTGGCGCAGGGCGTTGAGCATCTTATGGGGTATTAACGATTGGTATCCCCAAAATTTCGGTTGGGGAAGCGGGCTCTGCGGGGTCTGCCGCTTATCCTCGGGCAGCCACCCCTGGCTCACGTCATTCGGCAGTGGAGGTTCAGCACCGGGCGTATGCTGACTCATGCGGTCTCCAAATCTCTCTAAGTACGTACTAGTTCAACTCTACCGCGTATGCCCTTTGATGCGGTGAATACACGCATACTAAATCCGGGAGTGGTAAGTTGCAGCGGGAGCGTGTTCCCCGCTCCCGCTGCAACTTACCGCTCCCGGAATCCTCTGTGGTGTTTATCAAGGGGAATCCAAGCAACTATTTCGTGAGGGTTATTCATTTGGGTGGTTTTGTATCCAGAAAAACAGTGCCCGCACCACCGAGAACACTCTCCGGTACGAGGTGAGGGGTCAGCGGAAGATACTAGAGAGTACCCGCCAACACTTGAAGTGTGCGATCACGCGTTCGATGACGACCCGGTGGTGATTGATGTGCCGGTTCAGGTGTTTCTCGTCGTCGGTGAGTTCTCCGCCGGGTAGTGTCTTCACCGGGGTGATCAGGTCTAGTCCTTGGTAGCCCTTATCGGCCAGAGTATCGTGCGGGTCTAAGAATCTGTCCAATCCGTGCCACCGGTACGCAAACGTGTCGTGGTGTGCCCCGGGTACGGGGTCGGTTTTGGTATTTCACCATCATACGTGGACAAGAGGTTAGGCGGTTGGGGTGTTACACCCCTATTGAATAACCCTCCTTAATCCTCCTTTGACCTATTGGCGTTACGTATAGACTGGTGCGCTCGTGAGCTATCGGAGTTTTTATTGAAGAGGGCCCAGATAAGCGAAATGAGGCCAATTACTGCGAATACGAGACCGACTTTCGCGGGGTCTACT
>NZ_KV817402.1:0-473 GCF_001814655.1 Rothia sp. HMSC069C01
GTGTGGGGTTTGTGGGTGTGCAGGGTCTCGTACCGGGAAATCCTGCCCGAAAAACTCATGAGGGTCACGAACCGGGGACGGAAACTTACACTGCACTACTGGCAGATTGACTCTAGTTATTTCACCCTATTAGGAGATGAAAACGGGCTTTTCGAGCTCACCGACACCACAGGGATAGTGCACCGGTTTAAACCGCATGTAGAACCGTGCCGGTATCTGGGTTCTCAGGTGGCGTTCCGGCTGGATTATGGGTATTGGGCTGACCCGAATAATAGTGAGGATGCTGAAATACTCGTGCAGTATATTCGGGAAAAATTGTGGGTGCAGCGTCTTTTAGAGGTGCCCACTGTTTCGGGGTTAGCCCACGAGGGGTACGGGAAAGAGTACAGGCCTGCTGGTGGTCCTGATTTCGGGCCTGAGTTCCGTAGTAGGCAGAGCGCCTCGGGAGATTTCACGTGGGCTAAAAACTTCGT
>NZ_KV817403.1:0-233 GCF_001814655.1 Rothia sp. HMSC069C01
TCCCCCCGCTCATCACACCGAGGAGCCGGGAACCCCTGAGGGAAATATTTTTTCTTCCGCTCCTCATGCCAAGTCCACGGATACTCCACCACCTCCGGGCCAGCAATCAGAATCTCATTATTTCCTGTAAAGAACTGCTCCACACGCGGCAAAGAAGCCCGGCTCACCCCGAACCCGTACCCTAAAGTCACCTCATAATCATCCCCAGACCGAGGATATGGGCTAGGACGCAT
>NZ_KV817404.1:0-202 GCF_001814655.1 Rothia sp. HMSC069C01
AAAACTAGTCCGGCGACAACCTACTCTCCCACACCCATCAAAGTGCAGTACCATCAGCGCAAAGAGGCTTAGCTACTGGGTTCGGAATGGAACCAGGCGTTTCCCTCTCACTATAATCACCGAAACGTGGAGGCGAGGGGACTCGAACCCCTAACCCTCTGCTTGCAAAGCAGATGCGCTACCAATTGCGCCACGCCCCCGC
>NZ_KV817405.1:0-208 GCF_001814655.1 Rothia sp. HMSC069C01
TATGCGTACCCCTCGTACCAGCATCATCATGCCGGTCTACAACACCGCCAACACCGTCATCAACGCCATACAATCCGTCCGAAACCAAACAGACCCCAACTTTGAACTGCTCATCATGATCGACGGATCCCCCGATAACTCCGCCGACATCATCACCGACTACCACAAACAAAACCCCGACACCCGCATCCACATCTTCAACAACCCC
>NZ_KV817406.1:0-318 GCF_001814655.1 Rothia sp. HMSC069C01
GCCCTCGAATTCTCACGGCTCGCCGTGGAGGCGGCACGCACCGGCGCCCCCGCCCGCGGTATTGCGGTATCGGCACACAATCGCGCAGTCGCAGACATGGCTTCAGGACTCACACGCCTGCTGTATCGGGTATGTTCCGACCGTACCGAGGCCGAATGGCGCGTGGTCGATCTGCTGGTTCCCGGGGTCCGCGGGCAGCAGCGGGCAGTTGCACAAGCGCTCGGCATTACCACCCAAGCAGTCAGCCGCACGCTCATGCGCTCGCTCTGGCACGAAGAACAGGCGGCACGCCCGGCGGTACTCGACCTGCTCAACCGG
>NZ_KV817407.1:0-2549 GCF_001814655.1 Rothia sp. HMSC069C01
CCCCACGGATCCATCAGTCCTACAGGGTTGTTCCCGCAGAACGCATATACATCCGCGAAGAAACCAGTACCCGGCACCTGAGCCAACGGGTCCGTCGAGAGAAAACGCTTCGAGGCACCATCAAAGACGCGGGCACCCATCACATCCAAACCGGCAACACGCACAGACCCGGCACCGGTAAACGAGAACCCAGCGGGAAGCATAGATTCCCACACACCGCTATCATCCGCACTCAAAGCATGCGGAAGACCGGGAATATTCATCCCCTGAGCGACCGGTGCAGAACCCAGTATGGACGGCACAGCCCACGGGTCAAAACTACCGGCAATACCAACCTGGGAGAAACCGCCGTCAGACCCGGGAGCAGGCGTGCCGCCAGCGCCTAAAATCTGTGGCATAGCAGCATTCGGATCCCACACTAAAGGTATAGATACCCCAGCGGTATCTGTCACTTGAGCAAGGTCACCAGTGGCATCCGTTACTAAACGCACTCGTGAAGAAAACCCTGTGATCCCTAAAGGATTAGCGTGGAAGGCATCGGAACTAACCGTATCAGTTACTGTTGAAAGGGCACCAAAAACATCCCAGTCATAGTCACGGGTGGAACGCAGACCAGTATTCGAAGCAGTATGCGCACGAGTACGTTCACCAGCGGCATTGTATTCGTAGGTAGTTACGGTACGGTTTATAACCTCCCGGTGTAGACCCGCAAATTCTGGAGCAATAGCGGCGGCGTATTCTATGGCAATAATTTCGGTGAGTTGGTTCAAACGGTTATAGGCGAACGAACGTTCACCCGCTAGCACCCGCGAAGTCTCCTCAGATTCGTCCGTGCCACCGGAATGACGCCAAGTGCGCTCAGAAACCATGAGCCCGGCTTCAAAGACCCATTCAAACTCCAGATCACAAGAACGAGAACCCGTGAGCTGACCGGCAGCATCATAGGTATACACCACCAGCCCATCGGCAGAATCCAAGCCCACAATACGACCCTGCTCATCACGAATAACCTCGGTACGCTCCACCGAATCCGCCCGCGCCGTGTTCTCACGCGAGTACGAGCACACCAGACCAGACTCACCATCAAACTCCCAGCGCGAGAGAATGTCGCCCAACTGGGCACGGATCAGCCTGCCCATCGCATCGTAGGAATACCGCGCCACCAGGCTCTCACCGTGAGCGTCTTGATCAGCGCGTGACATACTCACCACGCGACCAGCACCATCATAGGCAATCGCAGTCTCACCATACGGAGTCACCATGCGCGTGCGGTAACCGTCGGCATCGTACCCCAACGTGAGCGTGTACGCGCCCGTGTTCGTGAAAGTATTCAACGCCTGAACCTGCGCGTCTACATCCGCCGTGCCAGAGGACGCACCCGAAGTATCGGTCATCACGCTCGAGCGTGAACGTTCTATCAGCAAACCGCGTGCATCATATACAAACCGATGCTGTACAAACGCGTCCTCAGACGCATTACCGTCAAGGGCTTGAGCGCTGGCGTAATCGCGCACCCACACGGTACGACCCTGATCCTCAACCCCAAACTCGGCAGCCTTCACACCATCAACACAGGTGTGTGACAGGCGGCCACCGGCAGCATAATCATAAACGTGCGTATACTCGCGTACACCATCGTGAGCACGAATCAGACGACCTGCAGCATCATAGGCGTACTCCTGCACCGACTCATCATCCGTGCCCGCAGCCTTGATGACACGTACCAGACGATCTAGCGCATCGTACTCATAGTCGGTCACCTGACCGGAAGCATCGACAACTCGGCAAACTTGCCCGGTTGCGGTATACGAGAAATGCGTACGGAACCCCAGACCGTCCGTTGCCTGGATAATCTGACCGGCAGCATCGTACTTAAACCTTCGCTGCCCGAAAGAACTATCGCGCACACCAATGAGGCGACCGCACAAATCGTACTCGTACGATGCCACACGTACACCGGCTTCCACACCGGTCACTCGACCACACACGTCATAGGTGATCTTCTCAACCGTACCGTCAGGGTTAACACGCTTAATAATCTGCGAGGCGGCATCATACTCCAGGCGAGTTATCGCCCAAGCAGAAGGCTCAACAACCCGCGAAACCCCCTCTTCATCGGTGTAACGCTCAGGAGCATCCAGACCAACAGCATGAGAGATCACCCGCCCGGCAGCATCATAGTCATAGGTCTCGATACGGCCTTCAGCAGAAATCACCCGCAGCACACGCCCAGCACCATCACGCTCACAACGGGTCAGCCCACCGGCAGCATCAAGAATCTCAACCGGGCGACCCGCGGCATCATAAGTGATGAACTCGCTCTCAACATCGGCCTTCTTCGCAGAAGACCCACCCCGGGCACGCTTCTGCTCAGACGTAACCCGACCGAAAATATCCGTATGAATGAACGAGGACGAAAACGCATCCGCGATCTCCTCAATACCGCGCTGACGATCTACCCTGCGTTTAATTTCAACACCGGTCGCATCCGTCACCGACGACAACTCGCCGTTCAAATCATAGGAATACCGGGTGACAGCGCCGCTCGG
>NZ_KV817408.1:0-81111 GCF_001814655.1 Rothia sp. HMSC069C01
GAGCCCGGCCAGCCTGGTCAGCCTGGTACCCCCGATCCCAGCCTCCCCGATAACAACAAGGGTGGTGGCGACTGGAACATCGGTGGCGGCGGCTACTACGAAGGTGACTTCAACCTCAACGGTCACTACCAAGGTGGCTGGGACTTTGGCGCAACCGTTCCCGGCTGGGGTCAGTGGGGCAACGGCGGTGACGACTGCTTCCAAGGCGGCGGTAATTTTTTTCAGGTAACTCCTGGGGAAAATAATGCCGTAACGCCTGCACCTAACGGTCACGGCGGTCTTGGTTGGGTAGGCGATAACGCTACTCCTAACACCCCAGGTAATGCTGGAAATACGCCCGCACCTAATGGTCAGGGCGGTTTGGGTCAGACTGGTGATACCCCGCAGTCGGTAGCTCCTGACACCACTGGTCAGGGCGGTCTCGGTCAGGTTGGTGGCAACACCACCACCGAAACTGAACAGGCTACCGGAAGCGAAAGCCAGGGTGCACAGTTCGGTCAGCTGAGCGAGAGCTACACTCGCACTTCTGAAGGCGAAATCCTCCAGGAGCAGCAGCGTCATCAAGATCATGGCGGACTGGGTCTGACTGCTGATAACGATTCCGACAACGGTCGGGGTGGTTTGGGTCAGACCGGTGACAACCGGGCTCCCCAGCATCAGGGTACTGTGACCATCAGCAACGATGTCGATATTGACCTCAACGCTGGCGCGGTATCCCGCGGTAGCGAGGCCGTGAACACCAATGCTTCTGAAGATGTTAATGGTGGCGGTGCCGGTCTTGTTGGCAACGGTTCTGAGAATAACAATGGTGGCGGCGCCGGCCTCGTCGGCAATGCTCCCAATGTTAATGGCGGTGGCGCCGGCCTCGTTGGCGATAACGGCAACGGCGGTTCCGCACAGGTGAACGGCGGCGGCAACGCAGCTGTTAACCAGGCCACTCAGGCAGACAACGGTAGCTCCGCGAGCTCCCAGAAGTCAGGAAGCTTGGCACACACCGGTGTCAGTGGCGTTCTGTTCGCCGCTGGGCTGGGTCTGCTCTCCCTGATGACCGGACTTGTGGTTCTGCTGACTCGCCGCAACAAGGCCTAATTAACGACGAATTGTCGTTATAGAGGTTACAAATTCGGGGTGGGTATCTCTCTCATGAGGTATCCACCCCGTTTTTGTGCGTAAAGACGGTTATTGCCTAGATGGGGGGCAGCGCACATACAGCTTTCGAAGTGGCGTAGCACGTATGAGAGATGTAGTATTAGAGCTTGATTAGAAAAATTTAGGCATCATTAGAAATACTTCAGGATGCCGTAACGGCGTTTCTTCAGAGGATACGTACATAGGATCTTCCGGCTTAGATATTGAGGGAACACCATAAGAAAGCTGATGGCTGTGTGACACCCGCATATCTGGGAAGTTTCAGAATAGAGAGAAAACAATGGCACAAACTTCACAACAGTCTTCGCCAGCATCGGATGCGAGTGATGCTGCCGCAGATACTGATCTGAAACGCGGTCTTTCTGCACGTCATATGCAGATGATCGCCATCGGCGGCGCTATCGGCACCGGTCTGTTTGTTGCATCTGGTAAAACTATCTCTACCGCCGGGCCGGGCGGCGCTATCGTTGCTTACGGGCTGATCGGTATTATGGTGCTGTTCCTCATGCAGTCTCTGGGTGAGATGGCAGCGCATCTGCCCGTCCCAGGTTCGTTTCAAACCTACGCGACCCGTTACGTTTCATCATCCTTCGGGTTTGCCATGGGGTGGAACTACTGGTTTAACTGGGCAATCACCGTCGCGGCCGAACTCGTAGCGGTCGGGGAAGTGATGAAGTATTGGCTTCCTGAAACTCCCTCATGGGTGTGGGCGGGCATCTTCTTAGTTCTCTTGACGGGGCTTAATGCTCTTTCCGCCAAAGCCTACGGTGAGGGCGAATTCTGGCTTGCCACTATTAAGGTGGTCACCGTTATCGTGTTCTTGATCGCGGGAATCGCGATGATCTTCGGGGTTCTCGGAGGCGCATCACCGGGTACCTCAAACTGGACCACGGGCGAAGCTCCTTTTGTAGGCGGGCCCGTCGCTATTTTCTCTATCTTCATGGTCGCCGGGTTCTCCTTCCAGGGTACCGAGATGATCGGTATTGCCGCCGGAGAATCCAAGAACCCCCGTCGCGATGTGCCGCGCGCACTCACCAGCGTATTCTGGCGCATCATGCTGTTCTATATCGGTGCCATGGTGGTTATAGGATTCCTTATTCCTTACACCGATCCGAATCTGCTCACCGCAGCCGAAGGCGATATTAACATTTCTCCCTTCACCCTTATCTTTGAACGCGCTGGTATTGCCTTCGCCGCTGCAGCGATGAACGCCGTGATTCTTACCGCCGTGCTCTCTGCAGGTAACTCGGGCCTCTATGTTTCGGCACGCATGTTGTTCTCCCTCGCGCAGGAGGGCAAAGCTCCCAAGATTTTCACGAAGGTCAATAAGGGGGGCGTGCCGATGCCCGCTCTCATGGCAACTTCCGCCGTGGGAGCTGTCGGATTTATCGCCTCCGTTATTTCGCCGGATGCGGCCTACCTGTGGCTAGTCAATGTTTCGGGTCTAGCCGGTTTCATTACCTGGGTTGGTATCGCGGTGGCACACTATAGGTTCCGCCGTGCATATATGCGGCAGGGGCATAACCTTAACGACCTTCCCTATACGGCGCCCTTCTTCCCGGTGGGGCCGATTATTGCCTTCATTATGTGTCTGCTGGTGATCGGTGGGCAGAACTACGAGGCGATCCTTGCGGGAGACTGGGTGGGCGTGATGAGCTCATATATAGGCCTGCCGGTCTTTGTGGCAGTTTGGGCTATTCACGCTATCGTAACCCGCGACCGTTTGATTCCGCTGGAACAGGTGGACGTCTCGGGTCTTGAGGTTAAAACGGGCAAGTAATTTCGGCGAACGGAATTATCAATAAAAATACCGCCGGAGGAATATCGTGAGGTATTCCCCGGCGGGTTTTATTGCTATAAAATCACATTTTGATAAAGAGTTTCACGGTAAACTATTATGCGGTAGTATCATTTTTAACGGTATATATGTTTCAACTCCGTGGGTAAATATAAAGATATAATAAAGTTTGCCCGAAATGCTTTACCTCCGTGTTGTGAGCAGGGTATGTTTGTAAAGACATAGAACGTTCACTATTGTGAACCTTCTCTTATGTACGATATGAAGCTTCCTGACCTTTGGTTCGTGCATGCGTAGGTTTACGATCGGTTAAGCCTCATGTGAGCGCTCTATGAGAATACCCCGTAAGGTATCGTCGGGGATGTATAGATTCGTTTGAAGCACTCACTGTTTTCAGGGGATGTGCCCTCTGGGAAAAAGCACAGACATGAATGCTCAAGCTAGGATAAGACCCCCGTAGCGTGTTTAGGGTAGAGGCACGGCGGGGGTCTAAGCCTGCCCGTGCAGGAATTGATGTGAACGCACTAAAGCTGGGGATTTAGACGTGGCAGTATTTTCTTTTGATGATGAAAATTTTTATATATACTCCACAATAAAATTAGAAAATACTTTCGTCCGGAAAAATATCATATATATAGAGCATGTAGTCATACATCGATAATGTACATATCCTGGCGGGTCACCTATCTTAACGTTAGGTGTACCAGACAGATTCTCCGGCGTAGGATTGGCACTATGGATATAGTTATTAAGCGCATATATGAAGAGCCTTCCCCGGATGACGGATACCGGGTACTCGTTGATAGGCTTTGGCCGCGCGGAGTCTCAAAAGATAAGGCTCATCTTGATGAATGGGCGAAGGACTTAGCTCCTTCGACGGAGGCTCGCCGAGATTTTGGGCATAAACCAGAGAATTTTGAATCCTTCAAACAACGCTATCTGAACGAGCTTGACAGTAATTCAGAGGTGTACCCCGAGCTTGAGCGTATGGTTGCGGGTGCGCAGAAGCTCCAGTCCTCTCGCGTTACGCTTTTGTACGGCGCTAAGAGCCCTACCTGCAACCACGCGGTCATTCTGCGTGATTACCTCATAGACCGGCTGAAGAGCCTCTGAAATTTTGGCTGATACGCGCTGTACATAAGCTACTGTAGAAAGATGGTTGATGAACATTCAGCAATTGATACGGCACAGAGAATTGTGCATGTTTCTGCAGTGGTAATCCGCAATCACGCCGGGCACGTACTGACCGTGCGTAAAGCCGCCTCACATGGGTTTATGATGCCCGGAGGTAAACCCGATGCGGGGGAGAGCCCCTTGTATACGGCGGTGCGTGAGGTTACTGAAGAGCTGGGATTTGCACCGGATCCTGCCCAGATGGTGTACCTTGGCAAGTTTGACGCCCCCGCCCTGAACGAAAGCGGATTCGTGGTACGTGCCGAAACTTTTGAATATATGCCGCATCCGCAAGAGGAAAAGATACTTGAGCAGCTGAGCCCGCATGCCGAAATTGCTGAATTACGTTGGGTAGACCCCGCAGCGGACTATACCGATCAGGCACCTCTGAACACTGAGTGTATATTCCCGCTTATCTGCAGAATAAGTCCTGGCGAAACGCCATCGGTGCCGCTGTGAATCCGCTGAAAATATGCGCGATATGAGCGATAAGGCTTGCGCTCGGCTGCGCGGGGGCGGTAGGGTGCATAGGGATAAATCACCCGTAAAAATTTTACGTTGACGCACGCGTTCCGCGCACCGTCGCGTGTATGAACGCATCCGATGAAAGAAGCAGAACATGAGAGATAGTTTTAACCTTGCCGTGTATTGCGGAGCTACTATGGGCAATGACCCCGATTTTGCCGCCTGCGCCCGTGAGTTGGGAACCCTATGCGCAAAACGTGGCGTGGGGGTAGTTTATGGAGGCGGACGCACCGGTCTGATGGGAACCGTCGCGGGCGCGACCCTGGATGCGGGCGGCAAAGTCTACGGCGTGGTCACCCACCAGCTCGTGGAGTGGGAGGGCGTGTACCCCGGGCAGACAACCCTCGATATTGTCGATACCATGCATCAGCGTAAGATCGCCATGATTAATAAGGCCGACGCCTTCGTTGCGATGCCCGGTGGCCCCGGAACCTTGGAAGAATTTTTCGAGGTATTTAGCTGGCAATTCCTCAAGATTCACACGAAGCCTGTGGCGCTCCTGAATGTTAATGGGTACTGGGATAAGCTCGTTGAGGCGATGCAATATATGGCTAGCACTGAGCTTTTGCGCCCTTCATACCTGGAACGTTTGATTGTTGTTGACACTCCCGAAGAGCTTATGAAGGTGCTTGGGAAATAGCCCGGAAGCTCTGGAGAAACCAACTACTTACACGCCCGTGGCCTGAGCGCTGCGGGCGTTTTTGCATCACCCGTCGGTAGGGGGGGGCGTGGACGCGTCTAGTTTTTACCGCGCGCCCTGCTCAGAAGCGAAGAAAGCGGCAGAATATGCACAATAATCCATACGGGCGTGAGCGTCATCATAAGCATATAGAGAACCCGAATCAGGGACTCCATGTGAGGGTCTTCTGAGAGCATGCCCAGATAGACCGTCAACCCCAGTACCGCGCCAGTGGTGAGTGTCAAATAGAGCAATGCCCACAGCACTTCGGAGCGGCTGGCATGCCCGCGACCGAGCGTATAGAAACGGTAAAACCGCCCCACCGCCTGAAGGAACGAGGCACCTTCTAACGCCTGTGCGGGTTCACGAACAGCGGCTAGCGCCTCCTGCTCATCATCAACGCCGATTTCGCGCAGGGCATCGGGGGTATCCTGGAGAAGAAAAACGGGTTCTTCTTTGTGACGGTGTGTGCGTGCCATACCTCTAGGGTACCCGACGACGTGTAAAGGACAACGATGACAAAGACCCTTCTCATCACCTATTTCGGCCCGTTTCCCGGCGTGAGCGTGAACCCGAGCGGGGTAACAGCGCGGCAGGTGGCTGATGTACTTGCCGACGAATCTACGGTACGGGTTGTAACCCGTGAGGTTCCGGTGAGCTATGCGGGTTCTTCAGAAGCTTTAGGGGAGATGCTGACCGATATTCGCCCGGATGTGGTGCTCAGCTTGGGCGTGGCAGTCGGGCGGGATAAGGTGAGTTTTGAGAAGGTCGCCATCAACCTGGATTCTGCCGATATTGAGGATAATGACGGTGTGGTGCGTGTGGATGAGGCGATTACCCCGGATGGACGCGAAGCGTATTTTTCGACCCTGCCGGTGCGGGCAAGCTATGAGCGTTTGCGCGGTGTGGGGCTACCGGTTGAGATTTCGTACACCGCCGGAACTTATGTGTGCAACCACGTATTTTATGAGGTACACCGTATTCTGGAACGCCAGGGGCGGCGGATTCCTGCGGGGTTTGTGCATATTCCCGCCACGCAAGTCGATCATGAGCCCTCTGACGCACAGACAACGTTTACTGCACATGCCGATGCTGGGGGAGTAGAGAGCGAATCGGTGCCGACTCTGCCTGAGGCGGTGGTTGCGCGCATCGTGGTGGAGCTGGTGCGCGATACCCTCAAGGTTATGTAGGCTCATTCATGCCGTAGAACTGGGAAGACGAGTGAAAGCGGCGGTTAAAACGCGGTGCCCCCGATCAGACATTCATCGGGGGCACCGCGCATATTAGCTTAAGACACTGCTACTTGCGGTGCTTAAGGTAGTAGTCGATCAGGGATGCGGTCGAAGAATCCTGGCGTGCCAGAACCTCGCGGTCGCCTTTGATAGCGGGCACCAGATCGAGCGCCAGCTTCTTGCCGAGTTCGACGCCCCACTGGTCGAAGGAATCGATACCCCACACGATACCCTGCACAAAGGTGATGTGCTCATAGAGGGCAATCAGCTCGCCCAGCACACGCGGGGTCAGACGGGAGGCCATGATAGAGGTCGAAGGACGGTTGCCGCTGAAGATACGGGCGTTTACCACATGCTCGGCGGTACCTTCGGCACGTACCTCATCCTCGGTCTTGCCGAAGGCGAGCGCCTGAGTCTGTGCGAAGAAGTTTGCGAGGAAGAGCTCGTGCACATCCTGCTCGCCATCCTTGGTGGGGTGAGCCGGGTTGGCGAAGGCCAGGAAGTCCGCAGGGATAAGGCGGGTGCCCTGGTGGATAAGCTGGTAGAAAGCGTGCTGACCGTTGGTGCCGGGCTCGCCCCAGAAAACCTCGCCCGTGGAGTAGTCCACGAAGGAACCGTCGGCGCGCACGGATTTACCGTTGGACTCCATGGTAAGTTGCTGCAGATAGGCGGGAAAACGGTGCAGGTACTGGTCGTAGGGTAGAACCGCGTGGGTTTCGGCACCCAAGAAGTTCACGTACCATACGTTAAGCAAGCCCATGAGTACGGGCACGTTCTTTTCAAAGGGCGCAGTGCGGAAGTGCTCGTCCATGGCGTGGAAGCCCGCGAGGAATTCTTCGAATACCTTCGGGCCGAAGACGATGGCCAGCGAGGTACCGATCGCCGAGTCTACGGAGTAGCGACCGCCTACCCAGTCCCAGAAGCCGAAGGCATTTTCGGGGTCAATGCCGAAGGCAGCAACCTTATCGAGCGCGGTTGAAACGGCGATAAAGTGCTGAGCCACGGCTTCTTCTGCGGTTTTTCCCTGCAGGGCGTTCGCCTCGCCAAGCGCGGTGAGCAGCCAGTCGCGCGCCACACGAGCGTTGGTCAGGGTTTCTAGGGTGCCGAAGGTCTTCGAAGCAACGATGAACAGGGTAGTTTCGGGGTCAAGATCAGAAACTTTTTCGGCAACATCGGTCGGGTCGATATTTGAGATGAACCGTGCGGAAATCCCGGCATCGGCGTAAGGCTTAAGCGCCTCGTACACCATCACGGGACCAAGGTCAGAACCGCCAATACCAATATTCACCACGGTCTCGATGCGCTTGCCGCTCACGCCGGTCCACTCGCCCGAACGCACACGATCGGCAAAAGCGTAAATCTTGTTCAGAACGGCGTGAACATCGCTATCGACATCCTGCCCATCAACAATGAGGGCGGGGGAGTAGCCTTTGGGGCGGCGCAGCGCGGTGTGCAGAACCGCGCGGTCCTCGGTCACGTTAATGTGTTCGCCAGTGAACATAGCATCGCGGCGTTCGGCGAGGTTCACCTCTTCGGCGAGTTTGAGCAAAAGCTGCACGGTCTCTTCGGTGATGAGGTTCTTCGAGAGGTCTACGTGCAGGTCTGCGGCATCAAAACTAAATTTCTGGGCGCGGGAAGGATCCTGCTCGAACCAGGCTCGCAAATTCGGAGTGAGCGATGCTTTGTGCTGGGTTAGTGCTGACCACGCGCTGGTGGTCGTCGGGTTCGTAATAGTCATGGTTCTTATTTTCTCTCTTTCAACCCGGTGATGTCACCTTTATACAGGCGTTTACCTGAAGGTTTTGCGCGTTCTTGCGCTTTTGGTGACCACAACGTTTGGGTGCGGTGCATAATTCCCGCCAGGCATTATCCCATGAACGGCGCGCATTGGAGGGGAGATTTTACGAATCCTCAGGGTGCCCTCAAGGGTTAGCAAACCGTCCCCTAAATGTACACGAAAACGTGCGTACATTTGGGAGAATACCGGTGGTAGACTGGGGACGTCTTTATAGACCTGCCTCGGTGCATCCGGTAATGCGGGCACGAGCGATGCTGGCTTTTCGCATAGCGTGCGTGGAAATTCTCGACGGCGCAGTGCATCATGAAAACTCACTCATAACTCACACATTCACTCCAGGATATTGTTTATGCCTATAAACCCGCTGCAGGGAATTCGTGTACCCGCTGCAGAGCATACTCCGCCGTATGAATCGTTCCTAGATTCTCGCGGATTCCGCCCCGAAATTCAGGGTTTGCGCGCCTTCGCCGTGCTTCTCGTGGTGCTTTACCACGTATGGATCGGCAAAGTCTCCGGCGGTGTGGATGTTTTTCTCTTCATCTCGGCTTTCTTGCTTTCGCTCTCGTTCATGCGGAAAATCAACGAGGGCAAACCGCTGAACCTGCTGGCCTACTGGACTCATGTGTTCGCGCGCCTGTTGCCTGCCGCAGCCGTGGTGATCGTGTTGACTCTTGCGGCTTCCTTAACTATCTTGCCAGCACTGTATTGGAACGCGCGCGCTGTTGATGCCCAAGCCTCGCTGTTTTACTACCAGAATTGGAACTTGGCGAACGGTGCGGTCAATTATTTTGCTCAGGGTATAAGCGATAAATCGCCCTTCCAGCATTTCTGGTCGCTCTCGATTCAGGGACAAATTTTCCTGCTCTGGCCGATACTTTTCGCGGTGGCTGCGTTTCTCGTGCATCGGGTACGCTTCAAGCCCGTACCCGCGGCGGTAACGGTATTCGGCACTGTATTCATGACCTCGTTTGCCTTCTCAATCTGGGAGACAAAGCAGATTTCCGCCTACGCATATTTTGATACCCGCACCCGCCTGTGGGAGTTTGCGATTGGTACCCTGCTTGCGGCGATGACGCTGAAATGGAAGCCGCACCATGTGAGAACCCGCGTGGTGATGGGATGGGTGGGCGCCCTGGGACTAGTCACCTGCGGCGCTGTTTTACCGGTTGAACGAACTTTCCCTGGCTACCTGGCGCTGTGGCCCGTGCTCTCCGGCGCGCTGGTGATGATCGCCGGGCGCACCGACCATAAATTCGCGATCGACCGTCTGCTAGTCTCCACGCCGTTGCAAAGCTTGGGCAATATTTCTTACGCCCTGTACCTAGTGCACTGGCCCCTGCTCGTGCTCTACAGCGCTGCGGTTAATAAACCTCGCGTGAATTTTCTGGAAGGCACGGTGATTATCGCCGTTTCAATCGGTTTGGCATGGGTTTTGAGCACCTACATCGAGAAGCCGCTGCGCAGCCGATCCGGCGTATTTCTTGATAAAACGGTCTCAAAACTGCGCGTGACCACGATTTTCACCCCCACTCTTTGGGTGAATCAGCTCGCCTATATACTCGTGATTCTGCTGGTGATCGGAGCTCCTGTTCTGAGCGTTCGCGCCTGGGCACAGCAACGCGATATAACCGTGATCCAGAATACTGAAGAGCTGGTGAAAAATGATGAGGCAACATATCCAGGCGCCCGAGCAGTCGGCACGGACCAAATGTCGCGCGTATCAAAGCCTATTCCGCAGGATATCCCCATCTACGGCATGCTCGCTGACTGGGGAGAGGGATGCCCCGCACCCTTTACCCCCGTGCATGAATCTCTGAATACATCCTGCGCCGTCAAACAGAATGGGGACGATTCGGCACCCCTCACCATTGTTGTTGGTAGCTCGCACGCATTACAGATGACGGCTGCGTTCGAGCCTATTGCCCAGCGCACCGGCACCAATCAGATGAACCTTCTAGAGACAGGATGCCCTTACCCATTCGCAGCCCCCGAGGGCTATCTCAACGACCGTAAGAAACGCTGTATCGCGTTCTCACAGAAAGCCACGGAAGAAATTCTGCGCCTTAAGCCGACGACCGTAGTGATTATCGCAACCACGACCGACACAAGCGCTGATGCCGAGACCGCAGACCCCAACCTCGACGAAACCCTGCGCGTCTTCACTGATGCGGGCATCCAGGTGATCGGTCTGCGCGATAACCCGCGATTTGCTCAAGACATGTATGTGTGTGCGATTAGGGCTCAGGGGGATAAGAGCAGCTGTTCTGAACCCATTGAGCAGAAATATGGTGATAATCCCGCCGCACCAATTTTCGAGAAATATGCAGACCGTGGAGCCTATCTGCTCGATTTGAAGGATATCTACTGCCCGGACGGTCTATGCCGCTCGGTCATCGGCAACGTATACGTGTACGCGGATACTAACCACCTCACCAAAGCCTTCGAACATACCCTCGCAGAGACAATATATGAGCGTGCTCTCGCCGCAGGGTGGAAGCCGGAAGGTCGCTCAGGTTCATAACCCCAGAGCACCAGGCACGTGAATAGACCGCAGAGATACGCCCTCGCTTATGTCAGATGAGCGGGGGCGCATCACGTGCGCAGATTTCGGGCAGATTTTAGGCATATCAGGCCGCATAGGCGGGGGAGTGAAGGCCGCATGCGGTAGAGTGGAAACCATGAGCGTGCAGCAGAATCTTTACCTGGTTATTTCTCGACGTGGAGAAACCCTTATGAACCGTGACGGAACCGTTCATTACCTGCCTGAAGCGCCACAAAACACCATCATCGAAACCAGCCTGGAACCTAAATTTAGAAAGCCCGCCGACCGGGAAGGCGCCGATTACCATGCAGCCTACCTGGAGGATGAAGAACTGCTCGCGCTCGCGGAAGATCTCTCCCGAACTAACACGGATGCGCTCATCACCGCATCGCAGAACGGGTTCCGTTTCTACCCCGTGCACAAAGACCCCGCCGGGCGCGCCCGCTACGCCGCCGCCCTTGCCAAGCGCGACTACCTTCTTGAAATGGAGTATTCCGCGTACTCGGGAGATCCCGCGCTGATCGACGGGGAACGCCAGGTGCGGCGCACCGCATCCGGCGAGCTCGTATTCCCGCGCATCGAACCGGCGGTTATGGCGCTCGTCCTCAGCCGCGACGGCGAACGGGTGCTGTTGGCGAATAACCGGCTCTGGCACGAAAACCGCTTCGCCCTCATCGCCGGGTTCGTGGATCCCGGCGAGAACCTGGAACAGGCAGTAGCCCGCGAAGTCTATGAAGAAACCGGGCTGCAGGCTCTCAACCTTGACTACCGCATGAGCGATGTGTGGCCCTTCCCGCGCTCGCTCATGATCTGCTACCGGGTAACGGTCGATGACACCCAACCCGTGGAACATCTGGACGGAGAAATCCGGGCCGCACGCTGGTTCACCGCGCCCGAGTTGGCGCAGGCTATCACCGAATCTGAAGCTATACGCCAGAAACAAGGAGTGCCCAAACTGGAGCTTCCTGGCACGAACGCGGTCGCCCGCCGCATGTTGGACGATTGGCTGCACGAGAAAAATGCCGGGTGCTGAGTCGAAGCCGACTAAAACCTGCGCCCAAGACAAACTAGGGCAAGTGGTACACTGGATAGGTAAGCCCGAGGCAGAGGCGCGTTTTGGCGCGCCCGCACGAGAACGCTCGGGCATGCACGCACTGATATCCGCGTTGCGTATTTAAGTTCACGCATCTAACGCGGCGTGCCCCTAGTATTCCCTAGATTTAAGCGAGAAAAATTACGCATGTCTGAAAACACCGCTTCGCGCCCTGATTTGCGCAACGTGGCGATCGTGGCACACGTTGACCACGGCAAAACCACCATCGTGGATGCGATGCTCAAGCAGACCCACGCGTTCTCGGCGCACGCAGACGTCGAAGACCGCGTGATGGACTCCGGCGACCTTGAAAAGGAAAAAGGCATTACCATCCTCGCGAAGAACACCACCGTGTTCTACGATGGACCCTCCGCGAACGGTGAAACTATCACCATCAACGTGATCGATACCCCCGGACACGCCGACTTCGGCGGCGAAGTCGAACGCGGCCTTTCTATGGTCGATGGCGTGGTGCTGCTCGTGGACGCCTCTGAAGGCCCGCTGCCGCAGACCCGCTTCGTGCTGCGCAAGGCACTCGCCGCGAAGCTGCCCGTCATTTTGGTGGTGAACAAGGTGGACCGCCCGGATGCGCGCATCGACGAGGTCGTCAGCGAAACCATGGATTTGCTACTCGGCTTGGCATCGGACCTGTCCGAGGAGGTGCCCGACCTTGACCTCGACAGCGTGCTCGATGTGCCGGTCGTCTATGCTTCCGGCAAAGCCGGTGCCGCATCGCTGAACCAACCCGCCGACGGCGCCCTGCCCGATAATGACGATTTGGAACCGCTGTTTAAGACCATTATCGAGCATGTGCCCGCCCCCACCTACAACCCTGATGAGGTGCTGCAGGCGCATGTGACCAACCTTGACTCTTCGCCGTTCCTGGGCCGTCTGGCGCTCGTGCGTATCTTCAACGGCACCCTCAAGAAGGGGCAGACCGTCGCCTGGGCACGCCAAGACGGCAATATTAAAAACGTGCGTATCTCCGAGCTGCTGGCAACCAAGGCGCTCGAACGTGTTCCCGCCGAAGAAGCAGGTCCCGGCGAAATCGTGGCGGTCGCCGGTATCGAAGACATTACCATTGGTGAAACCCTGACCGACGCCGAAAACCCCAAGCCGCTGCCGCTTATTAAGGTGGACGACCCGGCGATCTCCATGACCATCGGTATTAACACCTCTCCGATGGCGGGCCGGGTCAAGGGCGCGAAGGTGACCGCACGCCAGGTCAAGGACCGTCTTGACCGCGAGCTTATCGGTAACGTCTCCATCAAGGTTCTGCCCACCCAGCGCCCGGATGCTTGGGAAGTTCAGGGCCGCGGCGAACTCGCCCTCGCTATTTTGGTGGAGCAGATGCGCCGCGAGGGCTTCGAACTGACCGTGGGTAAACCGCAGGTAGTCACCAAAACCATCGACGGCAAACTGTACGAACCGATGGAACACATGATTATTGATGTGCCCGAAGAGCACCTGGGTGCCGTAACCCAGCTGATGGCGGCACGTAAGGGGCGCATGGAGAACATGTCGAACCACGGCACCGGCTGGGTGCGCATGGAATTCGCGGTACCCGCGCGCGGCCTGATCGGCTTCCGCACCCAGTTCCTCACCGAAACCCGCGGCGCCGGTATCTCGTCGTCGTACTCGATCGACCCCGAACCCTGGGCTGGCGATATTGAGTACCGCACCAATGGCTCAATGATCGCCGACCGTGCCGGTGTGGTTACCCCTTACGCCATGATTAACCTGCAGGAACGCGGCACCTTCTTCGTGGAACCGACCTCCGAAGTATACGAGGGTATGGTCGTGGGCATGAACTCTCGTGCAGACGATATGGAAGTGAATATCACCAAGGAAAAGAAGCTGACCAATATGCGTTCCTCCACCGCAGACAGCTTCGAGAATCTGACCCCGCCCAAGAAGCTCACGCTGGAAGAATGCCTCGAATTCGCCCGCGAAGACGAATGTGTGGAGGTCACCCCCGAAGCTATTCGCATCCGCAAGGTTATTCTGGATGCGAACGAACGCGTGCGTGAATTCCGCCGCCGTGCCCGCGCCAACTAGGGCACACAAGCATAGCTAACCGCCGGGAGCAGTACAGGCGTTTGTCGTCATGACAAGCCACGATAACCGTACCGCTCCCGGTTGTGGTTTAAGATATAGAAGAACTGTTCTTTGACAGAAGGTCACCTGACACTATGCCTGAAACTTCCGCGCCGCAGTACCCCGTCCAGGGGGAACACCTGATGAAAAACGCGAAACGCGACCTACTGCCGAGCGGCTACACGCCCTCCGAGGCAGTGATGTTGTTCGTACACGCGCATCCAGACGACGAGACCACGGCAACAGGCGCAACGATGGCGTACTACGCCAAGAAGGGCGCCAAGGTGCATTTGCTGACCCTCACCCGAGGCGAAATGGGAGAAGTCATTCCGCCGAAGCTGCAACATCTTGAAGTGGGCAAACCCGGCAACAGCGACAACGGCGAGGCACTGGGGGAGTACCGAACCGTTGAGCTCAACAACGCGACGGCAAAGCTGGGTGTGCGCAAGCGTTTCTTCCTGGGAGAGGAACCCGCCACGGCGCCGGGCGCGCTCAACATCTACCGTGATTCCGGCATGGCGTGGGGCAAAGACGGTAAACCGGTGGCGAACCCGAAGGCGAGTGAAGATTCCTTGACCGCCCAGCCGATTGCCCCGCAGGCCGAGGCTATTGCTAATGCCATTCGCGATATTAAGCCTGATGTTCTGATCACCTATGACCTCGACGGTGGCTACGGGCACCCCGACCATGTGCGCACTCACCAGGCTGTGCTTGAAGCACTCAAAATCTTGGGCGATAGTAACGACCGCCCCATACTGACCTGGGGCATTGAAGGAGAATTCTCAGAACAGGATGCGCGCCAACAATGCGCTATCACCGGCTCAGTCGAGGCCAAACGTGAAGCGATGAAAGCCCACGGAACGCAGATCGTGGTCACCGGGGACACCACCTTTGAATTCTCAAACAAGGTAGAGCAGAAAATTTCGGCGGTTGAAACCTACCGCCTGCTCGACGGTAACGCACAGCGCAAAATTCCCGAAACCCCCACGCAGGCAGGCATCGTATCGCTTCTGATAACGTGCATTCTTCTGGGAACCCTCGCAGGTATTGCGGGCTCAATCTACCACGCCTGGGTCATGTATACGGGCGAAACTCCGCTTCCTGTCGGGCTCGTGTTCGGCTTCGCTACCGTATTTTTTGCATCGCTGTGGGCTTCTCTCTCGCTACGTCGCGGCGGGGCAACGGTTATCACCGGTGCCTTCGCATTCCTGGTGATATATGCGCTTGCCTTTATGCGCCCGGATTCGCCCTTCGTACTGGTAAACCCGGACTACCCGCCGATTGGTTTATACGGCACACTATGGCTTTTGGGTACGCCCGTTATCTCTCTGCTTGCCTTTTTCGTCTTTACCCGTACCAAAGAAGGAAACGCCTTCTATAACACCCCGCGGCAGGTCCATTTGCGCCATCGCAGGGCCGAAGAGAAAGCGCGCCGAGCTCAAACGCTTAATAATTCTTCGCGCACTGCACCATAAGCTGTGATGAAGCTAAAGAATGACATAGAGGCGTCACGAAAAATGTTGTGATGAATATAACTTTCAAGAGTATTTATTTTAATTTCTTGGCTTTGACTAGGGTAAATAATATTTGCTCGCAGGAAAGCCTAGCCTAAAAAATACCGGCTAAGGGTCGTATTATGGCTGTCTGCTACGACACGAAAATCTGCTTAAATGCCCTGTGCAAGCTAGACTTATACACAGACTTCCACGAGGTCATAACCCTCGTGATAACGTGCGCCGGACGACGACCCTGCAGGATTACAGGGCAGGCACACGCTGCTAGGTTTAGAAAGGCACCCATGACTTACGTAATTGCACTGCCCTGCGTAGACGTGAAAGATCGCGCCTGCGTTGAGGAATGCCCCGTTGACTGCATCTACGAGGGTGACCGCACACTGTATATCCACCCCGATGAATGCGTGGACTGCGGAGCCTGCGAACCCGTTTGCCCCGTCGAGGCTATCTACTATGAAGATGACGTACCCGAAGAATGGTCCGAATACATTACCGCCAACGCCGAATTCTTCGACGACCTCGGCTCACCCGGCGGCGCCGCAAAGATGGGACCAACCGGTAAAGACGTACCCTTCATCGCCGCCCTACCACCGCAGGGGGAGTAGCTGGCGCATTCGGCGCACCCTTACGTTGAAAACTTAAGACAGGCTAAAGCCTCCGAATCTCGCACGCTGGGAACGGGGGCTTTGCCGTATCCTCAGCACTCAAACGCGCGATACAATGACTACGCACGAAAGAACAGCCGGTATCTGCCGGTTTACAACGCCGCACAAGGAGAACCATGCGTGCCTACGGTCTAGATCTACCCGAATACCCCTGGGAAACCCTTATTCCCTACCGCAAACTTGCTGCCGAACATCCGGGTGGGACCATAGACCTCTCCATCGGCACCCCGGTCGATGACACCCCGCAGCTGATTCAGGATGCGCTTGCCGCAGCATCCGACGCCCCCGGATACCCGACCACGCACGGAACTGTTGAACTGCGCCAAGCGATCGTGGACTGGTTTGCACGCCGCCGCGGGGTCACCGGGCTAAGCACCGACCAGGTGATGCCCACGGTCGGTTCCAAAGAACTTGTGGCGTGGCTTCCGTTTCTACTGGGACTAGGAACTGACCCCGGCACTCAAGAGCGCGATGTGGTGGTTTACCCACGCGTGGCGTACCCAACCTACGATATAGGGGCGCGCTTCGCTGGCGCGCAGTCCGTGCCCGCAGATTCGCTTGATGAGCTGCCCGAAGATGTGCGCAGGCGCGTGCGGTTGGTGTGGGTGAACTCGCCCGCCAACCCGAACGGCGTGGTGCGTGATGTTGCTGAGCTTCGCGAGATTGTGCGGCAGGCACGTGATATTGGCGCTGTGGTAGCCAGCGATGAATGCTATGCGGAACTCGGCTGGGGCGCGTGGGATGAAGCTCGCGGCGGTCAGCGGGTGCCCTCTATTCTTGATCCCCGCGTATGCGACGGCAACTTTACCGGGCTTTTCGCCGCATATTCGCTCTCAAAACAGTCGAACCTGGCGGGGTACCGTGCCGCGTTTATTGCGGGTGATGCGCAGCTTATGCCTAACCTCATCAACTCCCGCAAGCACGCCGGGATGATTGTTCCCGCACCCGTGCAGCGTGCGCTGATTGCTGCCCTAGGAGATGAAGCCCATGTGGCGGCGCAGAAAAATAAGTACCGCGCGCGCCGGGAAGAGCTTCTCGCAGCTATTACCGCCGCAGGCGGGCGCGTCGAAAACTCTGAGGCTGGGCTGTACCTGTGGACCACTTTCGGTGAGGATACGTGGGCATCTATCGAACGTTTGGCCAAGCTGGGAATCGTTGCGGGACCGGGGGTCTTCTACGGTGAAGACGGCGCCGGGTATGTGCGTATCGCGCTGACCGCATCCGATGAGGATATTGCGAAGGCGGCCGAGCGTCTTACGGCGAGCGCTGGGATAGGAAATGCCGTAAGAGAATAAATACCGCCTGAGAAACAAAGATGCCCGGAACCCCCAGTGCAGGAAGTTCCGGGCATCTTCTATACCGGATGCGCACCTCCGATTATTTGCGTTTGCCGGGGAGCAAGAACATCTGGAGGGTGGGCGGATTCGGGTTATCGACCTCGCCGGGAACCAAGTCCACCTTGCGAACTTTCGAGGAAGTACGCGAGGCGAGGAACGAGGACAGCCAGGTTGCCAGCGCCGTGAGCGCGAAGTTCACGATGACGAAGAGCGCCGCCGCCAACAGAAGGGTCTGTAGCACGTTGCCGTCACCCGAGCCGATGCGTCGTGCAGATGCCAGCAGCTCGGGGTAGGAAATAATGTACCCGAGCGCGGTGTCCTTGAGGATCACCACAAACTGGCTGAGCATCGAAGGCATCATGGAGTTGAATGCCTGGGGCATAAGAATCGTGCGGAGGGTCTGACCGGGGGTCAGCCCGATTGCTAGACCCGCCTCGCCCTGGCCGCGCGGCAGCTGTTTGACACCCGAACGCAGCAGCTCTGCAATCACGGATCCGTTATAGAAGGTCAAACCGATTACGACCGCGAGGAACGGCAGCTGTGAGGGGTTAATCCAGCTGAACCGGCTGAGGAACAGCCAGAAGAAAATCATCATCATCAGCACCGGAACGGCACGGAAGAACTCAACTACAATGGTGCCGAACCAGCGAAGCACGCGGTTCTGCGCTAGACGTGCCATGCCGAAGACAACACCGAAAGCGATAGAGGTAATTACCGAAATACCCGCCGCCTGCAGGGTTGAAACAAGACCGGGCATGTAGTAGGAACCCCAAGCTTTTGCGGTGAAGAGGTCGGTCCATTTTTCTGCCTCAAGCTGACCCTTAGCGCCCATCACGCTCAGCACATAGACAGCGAACGCGATAAAAACCAGAATCGCCGCGATATTGAAGACACGGGTGCGAGCCTTCGCACGGGGGCCGGGAGCGTCGAAGAGGACAGTGGTGCTTGTGGTTACATCAGAATTAAAGAATTTCATCGCTTCACCGCCAATTTACGTGAGGACCAGGTGGTCAGGATGCCTAGAGGCACCACAATCGCCACGAATCCCAGTGCGAAGATCAGGAAGATCGCTAAAACCATATTCGCATCGAACTCAATCATGGACTTCATCATGCCTGAGGCTTCGGCAACGGATGCTACCGATGCGACCGTCGTGTTCTTCGCCAGCGCAATGAGCGTATTGCCCAGTGGAGTGATGGAGCCGCGCAACGCCTGCGGAAAAATAATCATGCGCGCAGTATCCATGAAGCCGAGGCCAATGGCACGAGCCGCCTCCGCCTGACCGGTGGGAACCGTGTTCACACCCGAACGGATTGCCTCACATACAAAAGATGCGTGATAGATCGACAGCACGATCACGGCGTACACGAAGAAGTTCGTCTCAAAATCGGTCGAGAACGACAGCTGAAACTGTGTCCACACGCCCAGTAACGCTAGAGTCATCAGAATCGTCAGCGGGGTGTTGCGGAATAAGTGTACATAGATCGTACCCGCCCAGCGTAGCGAGGGGACCGGGCTGATACGCATCAGCGCTAGGATCGCACCGAGTACGAAAGACCCGATCGCGGCCCAGAACGTTAGCTGAATATTCACCCAGAACGCGCCCAACACATCGTATTTGGCGAAGAGAGCGCCGAGTTGGTCAAAGAATGACATCGTTTTCCTCTCTTCCGTGCCTAAGCGCAGGACGCCGAAGGTTTTGGCGGATTCTTTTCGGTGTTGTAGCTGTAGCCGGTGCCGTCCGTGTGCTTCTTCACCAGGTTCTCCCAGGTGCCGTCTTCTACCATCTCGTTAATAGCTTTATTGATGGCTTCACACTTATCGGTACCCTTAGGCAGACCAACACCGTACTTCTCAGTGGTGAATGTTTTGCCAACCAGCTTGAGTTTGCCCTTATTTGCCTTAGTCGCGGCAAGACCCGCAAGAATAATATCGTCGGTCGTCACCGCATCTACCACGCCGCCGTTAAGTGCGACCACGCAGTCCGAGTAACTATTCTGCTTCACCAGGTTCACGTTTTTGGCGTAGGTATCCTGAATTTTTTTGGCGCTGGTCGAACCGGTCACCGAGCATAGGTTCTTTCCGTTCAGGCTATCGGGTCCGGTAATGCTCGTTTCATCGGCGCGTACGAGCAAATCCTGCCCGGCAACGTAGTACGGACCGGCAAAATCAACACTCTTCTTACGGCTGTCGCTAATGGAATAGGTCGCCAGAATCATATCGACCTGACCGTTGGAAAGCATATTCTCACGGTTAGCACTGGGGGACTCTACGAACTCGATCTGATCTTCCGAATAGCCGAGTTTACCAGCAATGTAGCGCGCCACATCTACGTCAAAACCGGTGTAATCCTGACCGTCCTGGTAGCCCAAGCCAGGCTGATCGTACTTAATGCCGATGCGAATCTTAGGTTTAGAGTCCGAGGCGCTGGAGCACCCGGTCAACGTGAAACCGAGGGCAAGCGCAGCTGCGGTACTTGCGGCGAAAAACTTGGTGGCGGCGCGGTTAAAGAATGATTTTTTCATGGCACACCCCCTAGTGGTCGATGATCTTGGAGAGGAAGTCGCGGGCGCGCTCGCTCTTGGGTTTGGTGAAGAATTCATCCGGAGTGGCTTCTTCAACAATCTCGCCGTCCGCCAAGAAGACGATGCGGTCGGCGGCTTTACGGGCGAATCCCATCTCGTGGGTTACGACGATCATGGTCATGCCGTCGCGGGCGAGGGAGACCATGGTATCGAGCACTTCGTTCACCATCTCGGGGTCGAGTGCACTGGTGGGCTCGTCAAAAAGCATGACCTTGGGCTTCATCGCGAGAGCGCGGGCGATGGCGACGCGCTGCTGCTGACCGCCCGAAAGCTGGGCTGGCATTTTCTCGGCTTGGGAATCTACCCCAACTTTGGCGAGAAGTTCCATAGCTTCGGCTTCGGCCTGTTCTTTGGAGAGTTTGCGGATGCGGCGCGGGCCTAGCGTCACGTTATCAAGGATGGTTTTGTGCGCAAAGAGGTTGAAGGACTGGAAAACCATACCCACTTCTGCGCGCAGCTTGGCGAGCTCGCGACCTTCTTTGGGCAGTTCTTTTCCGTCGATATGTATAGAGCCAGAGGAAGTAGTTTCGAGGCGGTTGATGGTTCGGCAGAGGGTTGATTTGCCGGAACCGGAAGGACCGAGAAGGATGATAACTTCGCCTTTATTGACCGCTAAATTGATGTTCTTGAGCACGTGGTTGGTGCCGTAATATTTATTGACCTCGTTGAGCTCTACGAGTGGTTTTTCTGCGGGTGCAGATGCCTGTGTCACGGTGATAACCCTTTCATGTGAGATGCATCTATGACGTGGGTTTCATAAAACGAATGAGATTCTAGCTTACGTCAGGTTTGTAACGGGTATGTAACAGCTGCCGGGTTTTCTGTAAAAATTATTGAAAAATTTATCTTCTGTGCATAGTTATAGTTTTGGTGACTCGAAATAGAAGCCATATAAAAGCAATAAATACCATGTAAATATATGAATCTCACGCAATACTTTATGTTGTTTTTATTGTACTTCAGGTGTACTTACGTAGAGTTAAAAATATAAAAGTCGGGTGTCTTATGCATAAGTTTGCATAAGACACCCGACTTAGGAACCTCTTAACGAGGCAGTTGGCTAGGCATCGTAACCATTCGGGTTATTTTTCTGCCAGTTCCAGTGATCGCGCACCATAGTGTCAATATCTCGGGATGCGCTCCACCCCAGATCAGCCAGTGCCGAGGAAGGATCGGCATAGGAGACAGCAACATCACCGGGGCGGCGCGCCACGATCTTATAGGGCAACTCTTTACCGCAGGCTTTCTCGAAGGCATGCAGCACCTCAAGCACCGAGTATCCGTTCCCGGTACCCAGGTTCCAGGTGTGCAGACCGCCGTGCTCGCTAATGTAATCCAGCGCCTTAAGGTGACCATCGGCAAGATCGACGACGTGAATGTAATCGCGCACACCGGTGCCGTCGACGGTGGGGTAGTCGTTGCCGAATACGTTCAGATGCTCGCGGCGACCGACTGCAACCTGAGCGATAAATGGCACCAAGTTGTTGGGAATACCCGAAGGATCCTCACCGATACGCCCGGATTCATGCGCACCCACGGGGTTGAAGTAGCGCAGCAGAGCGATATTCCAGCGGTCATCGGAAGCCGCCAAGTCTACGAGCATGTCTTCGATATGTTCCTTGGTGCGGCCGTAGCAGGACTGTGCATCCATATTCAGCTTCTCGATGAGCGGCATGGATTCGGGCTCACCGTACACGGTTGCGGACGATGAGAATACGATAGAACGACAGTCTGCGGCATCCATAGCGTAGAGCAGGTTCAGGGTACCGGCGACATTCGTCTGGTAGTACCACAGCGGCTTCTCTGCTGATTCACCCACTGCCTTCAATCCTGCGAAGTGGATAACCGCATCCGGGCGGATTTCGAGGAAGAGTTTCTTCATACCCTCAAAATCCAGCAGATCAACCTTATGGAACTCGGGCGCGCGACCGGCGAGCTCGGCAACACGCTGCAGGGAAGTTTCGGAGGAATTCGACAGGTTATCCATGACGACAACCTCGTGCCCTGCATTGAGGAGTTCAAGAACGGTGTGCGAACCAATGTAACCGGCGCCACCGGTGACGAGAACCTTCATCATTGTCCTTTCGCGGAAGGCGCGAGGCTTTGCCCGTGCTTCCTCATGGTGTTTGGGTGAGTGCTCACCCCGTGATAACGTCGCTTAATATAGTAGCCCGCCCACGATGCGCATGCCGGATTTTCCGTGGCCTGTGAGGCTGTGTTGTGTATGTCTTAACGGTATGCTGACCTGGAGGTTTTTCGCGTATTTCACGTTTGAAAACCATCTGTATCACTTAGCCCTGATCCGCGTGACTTTTGTGAATACTTTTTATGCCGAAAAGCCGCCCACCGGTCGAACATATGAGACCAATAGGCGACTTTTCATGTAAAAAATTTAGGGGAGTGGCATTAGTTCAGGTGCAGCGCATCGTTGAGTTCCACGGTGTTCTTGGCACGCGGCAGAACCTCGATTGCACCCGAGACCGAATTGCGGCGGAACAGTAGGTTTGAGACCCCCGAAAGCTCAGCGGCCTTGACTACGCGCGGTTCCTCGCCCGGAATGAGCACGCTCACGCGCGATCCGGCGGTCACATACAGACCGGCTTCCACCACGCAGTCGTCGCCGAGCGCGATGCCGATACCCGACTCCGCACCCAGCAGGGAACGTTCACCAATCGAGACGCGCTGCGTGCCGCCGCCAGAGAGCGTCCCCATGGTAGAGGCGCCGCCGCCCACATCGGAACCGTCGCCCACAACAACGCCTTGGGAAATGCGCCCCTCAACCATCGACGTACCCAAGGTGCCCGCATTGAAATTTACGAAGCCCTCGTGCATGACCGTGGTACCGGGACTCAGATGCGCGCCCAGACGCAGGCGGTCGCCGTCGCCCACACGCACCCCGGCGGGAACCACATAATCCACCAAGCGCGGGAACTTATCGATATGGCTCACACTCAGGTGCCCGAGCTTACGAAGCCCCAGCGCAAGTTTCTGAAACTCGCTGGCGAGCACCGGTCCGTGATTCGTCCACGCCACGTTTGCCAGCTTGCCGAACAGTCCGTCCAGGTTGATGCTGTTCGGGCGTACCAGCGTATGCGAAAGTAAGTGCAGGCGCAGGTAAGCATCGACCGCGTCCTCGGGGGCCTCATCCAGGTTGATGGATGCAGTGCGCACCTCAGTACGGGCGTTACGCTCGGGGTGGTCGGCGACGAGCGCATCCAGCTCATCGGCGAGAGAAAGGTCGGGGGTCTGGGTTAGCGAGGGGGCAGGGAACCAAGCATCGAGCACGGTCCCAGCCTCATTCCCGGCAGCCACGACATTCACCAGCGCGACACCGGAAGCATAACGGGATTCGGAAGATAGGTTTTCAGACATGCCCACCATTATAGATGCGCTATCGGGCGCCGTATAGGGAAAACGCGCGGCCTCCCACGGGTTGAAATGCTAGGGTTGAACACGAAGACTGTTGCGCAACCACGGAAGACCCCTTGATGACCACTTCGCTTGATCTGAACGTTTCGATGCCCGAACTCACCCGCACGCTCCTTGATATTTATTCGGTCTCCGGGGAAGAAAAAACTATTGCAGACGCCGTCTATGAGGCTCTCAGCGCATATCCGCATCTGCATCTCACCCGTGATGGTGACGCCATGATAGCCCGTACCGAATTTGGCCCCCGCAACGGTGAAGAACGCACGCGCATTCTGCTGGCTGGTCACCTGGATACCGTACCTCTGCCCACGGTTGCGGGATCGCTCGGAACCGTACCCGCAAGCATCGTTGAAGATAACGGGGACTGGATTCTCTATGGGCGCGGTGCCACCGATATGAAGGGCGGCGTTGCGGTGCAGCTCAAATTGGCGGCAGAACTGGGTGAGCACGATACCGACTACAACCTCACCTATGTGTTCTACGACCATGAGGAAGTCGCCAGCGAACTTTCGGGCATGGCGCGGCTCATTCGCAACCACGGTGAGCTTCTGACTGACGCTGATTTTGGTGTGCTCTTGGAACCCACCGATGGCACTATTGAGGGCGGATGCAACGGTACGATGCGCTTCTACCTGCGTACCGCCGGGCTCGCGGCGCACTCCGGGCGTGCCTGGAAGGGTGAAAACGCGATCCACAAGCTCGCTGGGGCGCTGCGTGTTCTGGAAGATTACGAACCGCAAACCTACGAGGTTGAAGGGCTTGCGTACCGTGAAGGACTCAACGCCGTGCAGGTTTCCGGAGGAGTCGCCGGGAACGTTATTCCCGATGCTGCCGCCCTGCACATTAACTACCGGTTTGCCCCGAATAAGACCCTGGATGAGGCAAAAGCACACGTCACTGAGCTTTTCGACGGCTATGAACTCGACTTCGTAGACCTTTCTCCGGCGGCGCGGCCCGGATTAGATACCCCGCTGGCGGCATCACTCATCGCGGCTGTCGGGCAGGAACCCAAACCCAAATACGGGTGGACAGACGTGGCGCGGCTCAGCGAGATCGGTATTCCCGCGGTGAATTTTGGTCCTGGCGATGCGCTCCTCGCTCACACCGACAACGAGCACGTGAGCTTCAGCGCGCTTACCCGCTGCTACACCGATCTGCTTTTTTGGCTGCATACCGAAGTCGACGAAGACTAGCCGATAAACCCCACACCGATACAAATACGCACTTTAATATCTGTGCCAGCCGGGCAGGTAGGCTAGACTGAACAGATAGAGTAAATCTATGAGTCGCGATGCACCGCTTACCCGCTGGATGCGTTATTGTATGCAGGCAACGGCGGTCAGCAGCTACTTTGGGTACGCCTTAAGAAATGCGCGTGTTTCCTAGGGCAGGCGTATCTGAGGGCTCATAGGACCAGTAAACCGAACATGAACCGAAAAGGTATCCCATGAACATCCTGATCACGCTTCTGGCGGTGGTGGTTCTGATCCTCACCCTGCTGGGAACTTTTGGCCTCACCAGCCAGCGACTATACCCCGGCAAGAAGTTAGCGACCTATATCGCTCGGGATGGACTAGACGTGTTCGCGGATAAAACGGCACCTCGGGAGTCCGTAAGCGACGAAAGTACCTTGACCTCATCACCGGTTCTACCCCAACATTCCCGATGAACAATCCCTCTGACAAAACTCCCAAACAGCACACTACCGTGCCCTCTATTCCCTGGAGCTCAGCGAACAAACCGGCGGCACAGGCTAAACCTGCCAGCACATCCAACCGCGATGAGGATAAAAACCCCTCAAAAACCTCCACCCTCAATGCCGATATCACATGGTTGTATATAGCATCGGGGGAGCGTTTGCGCCGCATGGGCGATGCCTTTCTAAGACTTCCCGCTTGGCTGCAAGTCATGCTCGTTTACGCTTTCAGCCGCGTCTGGGGATTCATTATTTTTTCTGTGGTTGGCAACCAACAGCTGCTTGGTCCCTGGGGCCAGCATCTGGGGTACCTTCCCTTCATTAGCACCTGGGATTCCAGCTGGTACGGGCAGATAGCGCAATCCGGATACCCGAGTAAGCTGCCCTATGATTCCACTGGAGCGGTGGCGCAAAATCCCTGGGCCTTTTACCCGCTATTCCCCCTGATCGCTGGCGGTATTAACCGGATCACAGGGATCGGTTACTATCCGGTAGCGGCTACAGTGGCGCTCTTGGCTGGGTTCGCTGCCGCATGGGTTATCTACCTGCTCTTCACCACGAGCCTGAATATTGTGGGTTACCGAGACCAATCGCATGGCGAAAAAGTATCTGAGGCAGCGTCGAGCACCGAAGACCAGAAGGATGTAAAAACCTCACGGCACAATCTGGCGCTCTGGGCGGTTGCGGCGGTAGCATTTCTGCCGGTTGCCCCGGTGCTGCAAGTGCCCTATGCCGAATCCTTAAACCTCGTATTTCTCGTTTGGGTTCTACTGCTGATGATGCGCAAGCAGTATCTGCTCATGATGCCCGTCGCGCTCCTGGCATGCCTGTCCCGCCCGGTTGGAGTACCCTTGGGTGCCACCGCCGGGCTATGGTGGTTCGCCTGCCTGATTACAGAGGCTAAGGCACAGCAGCAGCGCCGTCAGCGTGGCGAAGACCAAGAAGGATTCGAGAGCGTTTTCTTACGCAGCCTGCCGCAGCTTGGCAGTGCCCTTTTCATCTGCTTCTGCGCGCTCATTTGGCCAATCTACGCCTGGCAAATAACCGGTCGTATTGATGCTTACACCGCCACCGAAACCGCCTGGCGCCAGGGCGATCTTGCACCCGTGGCACCCTGGATTTCTCAGGGTATAGCATACTTCGGGTACTTCACGATCCTCCTGTTCCCGCTCCTGATCGTGGGGTATGCAGCCTTTCTGGCAAGTCCGCTCGTGAAACGGGTTCTCGCAAGTCCCATCATCCTCTGGTGCGCATGCTATGGCGCCTATCTACTGATTTTCCTCAACCCACAGTCTTCAACTTTCCGGCTGCTTCTGCCCCTCTTTCCACTCATGCTTCCCATCGTGGCGATATCCTCTTCGCGCGCCTACCGGTGGCTGCTGATTGGTTCCGGGGCCCTTCTGCAGCTTGTCTGGGTGGGCTGGCTGTGGCATTGGAAGCAACTACCGGGCGGCGGGGACTACCCGCCCTAAACCGAACGCTATACCCAGGCGCATCCCGGCGAGAGCTTACGGCGGGATGCGCATCACATATAGACGATAAAACCGTGCGGCTCAGTGCGAAACACCTCATAAAAGCCTTCGTGGCAATTCCCGTCGCACTCAAGATGCTGGTACTCTATATCTTGTGTTTGGTATTAGTGGCACTGAGTTCGTCGTCTTAGCCGTTCTCACGTTCTTCGTGATCGGCCCCGAACGCATGCCCGAATACGTGCGCCAAATCAAGGAACTCATCAAAACAGTTCGTCGAATGGCCTTCGACGCCCGAGACGAGTTTAAAGATACGCTGGGGGATGCAACACTCAACGAGATCAACTGGCGTCAGTATGACCCCCGTCAATATGATCCCCGCGTTATTGTGCGCGAAGCCTTCGCGGAAGACGATGCAGAACGGGCACGTGAAGCTAAAGAACGCTCCGAAGCGAACAAGCCCGCCGCATCAAATCTAAACCGGCTGCCGCGCGGTGCCTACGCTCCCTACGATACGGAAGCGACCTAAACAAGGCTTAGATTCTATGGAAGATCCCCTAGCCCTACGGCAGGGGATTTACTATGTGCGAAGCTCTAGCGACAGTCACATAGATAAAGCCTTGAGAAACATAAATCTTCAGCAAAAACATCACCTAACTTCCGAAACACCGCACCGCCCAGGAGAATACGCCGATGAGCGAAAGCCTTGATAGCCCCACGTATGGTGAGGCGGAAAAACCACGGGACCCCATTTCACCGCTAAACCCGCGCAGGGCAGAACGTTTTAATCCCACTCGTTTTACCTTACATACCGGCGGCTTCTCCTTTTTCGACTCCCTCGGTACTTCCGCGACTGCTGCTCTGCACCGGGTGGCGCATCGTTTTGTTGCGTTACCAGCCTGGGCTCAGGTGCTGAGTATTTGGGCACCCAGCCGCCTATGGGGGTTTATCGTTTTCTGGATCGTCGGTATGCAGCAGGTTGCCGGTCAGCAGAAAAAGGGCGACGGCCATGTGCCCACCCTTCTTGAATATTTGGGGTGGTGGGACGCCGAATGGTATGAACGGATTTACAAGAACGGATACCCCATCCAACTACCCGTATACGATAACGGAGTTGTTGGGCATAATACGTGGGCTTTCCTTCCGGCCCAACCTACTATTGCAGGGTTCATAGCCGATACCACAGGTATTCCTTTTGCCCTCAGCACCGTGATGCTCAGCGTAGTGGTGAGCTTTGCCCTCGCATGGGTCATCTATCTGCTCTTCGTGGGATGTCTCAACTGGCGTGAGCACGGAGTATTCGAGATTCGTGCGAGCCAGGAATCACCGCATCGTTCCCTGGCACTATGGTCGGTTGCCGCCTATGTTTTTTGCGGGCCAGCGGTTATTTTTGGAACCGGGTATGCGGAGTCTCTGACCATTTTCGCGATCGCCCTGTTTATCCTACTTTTGGCATACGACCGGTACCTTTGGGCTATACCGGTGGCCTTCCTCGCCACGCAATCCCGACCCGTCGGCGTGCCCCTCGGCGCGCTCGCGGGTATATGGTGGCTGTATTGTGTGACCTCCGAATACCGTGTTCGCCGCGCGGCTGGTGGACCTTCGCCCCTCAGCGCCGGGCAAGCCTTGATGGGCGCGTTCGCGGCACGATCCCTGCACCTTATCAGCGCCTTGATCGTGTGTTTCTTCGCGCTGGGGCATGCGCTTCACGCAGCAATTGCGACCGGGCGAATAGACGCTTATCTTGCCACTGAAATAGGCTGGAGCGGGCGTACCGTCGATGATGGGCAGCACTATGTGGTGCAGTGGGTTACCAACCTGAATACCTATTTGCCACAGTGGAACATGTGGGGTGTTGCCCTGCTGGTTGCCGTAGGCTTCTTCGCCTATTTCTGCTGGATTTTTTCGCGTAGCACCCGCTCTCTGCTGCATCCCGTCATGCTGATCTGGTGTGCTGCCTATATGGTTTATCTGGGTGTCTTCTGGCTTCCGCAGACCTCAACATTCCGTATTCTGTTGCCTCTTTTCCCACATGCACTCGTGCTCATAAGCTACGGAAAAGACTCAAGGGCGTATCGCTGGCTTTTGGTGTTCTTCGGGCTTGTTTTACAGCTGATATGGGTAGGTTGGCTGTGGCATAGTCACGGTCCGGGGGACTTGAATATACCCTAATGCTTTTGCCCTCTGAGTGTTTGGGTGGGTGGTTCCCGGTACGCTCTTGTCCTAAACCCTGAGGCGTTTGGTTGCGCATAAGTATGCTGGGCATCGAGAATACGAATCTCGATGCCCAGCATACTTATATTCTTGTGAGCTCTTCTGCGAGCTATCCGAGAAACTCTACACGATTAGCGACAGCGGCTTGCCCGCCAGGGAATCCTTGCGGTGCAAAAGCTGTGCAGCAATATTCTTAATTTCTATAGAAGTTGCTGACTCCGGGTAGCCCCACACCACGGGCATACCCTCATCACCGCCGGTACGCAGGGCAACATCAAGAGGAACCGAACCGAGCAGCGGCACCGAATAGTCCAGCGCCTCGGTCAGACGTTTCGCCAGATGTTCGCCGCCGCCTGAACCGAACATCTCTAACACAGTGCCGTCAGGTAGAGTCATCGCCGCCATATTCTCGATTACGCCCACCACCTTTTGCTGTGTCTGCAGGCTGAGGGTACCGGCACGTTCGGCGACATCCACCGCCGCATGCTGCGGGGTGGAGACCAGAATCAACTCGGCGTTGGGAAGCAGCTGTGCCATTGAGATCGCAATATCGCCAGTACCCGGGGGAAGATCAAGCAGCAGAACATCGAGCGCGCCAAAGTGGACGTCAAGAATGAACTGTTCAAGCGCCCGGTGCAGCATCGGCCCGCGCCAGGCGACGGGCTGATTATCTTTGAGAAACATGCCAATCGAAATAACTTTCACAAAACCGCCGGATGCGCCAGCCGCCAACTCGTGCCCGCCCGTATCGTCTTTACCCCGTACCGAGGCAGGAACGTCTACGGTCGGGGGAATAATGAGGTCATCCAGTCGGGTGGGGGCTTCCGTAATGCCCATGAGTCCCGGGATCGAGAAGCCGTGCACATCCGCGTCGATAATGCCGACGGCAAGACCCCGCGAAGCAAACGCCGCCGCGAGATTTGCGGTCATGGAGGATTTCCCCACGCCTCCCTTACCGGAAACCACCCCGAAGATGCGGGTGAGCGATCCGGGCGCGGTAAAGGGATTGGTGCGTTCGGGCTTGAGCCGGGATTTGAGGGCGCCGCGCTGTTCGGAGTTCATAGCACCAAGCTCAAGCTGCACGCGATCGATACCGGTGACGGCGGCAGCCGCCTCGCGCACTTGGGCGTCGATTGTGTTCTTGAGCGGGCATCCCTCAATGGTCAGCAGAACTTTCACCTGGGCATAGTGCCGCTGCGGGTTGTCTTCTTCGGCGAGAACCCGGGCATATTCCACCATGCCAAGTTCGGTGATAGGACGGCGCAACTCGGGGTCTTCCACTCGCGCGAGCGCCGCCCAGAGCGCATCCTCCAGGGGATTATCGGGCGCCGGTTCGTTTTCGCGGGAACGATCGTGCGGTGTGGCGTTAGGGCTACTCATGGTATCTCCTCAGCGCGTTCATAAGAGGGTATATATCGTCGCGGTGACGATGCCGCACCGGGCGATAAAAACACCGCCGCGTAGATGGTTGGCTGCGGTGCTACTATCATGCGCGTTTGCGCATTATTTGTCTAGGCTGGTGTTCTGCGAGCTTAAGAGCTTAACTGGGTTGCAGAACACGCTTTAGGATGTGGGTCGTTCGCCTTTATGCGCCGTTGGTGCCTTGGTGTCAGGAGAATTTTCGGTATTAGCAGTGTGACTCTCAGCCTCGGCGTTTTCTTCCCCGTCCGCATCTTCAAGTTCTTCGATATCGTCGCCAATATCCTGCAGCTGTTCGGCTTGGCGTTCCTGCTCTTCTTGAATAGATTTCAGCTCTTCCAAAATATCCCGAAGCTCGCTGCGCACGAAGTCGCGGGTGGCAACCTCGCGCAGGGCGATGCGCAGCGAAGCGATCTCGCGCGTCAAATACTGTGTCTCCTCAAGGTTTTGCTGATCGCGTTTGCGGTCCTCGGAGGCAACCACGCGGTCGCGGTCATCCTGCCGGTTCTGCGCCAACAGCAGCAGGGGAGCGGCGTAGGATGCCTGCAATGAGAGCATCAGGGTGAGCAGAGTGAAGTTGAGGCTTCGCGGGTCGAACTGCAGCTCTTCGGGGGCGAGCGTATTCCAGCCCAGCCACACTCCACAGAAGACGGTCATCCACAGCAAAAATTGAGGCGTACCCATGTACCGGGCGAACGCCTCAGTCATACGTCCGAAAGCGTCCGGGTTCGGGTTGTACGCAAAAAGCTTGTTCTTGCGCTCTGCCGGGGTGCTCAGTTGAGACTCAGCGCGGTTCCCGCTCCTGCTGGTTTCCCGGGTGTCGCGGCTGCGTTCGGCGTATTTCTTTTCGAGACGGTCTTTGAGGATGCGCGCTTTATCGATCCTCGGATTTTCCTCGTGCTTCAGGTTTTCGTTGCGGCGGTTCTGATCAGACAAAGCGTCGCCCTACCTTTCGTACGGGGGTTCCGTCGTCGAATGTGCGCCAGTCTTCGGGCAGGAGCGCATCGAGTACGTCGTCAATCGTGACCGCACCGACCAGGCGGTGAGATTCGTTCACGATGGGGATAATGGTCAAGTCGTAGGCGGCGAGTACGCGCGCTAATTCCGCAAGACTTGCCTGGTCAGAGACCGGTTCGGTGTCTGTGTCTAGAATGTGGCCAATCGATTCGCTCGGCGGCACCCGCAAAAGCTGCTGCATATGCACCAGCCCCAAATATTTGCCGGTCGGCGTTTCGAGGGGCGGCCGGGCCACCAAAACTGCGGCGGCCATCGCGGGCGAGATTTCTTCGGCACGAATATGCGCCAGCGCCTCGGCAACTGTGGCTTCGGGGGAGAGGATAATCGGTACCGGGTTCATGAGCGAACCGGCGGTGCCCTCGTCATATTCGAGCAGGCGGCGCACATCGTCTGCCTCATCCGGTTCCATGAGTTCCAGCAGCTTTTCACGCTGCACGTCGTCGAGCTCAATCAGGAGGTCGGCGGCGTCATCCGGTTCCATCTCTTCAAGAACCTGCGCGGCGCGTTCGTCTGCTAGGTAGGAAAGAATTTGTACCTGGTCCTCTTCAGGTAGCTCTTGAAGCACGTCCGCCAGGCGCTCATCCTGCAGCTCCGCCGCGATTTCGACCATGCGTTTATCGTTCATCTCGTGGATCGCATCGGCAAGGTCGGCAGGTTTAGAATTTTCGTGGTTCGCCACGAACGCGGTCGCGGCCTGCGGCTCCAGCTCGGTGGAGAGCATCGCCTGGTCCCAGTCCACCACCAGGGTTTCTTTGGAGCGGCGGCGCCACCCGCTGGAACTGCTCACACGGGATACGAAAAGTTCGGTCACGCCCCAATCACCGTTGCGGCGCTGTTCAATGGCGACGTCTTCGATCACGGCATCCCCGCTGCCGTCGAGCAGGCGCACACGGCGGTCGAAAAGTTCGCCCACAACCAGAGTCTCGGAGTTGCGCTGTTCAAAGCGGCGCAGATTCACGAGCCCGGTTGAAATAATTTGTGAGGCGTCGATGCTGCGCACACGAGTCATTGGCATGAAGACACGCTTTTTGCCGAGCACCTCAATAATGATGCCCACGACCACGGGTTCGCTGCCTTTGCGCAGGTGAGCACCAGCCGCCAGCGCCGCGCCAAAACCGCGCTTGAGTACGACCACATCACGCAGGCGACCGAGGCGATCACCGAAGGGGTCGAAGACATCAAGACCGAGCAGGCGGGCGATATAAATTTTGCTGGGGGCGCTGAATTTAGTATTGCTCACTCTATCTAGGGTACGCTGTGAACCCCGAATACGCACTTCACCAGTGCTTTAGGCACGCTGCGAGTCATGACCGGTGTGGGGTCGCAGACCCTAACCGATGCGCAAAATTTTTCTATGCGTGGGGAACTAAGCCCATCGCAAATATCCCGCCGCCTGCAGGCCCTCTGCCGGTAAAATATAGGGCATGACTCAGATGCCTCCCAATATGCCCCCGTCTTCTTATTTAGCGTCTCGCCTGGCGCAGGCTAACGGGCAGCTTATGCCTCAGGGTGAACCCGTGGCAGCCTTCAGCCGCCGTGAAGAAGCCTTCGCCGCTTTTGATGTGCTTGCCGCCGCGAACTACCCTATCACTGCGCTTTACCTGGTGAACGAAGGACTCAAACAGGTCGAATACCCCACCCAGCAGGGGTACGGCCGTCCGCTTCTGGTCGCTCTTATCCAGGGTATTCTTGCGGGCCTGTTCTACTCAGCGTTAGTTTCCACCGCGGGCACGAACTTCTGGGCTGCCGCCTCGTCAGCCGTGCCGATCGCTGTTGCGGTTTTCGTGGTCTGGAAAATTTTTGAGCTTCGCCGCGGCGGTTCCGGTCGCTACCCGATGCGCGGCGAGGCAGTCCCGGAACGCACCATAGTCTACGCCCTGAGTGATTATTCTTCGGAGGCGCGGCGCATCCTCTCGGCGAACCCGCTGTTTCAGAAGGCGGTAGCTTCGGCATCCTCGGGAACGCCGAGTGCAGGTACCGGCTTGCCCCATGCCGCCAGCCCCTATGTCTCTTATACACCAACGTCTGCCGGTGAATCTTCGCAGGCTCCGAGCACCCCGTCGACTGTGACGGATCAGCAAGGTGGCTACACCGAAAACCGCGATAGCGCTGCCAAGAACCCGAATCCCGAGCAAGCGGATGCGGGCGGACAACAGGGTACAGCGGCACAGGAGATTCCGTGGCAAAGCCCAGCCGGTGGGGATTCCCAAGCGACACAAGCCGCTGCATCACAAACTGCCGCGCCGCAAACCCAGCCCAACGACTCTTCTGAGCAGTCTTCGCCCGCCGCCGACACCCGCGAGCACAAGTCTCAGACGCAAGCGGCACAGCGGTTCGGTCTGCGCATTGACGATCCGGAAGAATATGCCAAAACTATCCGGCAAGCTCCAACTCGTGAGACTCCTAAGCCCAAGGGAGTCAAGGAAGACTAGCGTCCAACGCCACAGAGGCATCTGACACAACGAAAAAGTCCCTGCAGCCAGTACTGTACTGATTGCGGGGACTTTCCGTCTGTGAAAGTAAGAGACTACTGGGCGAGCTTCGCCATCCACGCTTCAATCTCTTCAACCGTGCGGGGCAGTGCCGCCGAGAGGTTTACATTGCCGTCCTCGGTGCACAGCACGTCATCTTCCAAGCGGATACCGATGCCGCGGTACTCCTCAGGAACAGACAAATCCTCATCCTTGAAGTACAGCGCGGGTTCAATCGTGAAGACCATGCCCGGCTCCAAAGTTGCGCCGGTGTACAGCTCCGCCTTCGCCTGCGCGCAGTCGTGCACATCCAAACCCAAATGGTGGCTGGTGCCGTGCGGCATCCACCGGCGATGCTGACCACCCTCAACCGTCAAAGAAACCTCAGCCGAAACGGGCAGCAGTCCCCACTCCTCCAGACGATGCGCCAGCACCTCCATCGCGGCATCGTGAATCTCATGGAACTTACGACCCGGCACAGCGACCTTGAACGCTGCATCCGCAGCATCCAACACCGCGTTATAGACCTTCGCCTGAACCTCGGTGAACTTGCCGTTCACCGGGAACGTGCGGGTTACATCGGCGGTATACAGGGTATCGTCCTCAACACCGGCATCCAGCAGCAGCAGCTTGCCCTCATCCACGGTGCCGTTATTGCGAATCCAGTGCAGAATCGTCGCGTTATTCCCGCACGCCGCAATCGTGTCATAGCCCAGGTCGTTGCCGTCGGTACGTGCCACCGAGAAAAACGCTGTCTCCACCACGCGCTCACCACGATGATGCGCCACCGCCTTCGGAAGCTCACGCACGACCTCCTCGAAGCCCTTCACCGTCATATCGACCGAACGCTGCAGGTTCTCAACCTCGATTTCATCTTTAATCAGGCGAGCCTCAGAGAGCGCCACCGTCAGCTCGGAATCGAGCTTATCGGATTCCTCCAGCGCAACGCCCGTGTTATACCGGGAAGTATCAACCAGCGCATCAATGGAAGGATCAACTTCACGCACCAGTCGAATACGCACCCCGCCCAACGCCTGAGCCCCGGCGTTCTTCGTGATCGCAACTTCAAGCTCCGAAAGATCCTTCGTCCGCACACCATAACGTTCCGAAAACTCCTTGAGCGTGGGGCGCGGACCAACCCAGAACTCGCCGTAGCGCGCATCCGCATAAAACTGCGTGGTATCACGGCCAGCCAACGGACGGAAATACAGGGTAACCTCATGGTTCGAGCCGTTATCACCGGTGCCCTCATCCACAGGCTCAAAAACCAGTACGGCGTCAGCCTCATGATCAACACCCAACCCGGTCTGATGCGCAAACGCCGAATGCGGGCGGAAACGGTAATCGCAATCGTTCGAGCGAACCTTCAGCGGTCCTGCGGGCAGAACCAGACGCTCACCCGGGAACTTTTGGGAAATCTTCTTACGACGTTGCGCCGCAAAATCGGCAACGCGTTCGCGGGTATAGCCATCATCGGCAGCGGGCTCCCAATTAGATGCGATGAACTCCTGAAAAGCTGATGCTTTGGGGGTATCGCGGTGATCTGTTGTTGGAGCTCCGGTGCTCTTCTTCGTATTTTCAGTCATAGTTGTATTCTATCCCACGCGCCGCGAGAAATCGCCGGTATACCGCCGCTATTTTCCGCGGGAAATCGCCTTGAGCAAGGCGCTATCGCGGGTGAGGCGAACGTAGGGTGCGCTAGAGTTAGAACTATGACCGAACGTTACGATCTGCATATTCACTCCGCAATTTCCGATGGTACTCAGCCGCTCACCGAATTAATTCCGCTTATTCGTAAGGCGGGACTGACAGGATTCGCGCTTACCGACCATGACACCGCGTGCGGATGGTCGCAGGCGGCCGAGCTGGCGGGGGAGTACGGGCTGGATTTTCTGCCCGGTGCCGAGTTTTCGTGCCGGTACACGTACCGCGATGAGCATGGGCGAAAGCGTACTAAGAGCGTGCATCTGCTGGCCTACGGGTATGACCCGCAATCCTCCGAGTTGGCGCGGCGGGTTGAGGAAATTCGGTGCTCGCGTGCGGGGCGGGCGCGGCGCATCGTTGAGCTGCTATCCGCAGACTACCCGCTCACCTGGGAGCATGTGCAGGAACAGACGGGTGAAGAGAATGCATCGGTGGGGCGCCCCCATATTGCAGATGCGCTGATTGCCGCCGGAATCGTCGCCAGCCGTGAGGAGGCGTTCGGTCGTATTCTCTATGCGGGCTCACCCTACTATGTGCCGCAAGAGAGCATGGACCCACTGGAGGCGACTCGGCTGGTGCTCGCGGCGGGTGGCGTGCCGGTGGTGGCGCATCCGATGAGTGAAAATCGTGGGCCTGCGCTGCCGCTTGAATACCTGGGTCAGATGGCGGATGCGGGCCTCGCCGGGATCGAGGTCTACCATCGCGAAAATTCTGAGCCGAACCGTGCGCGTCTGCTGGAATTTGCGCGCGACCGTGAGCTTTTAGTGACAGGTTCCAGCGACTACCACGGCGCGGGCAAACCAAACCAGCTGGGGGAGAATACCACTGCCCGCGAAACTGTTGAGGCGATCCGCGCCCAGATTCGCAGCTAAAGCTCGCCGCCGACAACTAAAGTAATCACTGTAAGTCGTACACTTTGCCGCATATCGTACGGTTAAACCCTACGAAGATGCAGCAAAGTGTACGGCATACGCCGGGTCAGTCCGCTATGAAGACGGCGCCGTCTCCTTGACCTGCTTCCGCTTCTTCGTCAGCTCGTGGCGTTTGCGGTCTTTACGCAGTTTTTCGCGGGCCTGGATGCGCAGCTCGCGTTCCAAAATATCGGTCGAAGGATGCCGCACAAACTGGCTGTGCGCCCCGTCAATAGGCTTCACACGCTCCCGAATCTTCTCGCTCTGTTCCGCCAGTGCGCGCCGTGATGCCGCCGTGAGCGCATCCCGAGAGGTACCCCCGCGAACCCCCACGTGACGATGCGGAGTAAACAGCACCGCCGCACCGCGCGGCACACCGCGGTAGTCGGCAAACGATTCGGCATCCACGTTCAGGCGTTTCGCCATAACCTCAATCGCGGGCGGGTTCTGATCCACGCACACGAACCTGCGCCCCAATGCCGCCGCAGCCGCACCGGTGGTACCGGAACCAGCGAAGAAATCCAGCACCCAGTCGCCCGGGCGTGATGAAGCAGCAATCATCCGCTTGAGCAGACCCAGCGGCTTTTGCGTGGGGTACCCGGTCTTTTCCTTACCCGTGGGCGAAACGATCGTATGCCACCACACATCGGTGGGGAGTTTTCCGCGTGCCGCTTTCTCTTCGGTCACCAGACCGGGTGCCATATAGGGTTCGCGGTCTACCGCATCCGCATTGAAGTAGTATTCCTGCGGGTTCTTGACATACATCAAGATATTGTCGTGCTTAGTGGGCCAGCGCTTTGTCGATTTTGCGCCGTAGTCGTAGGCCCAAATGATCTCGTTGATAAAACAATCGCGCCCAAAAATCATGTCGCACATGACCTTGGCGTAGTGAACTTCACGCCAATCGAGGTGCAGGTAGAGGGTGCCATCCTCTGTGAGCAGACGGTGAGCCTGCCTAATACGCGGCTCTAAGAACGCCCAGTAGTCCTCAAAAGCATCGTGATAACTCGCAAGGGTTTGCAGGGCACTCGTGTAGCTTTTGCCCTGAAAACCGGTACGATTACCGTTACCTTTACCCTGTTCTTCGCCGTCTGCAGCAGGGGCGGTTTTGAGGGTACGCCGGGTCTGAGTTTTGCCGGTGTTAAACGGCGGATCAATGTAGATCACAGTGAACGAGGCACTTGGCAACTCGCTCAGATACGCCAGATTATCGGCCTGAACCACCAGCGATGAACCATTCGGATCGAAAACTGGAACATCGCCGGTGCCCGACCGTTTGGGCACAGATGTATCGGCGGAGGATACTGCTTCGCTCACTCGCTATTTACTCCTCACCCGATGCGGCATCAGACTTTTTGCGACCCGCTTTCTTGGCTGTGGTCGAGTCTGCTTTATTACCCTTATTACCGGAACGGCGACGGCTGCGGCGGCGCGACGAGCCTTTAGACTCTGTTTTCTCGACCGAGCCATCCTTGGCAGAGCCGGATTTCTTAGCCGATTTTTTCTCGGCGGATTTCCCTGCGGTTTTCTCGGTGCGCGTCTCAACAGCTTCACCCTCAACGCGTCGGGTACGACGACGCGGTCGGCGTTCACGCTTCGGTGCGGCATCCTTCGAGGGCGAATCCTCCCCGCGCTTTTCGGACTTCGCCTTGCGGGAACCGCCGCGGGAGCCGCGGGGTTTAGAACCGCGCGAACGCGAGCCCCGAGAGGAACGGGAACCGCCCCGCGAAGAGCGCGAGTCGCCATAATCATCAAGGTGCTCCGCATCCAAACCTTCAAGAGTCTGCTCGGAACGCGGCAGGCGGCCCTTGGTTCCCGGCGGAATATCCAGATCGTAGAACAGATGCTCAGAAGAAGAATAAGTTTCTACGGGGTCGGAAACGCCTAGATCGAGCGCATCATTAATGAGGCGCCACCGGGCAATATCCTCCCAATCCACGAAGGTTACGGCGGTACCCTCATGACCCGCACGGCCGGTACGCCCGGTGCGGTGCAGATAGGTTTTCTCGTCTTCGGGCACGCGATGGTTAATCACATGGGTCACGTCTTCCACATCAATACCGCGAGCCGCAACATCGGTCGCCACCAGAATATCCACCTTGCCGTTGCGGAAAGCACGCAAAGCCTGCTCGCGAGCGCCCTGGTTGAGGTCGCCGTGCAGGGGAGCGGCGGCGAATCCGCGCGCGATAAGCTCATCGGCAACGCGCGCGGCATCGCGCTTGGTCTTCGTAAAGATCACGGTGCGTCCGCGTCCATGAGCACGCAGGATGCGACCGAGCATTTCGTCCTTATCCATATGGTGCACGCGGTAAACCACCTGACGAATCGAGGCCTTGGTCTTGGCGTGATCTTCCGGGTCTGCCGCGCTAATATGCATGGGCTTAGTCATGTATTTGCGCGCCATCGTGATCACCGGGCCAGGCATTGTCGCGGAGAACAGCATGGTCTGGCGGTCGGTGGGTAGGTATCCCATAATTTTTTCGACGGAAGGTAAAAAGCCTAGGTCGAGCATCTCATCGGCCTCATCCAACACCACCGTCTTAACCTGGGTGAGGGTGAGCGCACCATGCTGGTACAGGTCGATCAGGCGCCCGGGAGTGCCGACTACAACTTCCAGCCCCTTGGCGAGCTGCTCAACCTGAGGCTCGTAGGGAACACCGCCGTACAGGGTTGCCACGCGGGCATTGCGCAGTTTAGAGGCTACCGCTAAATCGTTGCCCACCTGAATTGCAAGCTCGCGGGTGGGTACCAAGATAAGTGCCTGAGGTGCCCCCGGCTTCTGCAGTGAACCCCACTGATCGTCGTCACGGCCCACCACACGCTGAATCGTGGGGAGACCGAACCCGAGGGTTTTACCGGTACCGGTTTTTGCCTGCCCAATAATGTCATGCCCGGCGAGTGCGACCGGCAGGGTCATTTCCTGGATGGGGAAGGGGCTCACAATGCCCACAGCGGCGAGTGCATCGCTAATATCTTGGCGAACCCCAAAATCGGCAAAGGACTTGGGGGAAGACTGTGGTGTTGAGGAAGGCTGGGCCTCATCGGTCGTCGCGTTTTGAGCGTCGGTCATCTCATATCTTCCTGCCCTGATCGGGCGGTTTGCGCCGCACCCGTACCTGTGCGTGAGTGTGCACAGGTGTTATGCCGTGTAGCTGCCCGAGTACTGCGGGGAGCACGGTGTATTCACAACGCCGGGCTTGCGCGAGGTGAAGGAAGCCGATCGCGGGAAATTCATGTTCCGAAGTCGAGCTCTTGAAAATGTACCTGCTGTAAAAGAACTCAGGCTCTCGGAAAGACGCGGTGTCTGGTATATCAAGAACGACCGGGCATCCACTTAACCCTTAAATCTTAACCCGTCTTGGCGTCAGATGCACCCTTCCAGGTCGATATGTCGAGTATGCGTACTGCCATAGGAACGCTCGAAGCCCGCATTCATACGGTAAAACCATGAATGCGGGCTTCGTAAAAATTATTGGGTGTACCCCTGCTGTTAGGCGCCGACACCGAACCCAACGCGGCGCTTCTCTTCGGAGCCGAGCTCAACATAACCGATCTGCTCACCGGGTACGAGGGTGATTGCTCCCTTATCGTCGGTGATTTCAAGGAGGGAACCGTTCGTAATGGCGTCGGCTACCTTGGTGCGGATAGTCTCTACGCTTTCCTTGGTTTCGAGCGTAACTTCGCGGCTAATGTGACGAATACCAATTTTGATTTCCATGATGACCCTTCAAGCCGTCAGCGGTGTTTTCTTCTGGATTTAGTGTACCGTGCCTGCCAGGCGGATGCCGTAAGGATGCGCGCATGATTCGCCTGTGGCTTAGGGCTGCGGTGGAATAAAGCGCAGCGTGCAGAAGATTATCCCGCAATTAGCGGTCGTCGATGGTGATTCCGTAGAGCGTTTCGAGCGCCGCAATGTAGTCGGAGGTTCGCCCCTGGGTTGCGAGCTGTTTCGCGCGTATCGTGGGGGTGTGCAAAAGGGACTTCACCATGCGGCGCATTGCGAGTTCGAGCTGCTCGGTGGCGGCTGTACAACCGAATTGGCTGCGTACCTTATCGAGCTCTTCATCCAGCACCTCCATAGTATGAGAACGAAGCGCCACGATCGCCGAATCAATATTGCGGGTCTTTTGCCGTGCAGCAAAGGCCTGAGTCTCAGACTCGACGATGCGCTCGGCGGTAGCGACCGCCTCCTCAGTTTCTTCGGGGGCTGCCAAGCGCACTGACTCTAAGGTAATAAGCTCCACCTGCGGCAGATCCGCAATAGCGGGGTCAAAATCTCGGGAGAGCGCCAAATCAAGGATCGTATGATGCCCCGGTGGAATTTCGGCGGGGGAGAGCGGGTCAGACCCGCCCGAGCAGCCAACAATCACATCCGCCTGTTCCATGGCCTTATACGTTTCACCTTTGGGAACCGCGCGAACATCGCGTTTTGCGGCAAACTCCGGGGCACGGCCCGAACGGGAGTTAACCCAAATGTCTTCGCATCCGCGTTCACGCAGGGCTGCAATAGTAGCACCCGCGTAGGCACCCGTTCCAAAGACGAGAGCACGGCGGGTTTTCCAGTCTTTCTCAGCGACCGCATCCGCCAAATCCAGGGCGACTGAGACGATTGAGCGTCCCTGTGATCCGATAGTGGTGTGCTGCCCAACCTGACGGGCAGTGTGCGCCGCATGCTCGAAAAGCTGTACAAGCTCCCCAGGAACCGTCCCTTCTTCTTGGGCGTAGGCAAGTGCACGGCGCACCTGCCCGGCGATTTCGCGCTCGCCGACCACGGCGGACTCCAGCCCTGATGCCACTGTAAAGAGATGTTTGGCGGCCTCAAGGTTTTCGTAGATTTCAAAACTGCCCGCAATAAGCTCTGCATCGATTTCAGATTTTTGTGCAATCTCGGCGTAGAGCATATCGCTAACGGGACCTAAATGCTCGGCCACTGAGAGCTGCACATAAATTTCGAGGCGGTTGCAGGTTGCCAGCACAATAGTGCCGGTGACGCCCAAGTTTTGCGCGGTTTCGGTACGAAAAAGCTCGGGTATGCCAGCTGCACCGTTGCTCAGTAGAGCGACGGTGGTGAGATCGATGATCCTGTGTGATGCAACAAATGAGTACGTAGCCACTAGACAATAATCATAAACACATTTTTAGTCGGTGAGTGTAACCTAACGTGAGCTGGCTCCCAATAGTGTGAGTTTGTGTGAAAAGGTCCGAAACTATGCCCAACAAGGCCCAGCAAAGGATCGGTGTATAAAAACTTAGGGTAAATAAATTTTGAGATAGCTAAAACAGGTTTAAAAATAAGGTAACCCTACACCAAAATTTACATGGGTTATGAAGCGGCACTTTATGACACCGTGTCATAAAAACAGGCGCGAAAACCTGTCAGACTAGAGGGTATGACCGAAATCCAGCAGCCCCAGCGAGCCGCCAATGGTGCAGATTCTCAGCAGTCGCGCTCTATAGTGGGGGCTCACCCGAGAGATCGTCAGCGCGATTTGCTGACCGAGGCGCAGCTGTCGCGCCTGAGCGCATCTCACCCGCTGCGTGCCGCTCAAATCGCCGATTCGCCAATGCTGCAGGCGCTCACCGGGCGCGCATCTGAGTATCGTCCGGTCTGGTTTATGCGCCAAGCGGGGCGTTCGCTGCCCGAGTATCGCAAGGCGCGCGAGGAAATTCCCATGCTGGACGCCTGTTTGACACCCGAACTTGCCGCCGAGATTACCGTGCAGCCGGTGCGCCGTCACAAAGTCGATGCCGGTATTTTCTTCTCGGATATCGTTATCCCCATGAAGCTCGCGGGCGTGAATGTCGATATTGTGCCCGGTCGCGGTCCCGTACTCGAACATCCCGTGCGCACGCTTGATGAAGTGCGTGCCCTGCCCGAACTGACCGATGCGGCACTTGACCCCATTCGTGAGGCAGTCGCGGCAACCGTCGACATGCTCGGTTCCACCCCTCTTATCGGTTTTGCGGGTGCACCTTTCACCGTTGCCGCCTATATGGTTGAGGGTGGTCCCTCCCGCGATCACCTGCGCCCCCGCACTATGATGCATGCCGACCCCGTTGCCTGGCGCGAGTTGGCGCAGTGGGCCGCGCGCACCTCGGGGCAGTTTTTGCGGGCTCAGATCGAGGCGGGTGCATCCGCCGTACAGCTCTTCGACTCCTGGGCTGGCTCATTGGGTGAAGCTGACTACCGCCGGTATGTGCAGGAACACTCTGCCGCCGCCTTGAGCATGGTCGAAGAATTTGGGGTGCCGCGCATCCACTTTGGTACCGGAACCGCCGAGCTGCTGCCCGCCATGCATGAAGCCGGTGCCGATGTGATCGGTGTGGACTACCGCCTGCCCCTTGATGAGGCGAACCGCAGGCTCAACGGTGCGGTGCCGCTTCAGGGGAATATCGATCCCTCGCTTTTAGCTGCTGGGCGTGAGACTCTATATGCTCACGCGGATGAGGTACTCGCCGCCGGGGCGAGCGCCCCCGCCCATATCGTGAACCTGGGGCACGGGGTGCCGCCCACAACGGACCCGCAGGTGCTCACCGATCTAGTGACATATCTTCACGAACGCACTCGACGCCCATAAAACGGATACTCTTAAGAGAGGCAGTTAGAACCGAAACATTAACGGGGATGAATATGGTACATCAGCACAAGAATCATCATGCACCAAGCGCCATTGTAGTCGGCGGCGGCATTTCTGGGTTGTTGGCGGCGCGTCGTCTTACCGATGCCGGAGTGAACGTGACCGTCCTAGACCAGAATGATTATCTGGGAGGCGCCCTCGGCGCGCATAAGGTCGCCGGTTTGGTGCTAGATTCCGGTGCGGAATCCTATGCGACCCGAACCCCAACCGTGACAAACCTCGTCAAAGAGCTTGGTTTAGACGACCAGATTGTGCATCCCAACTCCCACGGTTCATGGCTGTATCTGCCTCAGGGTGCCCGAAAGACCCCGAGTACTGGAATTATGGGCATTCCCGGTGATCTTTCCGATAAATCTTTGGCCGGTGTGCTCGGTAAAAGTGGTTTGCGCCGCGCTCGCATGGATAAGGTTCTGCCTGCTTCGGTTGGGGCAAACGCAAAGACGCTGGGCGAACTGGTACGTGCCCGTATGGGTAAAAAAGTACTCGATAACCTGGTTGCGCCCGTGGTCTCCGGGGTGTACTCGACCCACCCGGATATGCTCGATATTGATGCCGTTATCCCCGGCTTACGCGAAGGGCTGAAAAAGTATAAGTCCCTAGCTGCCGCTTCAGCCGCGATACGGGCTCAAGCACCCGCAGGTTCGCAAGTCGCCGGACTTTCTGGGGGTATGCACTTGCTGATCGAACAGCTTATCGAGAAGATGCCCGCACCCGTGCGGTACATTCCCGAATGCGGCGTGATTGCGGTGGACCGTGACCCCATCACCAATGAATGGGTGGTAATCCGCCGCCGCAGCGACGGCGAGAAAGCTGCCTCGGTGGGTGCCGATTATTTGGTGATTGCTACCGATGGTTCCACCGCTGCGCGTCTGCTTGGACCGCATATTAAGGGAAGTTCTCTGCCTAATATTGATCCCGGCCCCGAGGTTGCTCTCGTAACGCTCGTCGTCGATCAGCCCGCGCTTAACTCGAACCCGCGTGGTACGGGTCTGCTGGTTTCCGAAGCCGTGACAAACGTGCGCGCCAAAGCGCTTACCCATGCCACCGCTAAATGGGCGTGGGTAGCCGAAGAGGCGGGCAAGAACCGCCACGTGGTGCGGCTTTCCTACGGCCGCGGGGGAGAACAGAGTACCTTCTCTGACGTTTCTCTTGACGAAGACCAGCTGATCACCCTCGCCTTGCGCGACGCCTCGAAACTGCTCGATGTGCCCATTACCGCCCAAAATCTTGTGGATGCAGATGTGGTTCGCTGGAACGGCGTGCTGCCTCTCTCAACGCCCGGGTACCGCGAGCGGGTGCAGCTTTTCCGCGAACGCGCGGCTGAACTCGATACTGTCTGCACGGTTGGTTCGTGGGCCGCAGGCTCCGGGCTCGCCGCTGTGGTGCGCGATACCCAGGAACAACTGGATCAATTCATTGCACACATAACGCAAAAGCATGTCTCGAAGTGACGAAGATACTTGCGGCTGCCCGCGCAGTGCAGGCACCGTGTTAACCAAAGAAAGCAGAAGACAAAACCTCACGAGTGAGGAGCATAAACCGCAGACAGACTAAGATCTGTTTGGCTGAGACTCGCAGGTGAACAGGAAACATTCAGCGAATCTTGGGCGGTTTTCACCGAAAGGAAGAAAATGTCTCACGAAGAACATCAGAATGCGGCTCACGGCTCTCATGGAAGCGGGTACGGGGGCGCGCCCAAAGGATATGCCGTGCAGCATTCCCCGGCCGATGAGAATAAACGAGGCCGTGAAGAAGGCGAAACCCTGCACTATACCCTATACACCGTCTTCGCCCGTGCCGGGCAGCGTGCCGAAAGCGCATCCTCGGCGGAAGCTATCGCAGAGTTCGAGCAGCTCATCGAAGAGCTCAAAGCGGACGGCGTAACGCTGCGCGGGCTCTACGATGTTTCCGCTATGCGCGATAACGCCGATGTTATGGTGTGGACCCATGGGCCGACTCCCGAAAAGCTGCAGGCAGCCGTGCGCAAGATTCGCCGTACCGCGCTCTTCAGCGCGACCACCATCGTTTGGTCGACTATGGGCGTGCACCGCGAGGCAGAATTCACCCGCAACCATGCACCCGCCTATGCGCGCCAGAAGGCACCCGAGGCATGGGTATGTGTGTACCCCTTCGTGCGTTCCTACGACTGGTACTACATGAATCCCGAACGCCGCGCCGAAATGCTCAAGAACCACGGCATGAAGGCTGTCGACTTCCCGCAGGTGCTCGCGAATACCGTGGCAACTTTCGGTCTGAACGACTACGAATGGGTACTCGCCCTTGAGGCTCCCGAATTGGTCGATCTGGTCGATATGATGCGCCACTTCCGCAATACCGAGGCACGCCTGCATGTGCGTGAAGAAATTCCCTTCTACACCGGTCGTCGTGTGAACGCCGCCGATGTCGCCGAGGTGCTCGCGTGAGTGAGACCGTACGCGCAGGGTGCTGCGGGAACATCCCGGACGATGTTTGCCCGAACGCTACAGACCCCGCGAATACCGCTTCTAACGGGCCAGCAGTGCTTACCCCCGAGACGCTAAAGTCGTACCGGGGGGAGTGCGGTATTACTCGTTCTCGCACCGCCGTGCCTGCCCCCTATGACCTGGTGATTCTTTCCTCCTTCGGCGGGCCCGAAGGACAGGAAGATGTGATTCCCTTCCTGCGCAACGTTACGGCGGGGCGCGGCATACCCGATGAACGTCTGGAAGAAGTCGCCACCCACTACCGCGCAAACGGTGGTATTTCACCTATTAACGAGCAGAATCGTGCGCTTTTGGTGGCACTTCGAGAAGTCATGCAGGAACGCGGGCCGCATATTCCGATCGTGTGGGCAAACCGCAATTGGAAACCCTATGTGACCGACGTAGTACAGCAGGCTTATGAGGAAGGGCACCGCAATATTCTGGTGCTCGCCACCAGCGCCTACCCCGGGTACTCCAGCTGCCGCCAATACCGCGAAGACTACGGCGTGGCGCTGGAGAAACTCGGTCTTCAAGACCGCATGCGCATCGATAAGATTCGCCAATTTTTCGATGCCCCCGGGTTCGTTGAGGCCTTTACTGAGGGCTTAGAGAACGGGCTGAAACAGGTTCGCAATACCGTGGCGGAGCGCATTGCTGACGGAACGGCGGCCGCAGGGAATGGGCGTATTCGCATTATGTTCTGCACCCACTCGGTGCCGACCTCTGCTGCTAATGAGGCGGGCCCGCGCGGAATCGACTACGAGGGCGGTTCTGCCTACGTAGAGAAACACCTGCAGGTGGCGCGCGCTATTCTTGCAAAGATCCGTGAACAGGACGAGAGCCTTTTGGACAGTACCGACTGGGAGCTCGTCTATCAGTCGCGTTCCGGCTCACCCTCCACCCCCTGGCTAGAGCCCGATGTTAACGACGCCATCGACAAAATCGCTGGTGACGTAGACGGCATCGTTATGGTTCCGCTGGGATTCGTCTCTGACCATATGGAAGTCCTCTGGGACCTCGATACCGAGGCGATGGAGACCTGCCGCAACCACGGTATCGTGGCGGTGCGCACCCCCACTCCCGGCGTGCACCCCGCCTATGTGGAATCGCTGCGCCGCCTGATTGTCGAGCGTATGGCCGAGCCCGCAGAATCCGGCCACGACAGGCGTGAAAGCGTTTTCGGGGAGTCCATATCCGGCGAACTCGGTTGGTTCGACGAATGCGACCCTGACTGCTGTAAACCCCTGCGCGGTCAGGAAAAGCCTGTAATTGCGGAGTACACCCCTAAGGAAGACTGCGCCTGCTGCAATGAGCGCGTATAAGCGCCGCCGTATGTGCGGGATCCCATCCGAGTGATGAGCCCGCATATACGGTACCCATAGAACCTGAGGAGAACCATGAGCGACCCCTATATTCTCGGCACCCGAGGCTCAGCCTTGGCGCTCACCCAGAGCACCCTTGCCGCCGAACACATCGTTCAGGTGTTCAACGCTCACTCCCGCGAACACGGCGCCGAACGCACCCTATCCTTTGACATCACCACCGTCAAAACTGACGGGGATGTGCTCACCGGGCCGCTCGCAACCCTCGGCGGCACCGGAGTCTTCGCCGCCGCACTGCGCCAGCGCCTTCTCGACGGTGATACCCCCGGTGGAGTCGATGTTGCGGTGCACTCGCTCAAAGACTTACCTGCCGAGCCGTGCCCCGGGCTCGTCATCGCGGCAATTCTTGAACGTGAAGACCCGCGCGATGCCCTGGTAGCACGCGATAACCTCACCCTCGATACTCTGCCTACGGGCGCCCGCGTCGGTACCGGATCACCGCGCCGCGCCGCACAGGTACGTGCCCTGCGCCCCGATCTTGAAATCGTTGATATTCGCGGCAACGTGGGCACTCGCATAGCCCGCGTGAAAGGGCTCGAAGAACACGGAAACCGCCAAGTCGTCGTGCGTGACAGCACCGAAACCGACGAAGCCGCACACCGTGGAATCGGTACCGAAAACACCGGTGATTGCGATGCCGTCATCCTCGCCGTTTCGGGGCTCAAACGTCTCGGCAAAGAATCCGTTATTACCGAATACCTTGACCCCTCCCGCATGCTCCCGGCCCCCGGGCAGGGCGCGCTCGCTATTGAGGTGCGCGAAACAGAATTTGTTAACCCCGATACCGCGACTTTATTCGACCCTGAAATTTCCCAGCCTGTGCGCACCCTGGGGGAAGCGCTTATTGCTGCCGACCACTTTGAAACCCACCTTGAGGTCACCGCCGAACGTCGTCTTCTGCGCCGTCTTGAGGCCGGATGCGCCGCTCCTATCGGTGCCTACGCCACCGTCAAAGACGGCGATCTTGTGCTCACCGCAGTTGTCGCATCGCCTGACGGTACCGAAAGCTTGCGCCACACATCCGCCACCGGTGAGCTTGATGTTCCCGGTGCTGAACGACTGGGTATTCGCGTTGCCGAAGACCTGCTTCAGATGGGTGCCGCAGCCCTTGCCGGTCTTGAGGTGAAATAGAGCGTGGCTCGTGTTCTGCTGACCCGCACGGCGGCTCAAGGCGCGCCTTTTGAGCGTGCTTTGAACGATTTGGCGGCGGAGCGAGGCATTCCGAAGATTCAGGTGGATTTTGCGCCCATGCAGCTGCCCCGTACAGTTGCGCCCGAGTATTCGCTGTTTTCCTTGGTGAGCTTAGCGGCGGAAGGAGCCTTCCTCTGGGCAACTTTCACGAGTGCGAATGCGGTGCGTTCCTGCGCCGAGCTCTTTGGCACATCCTTTGCGTGGGCGCTGCGCGATGGCGGAACCCGGATCGCTTGTGTGGGGTCCGCAACGGCACGGGCGCTACGTGAGATCGGTTTGGAACCCCATTTCATGCCCGAAAAGCAGGATGCTCTGGGTATGCTCGCAGAATTTCCCACCGAGGGCGCCAACCCCGAGCTGGGCATCCCTGAGAGCCTGCGTAAGCCGCAGAATACCCCGGAATCTGCTGCATTGGGCTGGGACGATATGCTTTCTGCGCAGGCGAATGTACTCGTCTTTGAAGGGGCAAACGCCCGCCCAACTCTGCGTGAAGGGCTGGTGGGGTTAGGCTTCCGTGCTGTGCGTGCGGTGGTATACGAGATGGTGTCGGCGACCGCTTCCGCACTTGAGGCGGGAGAGCTCTCTTGTGTGAATGCGCGTGAACTTATTGCCGGTATTGGCTCGAATTCCGCCGCGGTAGACGTTATTGTTGCCACCGCCCCGTCAAGGCTCAAAGAGCTGGTGGGGGAGAACCCAAACCCTGAACGAATCCCGCCGGTGGCGGCTATCGGCCGCACGACCGCCCGCATGTGCGAGGATCTGGGGCTGCGCCATAGGACTGCTGATTCTCCCACCCCGGAGGCCCTGGCTCTAGCAACCGTTGAACTGCTGCATTCAGCCTAGGCGCTAAATAATAGAAGTATTTTGTGAAAGGTTATGTCGATGAATCTTACCCGACGACCCCGCCGACTGCGCACCACCGCCGCGATGCGCGCCCTCACCGCCGAGACTGCGCTGCGTCCCGAGCAGCTTATTCAGGTGTTTTTCGTGCGCGACGGCATTAGCGAACCACAGCCAATTTCGTCCATGCCCGGCCAGTACCAGCACACTCTGGAGTCCCTAATTCCCGCAGTACGTCAGGCCGCGGAGGCGGGCATTAAATGCATCGACCTCTTCGGTGTTCCGCTGGATGATGATAAGGACGAGGTAGGTTCGGCGGCCTGGGATAACAACGGCATTTTGAACCGCGCTATCGCTGCCTGCCGTGCCGAGTTTGGCGACGAGATTGTTATTATGGCCGATACCTGCCTGGATGAATTCACCTCTCACGGGCACTGCGGCGTGCTTGTTGATGACGGTTACGGCACCATGATTGTCGATAACGATGCAACCGTGGAACTGTACTGCAAGATGGCGGTTTCCCAGGCACGCGCCGGGGCGCACACGGTGTCTCCTTCAGGCATGATGGACGGGCAGATTGCCGCGATGCGCGCCGCGCTGGACGATGCCGGGTTCCAGAACGTCTCTATCATGGCGTATTCGGCGAAGTATGCCTCCGCGTTCTTTGGCCCGTTCCGCGATGCGGTGGAGTCTAGCTTTACTGGGAACCGCAAAACGTATCAGCAGGATCCGGCGAATCGCCGCGAATCTCTCCTAGAGGTGCAGACCGATATTGACGAGGGCGCCGATATGGTGATGGTCAAGCCTGCCGGAAGCTATCTCGATATTGTGCGTGAGGTCGCCGAGTTTTCACCTGTTCCGGTGGCGGCGTACCAGGTGTCGGGGGAGTACGCCATGATTGAGGCCGCCGCGGCAAACGGCTGGATTGACCGCCGTGCCGTGGCGTTGGAGGCTCTGCGTTCGATTCACCGCGCGGGTGCAGACATGATTCTTACCTACTACGCAGCCGAAGCCGCCCGCTGGCTGCGTGAAGACTAACCCTAGGGATACTTTATTGGGGAGTAAACCGGGCAAGGACCATGCGGGTACCAGACGGCAAGTTCCTGAGGGCACTGTTGATACCTCGCGGTGACCAGGAACGCGCATCCAATGAACCATCAGGAACATGGGAATATGGTAGCTCCAGACGGTAGCAGGCACGATCTGCGAGCCGCCGGATAAACTCGCTTATCTGCTGATGCCACACTTCCCGGCTCTCAGGTGAATTATTCTCTTTGCCCCAGCCACAGACAATTGGCGCGTGCGGGAACTCGGTAAGTACTGTCTCTAATTCGGCAACCGCATGCTGGTCTAGGGAATAATCTATATTGTGTGCATTTGGTTCTACGAAGGTAAATAGATTAATAAGTAGCACTGTACGGGCGTGCAGCAATGGTGCAGAATGCGCGGGATCGAGAAAACGACAGGTTCCCAGCATAGCCTGAGTTAGAGCTTTTACCGTAGGATCGGAGGCTCTAAAGCTTCCGGCTAAACTTGGGTTTAACCCAATGAAAATAGCGGGTTCACCGGTTCCGTGAGTGTTGTCAATTCTATAGCGGTATCTATGGAATCTTTCTATAAGTAGCTCGGAACTCCAGGTAATACCGTCTTCTAAAATGCCCTGGCGCAACAATTTGGAGATTTCCATCGAGTTCCTTTTTTAGGTATATGTATTAGCCTACAGTTTCGGTAAATCCCCGCCAGCGCATTCATCATGAATGTACTGGCGGGGATTAACACGGCTAGGAAAGCAAAATCTAAGAGTTATTTCTGGGCTTGCTTGCGGGTAATGCTGTCGATAATCCAACCTGTTTCTTCATAATGAACGGTAAGCGTGTAAAGATTATCGGCATAGTTGGTATTCCTGCTGCGCTTGTGCCGCCCGTCTGCGCCTACGGTGATGATATAGGACCATCCCACGAAGAAATCCCAGGAATACACGCCGTTACCCTGATGAACGGGGTCATTTCTGAAATCATAAGAGCGCTGCTCACCGCCGATAATCCAGCCACCGTCGTGGTACAGTTTTGCATCTGCGTTGTAAGCATTAATCTCTTCGACGAGGTTTTTAGACACAAACTTATATGCCTCGGTGTAATCACCTGTCTGCATGCCGTAATTGCGCCATTGCGTCCATGCCTTCATGCTTTTCATCATGCCGTCAAGGGTGGGTTCGGTGTAGCCAGGTGGATTTGTGGGTTTAGGAACATTCTGTGCCGGACCGTAAATATCGGCCGCCCGGAACTCTCCCGCAGGAGCTTTAGACTTGCCGGAATACTTGGGGCCGGATGAGCTGGGCGCGGCACTGGGTGAATCGGCAGGTTCTGGAGGCTCGGTTTCAGGCGCGGCAGCGCTGCTGGTTGTCGTGCTGGGCCGTGCCCCGGGCTTGTCCTCGTCGTCGCAGGCGGTCAAGAGCGCTACCAGAGACGAAGCTCCTAGAAAACCGAACGCGGCTCGGCGTGTACAGGTGGTGAAGTTATTGCTGATGCTCATCGGTGAATTGGCTTTCTGAGTTGTAGTGGTTGGTGAATAATCGGAAGTGATATGTACCCCCACAGAAGAACCTCAGTGCTGCACAGCAGGCGAGCTAACCGACGATGGTGTGACGCATACTCCCGGCCTGAATTAGCCGATCCGGAAGGTTCGCGCCCAGCCGCAGAACGTTATGATCTTCTTTAGGGAAGGTCAAGGCAATCTTTGAGGATTCGCCAAGTACCTTGCGAGAGCCGCGTCTTATATCCGTATTTCATGGTGCGGATGCGCAAAACGGTACGCACGATACAGGGCAGAAGATCCTCAAAAGAGTACCTCTAGTGCAACTGTACGACGAATAAGCGTTTTGTGCGAACCAATCACAAAGTTTACGTAAAAAATATTTAATTTAATAGAATATTCTCAGAAAACCGTTGAAGAAATGTAGAAGATTTACTTTACTGTCATAACTTTTAGTGCCGGATTGAGGAGATATCGGTAAAAAGCGAAGAATATTCAAAGATAGGCTCTCCATAAAACGTGAAACCAGCATTTCTGCGATAGCGTCACGACAATAGAGAACCCATCTTTGTGCCTGTGCAGCAGAGCGAGGAAAACTCTAATGCGTCTGTTTGAAGGATGCGCGGTTTGCCGCCTCCTGCGCGTGTTTACCGGCCGGAATATAGCCCTTAGTGATGCACACGAGGCGCGCATCCCGGCCATATTCTTCGAGCCGTTCTCGGTCGGCAGGGGAGTTATCGTCAGCCCAGCGTTCTTGCTCCACGCGGAAGGCAATCTGCCGAACCAAATACTCAAGATTGGGGTCGCGCAGCTCTTTCGTATATTTGTTGGCCCGAGGTACCTTAAATTCCAGATTCCACTGCGATAAATCTTTGGTATCAGGGTCAGTGGCATCTGGGTCTTGAGGCACCACGCGGTAACTCCTCAGCTGGCGGTATGGAATATCGCGCGGGTTGCGGAAAGGTCCCCGGCCAACCTGCAGAAGAGTGGGGGTGGAGACAAGGTACGAGTTCGTATACGAGACGAGCGCGACGATACCGGCAATATATCCGATTCCCAGAATAATAGCGTTATAGGGAACCGGCGGCGCGTATTCAAAATCGATATCGGTCAGCCGAAGCAAAAACAGGGCAATGGACGCGAAAAAGATAAGGCCGCTTATCAGCGCGGTAGTGCTCAGGTCATGATCTAGCGTTAGTCCAGATTGATGACCCGTCGTACGCAGGGGCTTGCTGAGCTTACCCAGGGTAGCGCTGTAGATTTTGGGCATACCCACAGCGCGGTCGTCTGGAGAAGCGCCGTGGAAGATGCGGTAGTTGCGCCGCCCAATACGTGCCGCTGCATATACCATCAGGAACGGGAGAGATAGGGCTATGGGGCGGAGTATTTCATTAAACTCCCAGAACAGCATGAAAAGGGACGCGTTAACAATCCATGCCCAAAGGTACAGGAAAAAGTGCTTATACGACCAAAACCACTTAGCGTGCTCGGTTTTGAGCGCATACTTTTTACGTACCCGCACCGGATAGACCGCCTCAATGAGCAGGCATAGCCCCAAATACACGATGAATGCTATAAGCCAAATATCCCGAAAGTCCATAACAGCATTCTACGTTGTTCGCTTTTGCGATGCTCACAGTATGGATGAACATCTCAGAAAATACCCGCCGCCAGCAAAGCTGAGAAGCTGCTGCTGGCGGCGGGCAGAGTTCAGAATTTATAACGAGATTTTGTGGGAAAGCGCTGGGTCAGAGGACGTGCTACGCCTTAGCCGCCGCACGTGCCGCGCCCGGCAGCGCCTCAATGATGCGTTCCATCGCGGTATCGTCGTGCGCTCCGGAGAGGAACCACGCCTCAAAAGCACTCGGGGGAAGGTATACGCCGGCATCAAGCATGGCGTGGAAAAAAGCCGTGTATTTGGCGGTAGCAGAGCTCTTAATATCGGCGTAGTTGTGCACGCCGTGCTCGCCGGTACCAAAGGCAACCGAGAACAGGTTGCCCGCCGTCTGAATTGAATGATCCACCCCGGCATCGGTCAGCGCCTGCGTCAGCGCAGCCTGCAACTGGTCCGAACGTGTATCGAGCGTGCGGTAGAGGGCATCATCGGCGAGTTTGAGGGTCGTAATGCCGGATGCAACCGAGAGCGGATTACCCGAGAGCGTACCCGCCTGGTAGACAGGACCGGTCGGTGCCAGATGCTCCATCACCTCACGTTTACCGGCGAGTGCGGCGATCGGCATACCGCCGCCGATCACTTTACCGAAAGTGAAAATATCGGGAACCCAACCGTTATCTTCGGGGGCGAACTTACCCCAGTACCCGGCGGATGAGACACGGAAACCGGTCAGCACCTCATCAAAAATCAGCAGGGCATTATTGCTCTGAGTAATTTCGCGCAGACCACGGTTAAAGCCCGGTTCGGGAGTCACCACGCCCATATTGCAGGGGGCAGCTTCAGTAATGACGGCGGCAATTTCTCCCGGATGCGCGGCGAAAGCCTCGCGCACGGCGTCAAGATCGTTGTAGGGGAGCACGATAGTTTCGGATGCGGTCGCCGCGGTCACGCCCGCCGAGCCGGGTAGGGCGAGAGTCGCCACGCCGGAGCCTGCTTCAGAGAGCAGCGCATCCACATGTCCGTGATAGCAGCCCGAGAACTTGATAATTTTATCGCGCCCGGTGATGCCGCGTGCCAGGCGAATAGCGGTCATGGTGGCTTCGGTGCCGGTAGATACCATACGTACCTGTTCGATTGCGCCGGGGATCGCGGTGTTGATGCGATCGACCACAAGCTCTGCGAGCTCTGCCTCGGGCGCGGATGCAGCGCCGAATGACAACCCGCGCGAGGCAGCCTCCTGAACCGCCGCAACAACCTGCGGATGCGCGTGCCCAAGAATCGCCGGACCCCACGAACAGACGAGGTCTACGTATTCGTTGCCGTCAGCATCATAAATATAGGGGCCGGATGCGCGGTCCATAAAGGCGGGGGTGCCGCCCACGGAGTTGAAAGCGCGCACGGGGGAGTTTACCCCGCCGGGAATGACGGAACGGGAGCGTTCAAAAAGCTCTTCGCTGTGCTGGTGTGCGAGGTGGTGTTCGGCTGATACGGTCATGGGTAACCTTTCGTTTGTGGGTGCCTGAAAGTCTCTTATCCCATGATAGGCGGTTATCGGACAGCGAGGCTGCGTCAACACCTACGAGTTTGGGCGAGCTGACGCTCGACTATAAAAGGTCCCAGTAGCGTAGTTTTTACGTGTTCGACCGCCACACCTTGCTTCAATACAGTAAAACTCTGCATGCTGCCATATGACTGGCTGCCTAACACCTATCGGGTGTTATCTCGTGCTTGCTCGCCATCATGTAACGGTAAATGTGCTCGAAGAAATCGTGCGAGACCTCAAAATGTCCGTACCGCAGCTGCTTCGCATAACTCCGCCATTCGGGGTGCTCGCGTGCTACCTCAATCGGACACGGATACGGCGCATCCTGAAACACAACGTCACGCCTGAACGGCTCAAAATTTTCGGCCATACGGAACTGGTAGACTCGGTCGTCCACAATCTGCCCCACGGCGGTAAAAACCTGAACTTTCTCACCGGAGTTCATACCGGTTTTAGGGCTGTAATACAGAATCCAATCGCCCTGTTTCATACGTGCCAGCGGTGCCTGTTTGCCGTGGCAAACCTGGCAGAATCCGCCCGCAACGCCGAGTAAAACATGATCGCGTGAGGCTACTCCAACCCAGTAGCACATAAGAACCTCCTAAAACTGTGAAGAGTACCAAGAGTCCGGGGCTAACAGTGCTACCGACCATGCTCACAGTAGAAGGGGAGCGTGTGCTCGATCAGGCGACCGGGCGCATCCGCAATGTTGAGCAGCACATGGTGGGCGGACTCAGCGAGGCGAAACGGCAAGAATTATGGGATTTGCTGACGATCTGTATTGAAGGGCTGCACGCTGGAGGGTCAAAGACCTGATGCAAGGAGGAGCAAAATCTTCCCTCTAAGACTTAAATATCCCGTATTGGAGGAGATGTAATGCTAGCCTTGAAATGCCAATAAAGAACAGAATGGGGGGCTCTGGCACCAGTTGCAAGAATCAGAATATTTAGACACTCACCAAAGAATTATTTAAATAATCTATATAATGTCAAGGAACGTGGGAGGATGTACACCTGTGAATACATCAGTTTTTGTGAGTGCAGGTATTGCTGGTGGTGTGTTGCTTACCTGTGCAGCGTTACATATTACCTATTTGGGGATGAGAGCTAAACGTGAGAGCGAAGCAATGCTTCGGCGGGCACGATACCCGTGGTGGGTTCTAGTGATTGTTGATATTTTTCTGGTGGGCTTTGGCAGTTTCTTTGCATTTGTTCTTTCTGTCATTCTGACGCCAAGCGCAGGGACACCTATAGTCATAGTACTTTTTGCTGTACCGATGTGCCTAATATTCGCATTCTTTATTTTTATTATTCTCCTTATACGTGGTCTCACGATTCGGTATATCGAGCTTGTTCCTTCGGGGTTTGTCTTTCGTAGTGGTTTTGGGCGAGTGCATAATATTCCTTTTTCTGATATCAAAGGGTACGATTATCGCCCAGCTCGATTTGATTTCGAAGGAACCCTTCGCGTGTCTATGGGAGATCGACGCGCTGTGAATACTTCCCGCGGCGATAGGCTCCGCGTGATTAATCACGAAGGTAAAAAAATTCTTCAGACACAGGTACGTCATTCGGCCATGCCGGATTATGTGGGACAGTGCTTGATGTTTCGCGGTATGCAGGAACGATGGCCTCAGCTGGGGTACTCAGAGGATGAAAAAATTCTGGCGGAGTACACGAAAGATGTGGTTGTCAGGTATCTAACCGTTAATCGATGGCGACAGGATTTTTAAGGGAGGAACTGTGCATGAGACCTGGGTACCTCTCAGGGTATCCTGGTAGGGAAATATCACCGATGATATGGAGTTTCTATAATGGTTTTTGCCTGGATTGCCGTGGCAGTGCTATGTTCTATTCACCTTATTTTCTCGCTGGTACAATCTTGGGTGGAGTCTAAAAAACATCCGTACCGCGTACGGCGCTTTCATGGAGCTAACTATATTCTCTATGTTTTAGTTATTGGATATCTGTATTTTGCTCCACTCATATTTTCAGGAAAATATGATGGATCGCATACCATTAAGATAACAATCTTTGCATATGGTGGGCCCATCCTGATATTAGGTTTATTTTTCCTCGTTGCTCAGCATGATATGAGTTATATCGATATAACCTCTGAAGGGTTCCTGACTCAGACCGTCTTCGGGAAAGAAAAATTTACCCCCTTTGCAGCTATTGACGGGTATATATACAGTCCCAAAAGGAAACGTCAAACCTTAGATGGACAGCATTGGAAAATTACTCAAGACCTTAGCGATGATCTTTATCTGATAGATCCCTGGGGAAACACAGTTTTCTCGTGTATTCCGGCCAAACCTCAAGAAAGAATCTTTGGCGCCTTGCTCTATGCGCGGGCACGTTCTGGTCGTTGGCCTGACCTTGAGAACCCTGAAGATGAACTTGTGATCATGAAACTAGCAGACTCCAAATATGAAGTAACCGATTTCTTGATGGAATACCCTCAAGTAAATGGATTTATAACGCCCGAACAGACTGCTGTCCCACAACAACCAATGCCGCCACAATACCCGCAGAACACGTATCCTCAAGAGGGCTATCTGAATTCAGGTCAGCAGCCCTCGAACCAGCAGATGAGCCCCTATGGATACCTGCAGCAGCCCCACAACTATCAGCAGAATCAAAACCCGCCGCAGGGGAGCGCATCTTAAAACCTGCAAACCTCAGATAATTTCACCCGGAATATAGCCCCTAACAATAAACGGTGGGAGCAGAAACAACCCAGATGATTTCTGCTCCCACTGTCTACTGTGGAATTACTGAACATTCTGCGGCATCAACAGGTTCTTACCGACCGGATGCTCATTCCAGAGAGCTTTTTCGGCGATACCGTTTGCTGCCTGAGTTTCGACAATGTACTGATCGCTGCTGTTTCGCGGGTCAGGCCAACGGGAGTTATACATCCTAAACGCCAAAACCGCGAGCACACGCTCCCCACGGTATATTTTGGGGCGGAAAGAAACTTGACGACCATCAGAGGAGAACAGCGTCAGTATTTTGTTGTTGTACTCATACCAATAGCTGTAAGCGCTTACCTCGCTGTAATAGATGCGGGTGATTCGGCCGAAAGCATTTCGTTGCTCTACATAGTCACGCGCTGTCTCAACGTAGATATTTCTATAGTTGAGGTACGCCCAAACGGCTAAGCCATAAAAGATAACAACACACAGGATAAAAGATCCCAGGATTGAGAGTGATTGTTGGGGCGTTTGCGTTGTTTTTGGATGCAGCACCATATACACGATAAGAGCTGTGAGCAGAGTGCCCACCAAAGCCGAGATGAAGACCGAAATAAGGATCAAGGCCGGATGTCTGACGCGCAAAACACCATCTGGATTTATAGGGAACTTGGCGGCACGGCGTGCATAAAGTTTATCAAAGGCAGTATTCAGAGGGCGCTGGATAATGCGGTGTAGCATGACGGTGATCTTTCTCGTTCGGTAATGGGTTGAGAGGAAAATACGCCGTGCAAACGAGCGACACCGGAAGAGTAGTCGCTTGGTTGGTGAGTGTGAGCGGCACAAAACCCCTGAAACAATACAAACGTACCACACGAGATAGGACACGGGGTTGCTGACTCGTCACGAAAGCTTGCAGAATCCGCCACCTAAACGACGAGCCGTCACGCATTCATTGCAGAAGATCTACCGCATATGTGATGCGCTATCGAGCTTTTTCATCACCTGAGTATCCTGATCAAAGAGCCAATTCTTATCGAAAAGAAGGCGCACAAACGCCAGCCCCAGCCCCAGGGCCAAGAAGGTGAGGAGCGACTGCACGAAACCGTTGATAGCCGCGTACATATTCCCGCCCGAAAAATACGACATTGACAGATAAAACGGCACACCCGGAACCATTGTCACCACGGCAGGAACCGACAGTGAGATGCGTGAATATTTACGCCCGTGCAGTGGCGCCACGATCTCCGCCATAATGCCGACCCCGAACACCGCGACCGTCGCCGCCATATGGGGAGCCCAGCCCGCCTCCACAAGCCAAATCCGTGCCGGATTAGCGATAGCGGCAATAACGCCGCCCCACACGCACGCCACGGGAGATGCAGCAAAGAGCATGGCGAACCCGGCGGCGGCAACTCCCGATGAGATAACCTGCAGCAGGATATATAACCCCACCGGAATATCCGGGCGAATATTTTGCAGAAGCGGAATTTCGAAGAGCGAGGCAAGAACCCACACGGCGAAAGACCCGCTCACCAAAAGCACCGCCACATAGGTCAGGCGTGAAACACCGGCCAGGAAATCCATGCGGGAAATATCGAGCATGCCGGTCACCATAGGGAAGCCTGGCACCAAGAACAGAATTGAGGAGATGAACCCCACCATATGGTCGCTTCCCACGAGGTTCAGAGCCACCAGAAGCCTAATAATTCCAATATAGGTTCCTGCCCCAAGAAATCCGCACGCCATCCAGATCGCCATATGGCTTGTGCCGCGCTTCATCAGGGTAGAACGCAAAAATTGCCCGGCGCCAGCGGCAATAAACACGACGAGGCATTCCACCAGACCGCCCCTGTTCAGGAAGGCGAACCCGGTGCAGGCTATGGCGGAGGCGAGGGAGAGTATCCAGCGTTTGTAGAGATGCGGCATGGAATCGATGCGGGTAATCTCGGCATCAGCCTCAGATGGAGATATGCGATCTGGAAGTTCAGAAATGAACTTACCCAGCAGGTCAATCTTGTAGGAGTTAATGCCCATCGTGCGCTGCTCGGCAACTTCAGTACGGAAATTACCGTCTGCATATGATGAAGTGGCGATCTCTGTGAAGGTCACTTGCGCATGATGTTCCTGTAGCCCCACGGCCTTCGCTAAACGCGCCATTGATGCCTTGATACGGTAGGCGCTTGCCCCCGATTTCATGAGGATTCTGCCAAGCTTGAGGACCACCTGCGATTGCGACACGATATATTTGTGCTGTTCGCGGGAGGAACCGAGGTAGATACTGTATGTGTTGGTGTCTTGATATTCCATGACAATTCTGAATGCTGATGTGATACATAACCGGCGCGCTGAACTGCACCTTGGGGCGAGAAGCCCTACCTCTTTAGCATAGGCGTTAGCGGCGCGCAGGTATAGTGCCGGACGCTTTGCAAACCGGCGAGATAACCTTCGCGATACATAGTGAATAGGGGAGTTAAGCAGCCTCAACAGACTCTGTTCAACGTGACGAAATCAACGAGGCTGATAGAGAATTAACGGCGTATTGGCCACCGACCGTCGATAACCTCGTTCTCTTTACTCGGCTTAGTGCGCAGCCAGTCCTGGAAATCGCGCGCCTGATCAAGCGACCACTGAACCTGATGCGTGTGGAGGGCAGCGGCATCCGTGGCGACCTCGGGGAAACGCTCGGCGAGCTTAACGAGTAGCCGCTCGGCGGCGAGCGCATCCGCCTTAGATGTGTGGGCGTTCTCTAACACCACACCGTGCTCGGTGGTGAGGGTTTCGAGCTTGCGGTTGCCGCGTTTGCGGGGAATAACGTGCTTATGAATCACGTACGGGTCAAGAATGTGCCCGGCGGGAAGCTCGCCGTGGGCGATGTTATAGCGGAGCATTTCGTGGTGAAGCACCGAAAAATCGTAGGCGGCGTTAAACGCGATGACGGGTATGCCGTCTAGGAAGAGCGAACCGATCGCACCCGCGACCTCCCAGATCACCTGTTGGGCAGGTTGCCCGTGGGAGCGCGCATATTCGGTTGTGATACCGTGCACGGATGCGGCACCTTCGGGAATCTCAATGCCGGGGTTAGCCAGCCACTCGCCAGCTCGCTGCACGCTCCCATCCGGGTTCAGCAGAAGCAGCGAAGCGGTCACGATGCGGGCGGTTGTTACATCGACACCGGTGGTCTCTAAATCGAAGGTTGCGCGAGGGGCATCTATCCAGCTCATAGCTCAAGCCTAGCGGAGTTCGCGTGTAAATGCCCGATGCTTCGTGACGTTCTCAGGCAGAGGACACATCTGCGTAGCGCTGAGAAACCCCGATAAACTTAAAGCCATGACGGCTACACTCATCCTGGGGGCGCCCGGTACGGGCAAGACTGAGCGCGTGATTACGGCGGCGGTAGATTTTCTGAACGCCGGGGGCGATCCCGCGCGGCTTTTGGTGCTGACCCCTACCCGCGCGGGTGCTACTCGTGTGCGCGATGAGCTGGCACGGCGTATCGACCGCAGCATGTCTACCGCGCCCACTCGCGCGTGGGCTGCGTATGCCTTCGATCTGTTGCGTCGCGCGCATGTGTCGGGACTTTTGCCCGGGGTGGAGTTCGCTCCGAAGCTGCTTTCCGGGCCCGAGCAGGATGTGATGATCGGCGAAATCCTGGCGGGGCACCGGGAAGGTAAAGGCGCGGCGGTGCGTTGGCCCGCCGATTTGCATGAGGCTCTAGGTACTCGCGGTTTCCGCCAGGAGATTCGTGATTTTTTTGACCGTATTGCCGAATATGCGCTGACCGCCGAAGAACTTGAAAACCTGGCGCAAACCCTGGACCGCCCAGCCTGGCATTCGGTGGCGCAGCTCTATACTGAGTACCAGCAGATTCGTCGTCTGCGTGCCCCAAACGCTTACGATCCCGCCGCGTTAATCCATGAAGCGTGCGCCTTCCTGCTGGCAAACCCCGAATATTTGCGGGAAGAACGCGCGCGCTTCGACCTGATCCTGATTGACGATGCGCAGGAACTGAGCCCCTCCGTGTATCGGCTGATGCGCATCCTAGTAGGGCGCGAGCCGGGGCAGGTTCTTGCCACATACACGGGCGATCAACGCGAGGCGGTGGAGGCTGCATTTACGCCGTCCGCACGGGTACTAATAACCTGCTGCACTGAAACCGTGGTGCAGGGGTTCCGCGGTGCGCGCCCCGATCTAGCGGCGACTTTACCCCAGATTTTCCCGGAATTGCAGCGAGAAGAACTGAAGACTTCGTACTGCATGAATGCGCCCATCACCCTGGCCTGGAGAAATATCGCGCGTCGGCTCCCCGTTATTGCGAATGCACCTACGCCGCGTGAACCGCAGACCGCACCGAGTAAATATGAGGAATCTGCGCTTCTGCGCCTCAGCGATGATGGTGACCTGCTTGACCCGCGGCACTCTGATGAACTTCCCGAGGGGGTTTTCGGGTACCTTCTGGGTTCACCTCAGGACGAGGCGAACCAGGTAGCACAACTCCTTCTTGAGGACTATCTGTACCGGGGAGCGGCGTATGCGCGTTCGGCGATTATCGTGCGAAGCGGCACCGAAGTTTCGCGGTTCCGGCGTGTCTTGGCGGCATCCGGCATCCCCACCGTGACGGGTGCAGCGCTGGTTCCGGTGCGTGATGAACCCGCTGTACGTCCTTTCCTGGATGCGCTTTCTCTGCTGGTTTATGCCCGTCAGCAAAGCGCCGACTACCTGAAACTGCCGGATCATAACGATTTCGACGGGAGCCTCACGGAGAATATAACCCCCGAAGCTGTCACGGAGGAGGGCACACGTTCTGCCGATGACGAGGCCGAAAAGCTTGCACGGCAAAGCCTAGCCGATGTTCTCGCCGAAGAAAATCGCACAAACCCCGGCAGCGGCGCTCACAACGCGATTACCTTGCTGACTTCGCGGCTTGGGGGCGCATCCAGCATGGAAGTGCGCCGTCTACGTCAGCAGCTTCGCGCCGCAGAACTGCGAGCGGGCGGGCACCGTTGTAGCGACGATCTTCTGCTGGGCGCCCTCTTGAACCCGCAGCCACTTCCGGCGCAAGGCATCGGTGCGGCGGTACGCCGCGTGGCACGTGTACTTGCCGCCGGGCATAAGGCTCTCACCGAACGCGGCGCCAACGCCGAAACCGTACTTTGGGCGCTGTGGCAGGCAAGCGGACTCGAAAAAATTTGGGTGACCGAAAGCGCGCAGACCGGGCCGGAAGCCGAGCGGGCGCATCGAAATCTTGACGCCATGATAGGGCTTTTTGAGGCGGCTACTCGTTTCGTCGACCAGATGCCCGGTTCCTCCGCTGAGCTGTTCCTCGACTATATCGATGCCCAAGACCTTCCCATGGATACTCTCGCGGCGCGCGGCAAACGCTACGATGCGGTTGAAATCCTCACCCCGGCACTCGCGGCGGGCAGGCACTGGCAGACCGTCTACGTCTGTGGGCTACAGGATGGAACCTGGCCGAATACGACGGTGCGCGGCTCGCTCCTCAAAGCTGGTGAGCTGACCGACATCTGCGATATGGGTATTGCCGCAGCTCAGCAGGTGCGCATGAGCGACCGTGTGCGGGCGGTGCGGCACGACGAATTACGCATGTTCTCCACGGCAATATCGCGGGCGAACGAAAGGCTCGTTGTCACCGCCGTGAGCTCAACGGAAGACGCACCCAGCGAATTTTTCGATATTCTCGTGCCGGATGCGCGCACCGCCGACATCACCCACGTGCGCCGCCCCATGACCCTGCGCGCCCTCGTCGCGGAACTGAGGCGGTATGCGCAGGCTCAAGATACAGACCCCACCTTGGCAAATGCTGCGGCAGCACAGCTCAACAGGCTGGCGCAGGCCGGGGCACCGGGGGCAGCCCCGGAACAGTGGTGGGGACTTCTGCCTCTCTCCACCGAGCAGAATGCGTTTACACCGCATCCACACCGCGACAGCTTGTCGACTGACTCTGGTGACCCCGAAAAACTCACAGTTCCGGTATCGCCCTCGCGTATCGAGACGATTCATAAATCGCCCCTGGACTGGTTCGTATCGGCGGCTCGTGCCGAGGCGCAGACCGACACCTCGCGCTCGCTGGGAACGCTCATTCACGCGATCGCAGAAGAGTACCCGGACGCCGACTATATGACCCTGCGCGGTCAGCTTGAAGAGCGCCTGAGTACGCTTGCGCTGCCCGATACTTGGGAGGGGCAGCAGATACGTGAACGTGCCGAGAAAATGGTGGATAAACTCGCGGTTTATATCAACGAGATTATGCCGGGTGATCACCGCGAACTCGTGGGCGTGGAGGGAGCTTTCCGGGTTTTGGTTCCCGGCGATACTGTGAACGCCCAGATTTCTGGGCGAGTCGATAGGCTGGAGAAAACCGAGGACGGACGATACGTCATCGTCGATTTAAAAACGGGTAAAACCAAACCCAATAAAAACCAGATCGCCGAACACGCCCAGCTTGCTGCCTATCAGGTTGCGGTAGAGGCGGGCGCCGGGGATGCCATGAGCCGTGATTTCGGCGTTGAGCCTGACGGTCTTAATATTCCTGCCGGGCTTGAGCACCGCGAGGTGGCGCCCCAGCGTTTCGAGGTTTTCACACGCAAATCCGGGGGAGCCGCGCTCGTGCAGCTGGGTGATGGCACCGCAGCTTCTTCCCGAAATCGTCCCCAAGAGCAGGATGCGCTCGACCCCGAAACCGGTATCTGGGCGGTTCAGCTGGTTCAGCGTGCGGCGGAGCTGATTGCCGGTGCCGTCATGCAGGCACGGCACCGGCCCGGAGAAACCTGCCGACTGCCGGAAATTTGCCCCCTATGCCCGCAGGGACGCCAGATCACTCAGGACTAGCCCGACAACGGGGCTTTTGCTTGCTGGTGTGCCGAGCAGGCAACCCCAGCAGAAACGACAGATTCTCACAAAACACCAGTGGTTCCTAGAGGGTGACGTGCGGCCTCTATTCTGAACTGCGTCGGTGGTAAACTGCATCCTGTGGCTGTATCACATCTGATACAGCTGACACTATCACCCCGTCAGGAATGGATACGTACCGTATGACTACCTCTGAACCGGATCAGCCGCACAAGCATGACGGCGACCGTGGCGCATCCGGAGTATCCGGGGGAACAACACACCAACCTGCTCGACTTAGCGCCCGCGAGATCGCGCGCGCGCTGGGGTTGAATCCGCCCACCGATGAACAGGTTCGCATCATTGAGTCGCCGCTTGAACCGCGGCTGGTGATCGCTGGCGCGGGCTCGGGAAAGACCGCGACGATGGTCGATCGTGTGGTGTGGCTTGTGGCCAATAAAATCGTGCGCGCCGATGAAGTTCTGGGCGTTACCTTTACCCGCAAGGCCGCAGGAGAGCTGCGCGATCGCATGCGCACCCGCCTAAATATTCTGCGCGAACGTAACCTGATTGAGCTGAGCGAAGAAGAACTTCTTGCAGGCTCTTCCGAGCCCACCGTCTCTACCTACCACTCATACGCGAATAATCTTGTCAAAGAATACGGTCTGCGCCTGGGTGTTGAGCAGGATGCACAAATGCTTGGCGATGCTCAAGCCTGGCAGCTCGCCGCGCAGATCGTGCAGTACTGGGACGGCGACCTACCCGCCGCCAGCTCAGCCTCGGGAGTCGCCTCAAAAAGTACGATCGTGCAGAGCCTTTTGCAGCTGTCGGGGGAGTGCGCCGAACATCTGGTAAGCCCGCAGCAGGTTATCGAATTTTGTTCCGCACACCTGGCGGCGTACGAATCACTCAGTTCGCCCGGTCCCAGTGCCAACGCAAAAAAGGTCATAGAGAGGCTGAAAGCCAAAATTATTTTGGCGCAGCTTGTGCAGCGGTATGCGCGAGTGAAAGCGCGTATGCAGGTGCTCGATTACGGCGACTTGATCGCGTTGGCGGCGCGGATCGCCCGTGAGGTGCCAGCCGCCGCACAGCTGGAGCGGGAACGCTATAAGGTCGTGCTTCTTGACGAATTTCAGGATACATCGCACGCTCAGCTGCGGCTCTTCGCTGATTTATATGGCGCTCGCGACGGGCATGATGGGTGTCCCGGTCAGCCTGAGCATCCGGTCATGGCGGTGGGGGACCCGAAACAGTCTATTTACGGGTTCCGCGGTGCCTCCGATGGTCAGCTGTTTAGTTTTTATCAATACTTCCCAACACGCGATGAAACGCCTCTTTATTTGACAGTTGCATGGCGTAATGACGTCGCAATTTTGGATGCCGCAAACCTGATCGCCGCTAAACTCAAGAACATTCCCGATTGGGTGCGTGCCCCTGCTCCGCCTCACGTGCCCGATCTGCGGCCTCGCTCGGTTATCCTCAATCCCGATGAATCAGGTTACCGCGCTATGCTCGGCTCAGTGCAGTTGGCACGCTACGGGTCTGAGACCGAGGAAGCACAGGGCATTGCCGAACGTATCGTGCAGGAACGCGCCCGCTACGCCGATACTCCGGCGCAGATGCCCACGATGGCGGTGCTTACCCGTACCCGGGCGCAGATGGAACCCATTCGCCAGGCTTGCGAGAGCCTGGGTGTTCCCGTGCAGGTGGTTGGTTTGGGTGGGCTTCTGGAACGCCCCGAAATTATTGATATGGTCTCGATGCTGCGGGTTTTAGCAGACCCGAACCGTTCAGATGCCTTGATGCGTCTGCTCGCTGGCGCACGTTGGCGGTTGGGCACAGCGGATCTGCTTGCGCTGGGAGATTGGTCGAATTACCTGACGACCACGCGCGAGAAAAATATGGGACGAACCTTTGGCGAGCAGTCCTCTGAGGAGACGAGCGGAGATGTACCTTCGAGCCCTCAAACTGATACCGATGCCAATCTGCGTGCCGCCCACGAAGAATTTGAGCGAGTCCGTAAAAACGCTGTAGAAGACCTCGCCGAATACGGTTCGCTTATTGAAGCGATCGAGCATCTTCCCACAGCGGATGAGGCCGGTAACCCCATTTACCCTGCGGATTACCCCGAATCCCGGCGCCGTCTGAGCGTTGAAGGTTTGCGCCGTCTGCACGCTTTCACCGCCGAGGTTGAGTATCTGCGCCAGTTCACCACCGAGGATATTGGCACCCTGCTCTATGAGATTGAGCGTGTGATGCTCCTGGATATCGAGCTTGCCGCCCGCCCCGGCGGGGACGCCTACGGATCGCGCGCGCATCTGGATGCTTTTCATGAGGTCGCCGCAAGTTACGCTGCGAGTTCACCGCGCATCAACGCGATGCTCTATGCTGGCGCAGACGGAACCGAGGTTGATGAGGACGCCCCCACCGCCCGGCGGTTTGTGCTCTCTGCCAACGGTATTAGCTATCTGCTGGGTTTTCTCTCCTGGCTGGAACAGGCCCAAAACCACGAGCGGGGGCTGACCCCCGCCGAAGAGGAACCTCGGCGTGACGCGGTGCAGATTCTCACGATGCACGCCTCGAAAGGTCTGGAGTGGGATCACGTATATCTGCCGCGCATGTGCGATAAATATCCCACTCGCCCACACACCTGGCACCGCCTGGAATATGGAAGCCTGCCCTGGCCTCTACGAGGTGACCGCGACTATCTGCCGTCCGCTTTGGAACGGGCTGAAGAGGTGAGCGCCCTAGAGAACTATAAAGAGCTCAATGCGCGTCTTGAAGACGGCGAAGATATGGCGAATGACTATGTGGGCTTTGAGGGACGAAGGCTGGTTTATGTGGCGATGACCCGCGCCCGCTCGCTGCTGCACATCAGTAATTGCCGATGGGTGGGCCCGAATATAAACCCCTATCAGCCCGAGCCCTATTGGAACGAGCTGGTGCAATTTGCACAGGGCGATGCTGAGGAACCTTACGAAGGTATTCAGGTGGCACCCTGGCTTTACCCGAGCTATCTGGGCACCGGTTTTTACACCTCTGGGTGGGCGATTGAGCATCGTGACGCCAGCATTGAGGTACTTTTTGGGCGCTGCTTGTGGCTTGAGAACTATAGTATTCCCCAGGGTATCCGTCTGGAAAATGGTACGTCTGTGCCGGTTATTCCCGCTCCTGATGACCCCGAAGATACGGCGGCTTCTCAGCGCTATACAAGCGCGGTCTATGAGCAGATTGCGCATGCGCTTGTGCACGACGACGGAAACCCGATCACAAATGCCGAGGTACTGAATCTGCCTGAGGTGCACCGGGTGAAGCAGGCGCTGATGGGCGGTGTACAGGAGCCCGACCTGCCCGATCCGCAGGAGTCCAAAGGGGCATACGATGAAAATCTGGAACAGCTCAAAAAGCATTACGGGCTGGATACGGTCGAGAATTTCCGCTACGCCCGCGAACCTTTAGCGCAGCTTGCTCAGGGAAAACAAGGCCCTGAGCAGCCGGGGGTTCGACCGCAGATTGTGCACCGTTTCTTGGAACCGGCGGCGTGGGTGAAAGATAACCCGCAGCAGGGATCCGTGCTGACCGCCGACTGGCCCTTTGACCCCTTTGACGGCGCTCAGGTGATCCGCTGGGCATCCGAGAAAGACCTCGCCGAACGCACCGAGAATCGTGACATTATTGCGGTACCCGGTCAGCGGCGTGCACGGGTGGAGCGTGCCGCTCTTAACGTGGCACGCGGATCGTTAAGCCTTGACGATCTCGATAAACTTACCAGCCCCACCGACGAGGAAGCTCAGCAGATTCAAGATTGGGAGCATGAGGTCGATCTGCTTCTTGCCTTGGCACAGCGCGCCGTTACCCCAGCGGTTCCTGCGAAACCCGAGCATATGTCGGCATCCACCCTCATTGCTTTGTCGGAGGATAAAGAGACGGTTCTGAGTCGCCTGGTGCGTCCGGTACCGATGCAGCCATCTGCGGCAGCGCGGCAGGGTATACTTTTCCACGCCTGGGTTGAGGAGTACTTCGGGGACGAACCTATGCTCGATATACAGGACGAACTTTATAGCGATGATGATCTTGACGGCAGTTTCGACCTTGATAAACTGCGCGCGACATTCCTTGAGAGTGAATGGGCTTCCCGTACCATATGGCGCGCCGAATATCCGGTAGAAACTCACGTGGCGGGCGTGAACATCCGCGGGCGTATTGATGCGGTCTTCCGCCGCACCGAACAGATCACTAACGCCGACGGCACCCTCCAGGAGCAGGAACACTGGGATCTCGTGGACTGGAAAACCGGGCGTAAACCCTCCGCACACGCGATGCGGCATAAGCGCATCCAGCTGGCGCTGTACCGGCTCGCCTTCGCCAAAATACAGGGGATAGACCCTGAACGTGTGCACGCGGCGTTCTACTATGTTGGCTCTGACCAAACCGTGTGGGACACCGATATCGCCGGCGGCTTGCAGAATGAACAGCAGCTTGAACGCATTATCTCCCGTGCCGGATGGGGCGAAGAACTTCCGGGGCGGCCGCGGTAGCCTGGTCCACGCATCATAGTAGAGGGATAGAGAAACCGGAATATATTCTTAGTCGCAACAAACAGAATAAAGGCTGAGACGCTACCCAACAGGGTGGCCGTCTCAGCCTTTCAATCTATCGTTTTCTACTCTAGTCTTCGTCGTCAATAACCTGTGGAATATCTTCTTCCTCTTCTTGCCCGAGTAACCCACCGGTCGCGCGCAGACCATCCTGCACATCCAAAAGCATGGCGACGGCATGCTGCACAATATCGTCATCGCCGATCTCAGCACCGTGCGCCAACCACTGGGCAATCGCAAATTCCGCATAGAAGTGCGCCCGCTGAATCAAATGCTCATCCGGTTCGGGACGCATCTGCCGCTGGTAAGCATCCAATACACTGTCAGTAAAGCCCTGATCGGAACAAGAGAACAGCCACGCAAAATCTTGGGCAGGATCTCCCACCTGAACATCAGACCAACCGGTCACCTCAACAATCTTCGCGCCATCAAGCACCAAGTTATCGGAGTTCATGTCACCATGAATCACGTGAGTCTGGAACTGCCATGTGGAACCGGGGGAGAGCACCGAACGCCAATGTGCTAACAGATCCGCAGGAATCTTGCCGGTTTGCGCCACACGCTCAAGCTCAACACTGCGGCGGCGGCGAATCTCCTCAGAATTATACGAGGGCAGACCCGCCTCAAACACCAGATCGTGCGGCATCGTGTGCAGAGTCGCCAAAATTTTACCGAGAGAAACGGCCAGGTTCTCTTGACCATCTGCCATATGCCCGTTCTGCGCCGCAAGATCATCAACCTCATAAGAGGTACCGGGAATATGCGTGTAAATGAAAACGCTGCCGTCCTGATAAGGCACAGTACCCACCACAGTCGGCACCTGAAAAGGCAGGCGAGCACGCAGACCGGGGGTAAAAGACTGAAGAATAAGGTGCTCCGCCTCAAGCCGCATGCTGGCATCGGGGCGACGAGGAGCACGTACACGCCAGCGACGATTGGTCGAATCCACAATAATAGCTGAGTCAAAATCGGCGGTGTCGTCAAGAACGGCGGATGCGCCCACAGGGTAAATTCCCGGCACACCCGCTGACACAATGGCGGCAAGCTGAAGAGGCGTTAAAGTCACCCTCTTAGGGTATCAAATGAGTCTCATGAGGTTCGGCACGTTCGCCCCTCGCACACATTCTCGCGTGCGATCCCTTGAAAACTCGGGTCACGCAGCAATAAACACGGAATAAAGATACTCCTACCTTGGGCATGCTTATACTAACCGCCGCAGACAGACCCCACCTAAGGTAAAGGTACAATAGTAACCAGCGTGTGAACATCCGCAGAGCACCAGGAGAGGGGCGTTATGCCAGCACAGGGCGCCGGAGCATCCAAACAGCAAGCTCTCTTCGGCATACCCGCCCAAAAATCATCCCCGACTCGCTCCCAAACTCCACAGGCACCGGCACGACCCGTACCCCCACCAGCAGCCCCCCAACAAAATCACGCTACGCCCCAGCTTTCCCCCGAAGACATCCTCGCGGGTCTCGACGAAGACCAACGCCGGGTCGCCTCCGAACTCAACGGCGCGATGCGCGTACTCGCAGGCGCCGGAACCGGCAAAACCCGCGCTATCACCCACCGCATCGCCTACGGAATCGCCTGCGGAAAATACGTTCCCCAACGCGTTATGGCTCTCACCTTCACCACCCGCGCGGCAGAAGAAATGCGCCTTCGACTGCGATCCCTCGGTGCCGTAGGAGTCCAAACCCGAACCTTTCACTCCGCAGCGCTGCGCCAACTCAGGTATTTTTGGCCCAGCGCTATCGGCGGTTCATTCCCCGATATCGTCAAACATAAAGCCGGTTTAATCACCGAAGCTGCCCAGCGCCTGCGCATGAGCGTCGACCGGGCACTTGTACGCGACATTGCGGCAGAAATCGAGTGGGCAAAAGTCAGCCTGTTCACCCCCGACACCCTCACGCCGCACCTGCACCAGCGCAACCTGCCCTCCGGAATAACCCCGCAGAACATGGTGCGGCTCTTCCGCTCCTACGAAGATCTCAAAGACGAAAGGAACCTCATCGACTTTGAGGATGTTCTGCTCCTGACCGTCGGCATCATCGAAGATGACGATGCACTCGCTGCCACCATCCGTGAACAGTACCGACATTTCGTGGTAGACGAATATCAGGATGTTTCGCCCCTCCAACAGCGCCTTCTCGACGCCTGGCTGGGGGAGCGCGACGATTTATGCGTCGTGGGCGATGCCTCGCAGACCATATACTCGTTTACCGGTGCCACCAGTCGGCACCTCCTGGAATTTCCGCGACGGTACCGGGGCGCACACACGGTACGGCTCACCCGAGACTACCGCTCGCACAGCCAAGTGGTCGAACTGGCAAACCGACTCCTAGCGGCACGGCGACCGCGCCCGGACTCCACCGAATTCTCCTGGGCACCCCCGCTCAAACTCATTTCCCAGCGCGGACCGGGAGTTGAAAGCCAATGGTTCGGATATACGGATGACGAACGTGAAGCCGAAGGCATTGCCGAACAAATCCAGGATCTCCTCGAAAAAGATGGCGTTCCGGCATCAGAAATCGCGGTGCTTTTCCGCACTAACGGGCAGTCCGGGCTTCTGGAGGCGGCGCTCGCCGATCGCGGTATTCCGTATCAGTTACGCGGGGCTGAGCAATTCTTCGATCGTCCTGAGATCAAGCAAGCGATGCTTGCCCTGCGAGCGTCGGCAAAATCAACGGACGGTTCCGAGAACGTGCCCCGTTATGTGCGTGAAGTGCTGGAATCTTTGGGATACACCGAAAAAGCGCCCCAGTCCGCTGGCGCTGTACGCCAAAAATGGGAGTCTCTTGCCGCAATTGTCTCGATGGTTGATCATCTGGAAGATACCCGCATCGAAGACATCGCTCAAGCGGAGGCCGCAGGGGCTCCGGTTCCGCATCGGCTTACCGTACACGATGTCGTTGCAACGCTTGCGCACCGTCTTGCCACCCAGGATGCTCCCGTCATGGAAGGCGTCACGCTAGCCTCTTTGCACTCTGCAAAGGGGCTGGAATGGGATGCGGTCTTCCTCTGCGGTTTAAACGAGGGACTTATGCCCATTACCTTCGCTCAAACCTCCGACGAGATCGATGAAGAACGCCGCCTGCTTTATGTGGGGATTACACGTGCCCGCAAATACCTGTGGTTCACATGGTCGGATTCACGGACCGCCGGTGGGCGGGGAAAACGCCGTCGTTCCCGCTTCCTGGATGATATTGACCCGTCCCGTCAATCCACCTGACACAGCTAAATAATACCTGCGCACTCGCGGAGAATTACGATCATAAGACACCGTACCTAACGCTCATGATAGGGCAGCATATGATGGCACGACAGAAAGTCCGACAGCACCACGAAGTTATTCCGGCGACCGTATCCGCCCCGGAAATCCTGGTGGTGCGTTCGTCTCGCCGCCGCAGAACCGTCAGTGCCCAGCCACAGGAAGATGGAAGTATTCGCCTGTTGGTTCCCGGGGCGAGTACGGATGCGCAAATCCGCGAATATCTGGAAAGCCTGACTCCCCGCGTGCAACGGAAACAGCGGGAGACTTCTCGGCGGCGCCGCATTTTTGCGTCTGATGATTACTTAACGGAGCGTGCTCGTGCTCTGGCTGCAAGGCATCTGTCCGAGCTCGTGCCCGAGAAATTTCCCAATTCTATCCGTTGGGTCTCGAATCAGCGTAAACGGTGGGGATCCGCCACACCGACTCAGGGCACCATCCGTATTTCCGATGATCTTCAGGGAGCCCCCGAATACGTGGTTGACTCCGTGGTCTACCACGAACTTTGTCACTTCGTGGAACTTCACCATAACGCTCGTTTTCGCGCTCTAGAAGCTCGGTTCCCCGACCTTGATAAGGCACGGGCATTCCTGGCGGGTATGGAATTTATACGCGCGCAAGCCACCAACTAAGAACCGTGATGATCCACAACAAATGTGGTCCCGAAGGCAGAAAACCTTCGGGACCACAGGGCATGTTATCGGCTGGTATCACGCATGAGATGCGGTGGCATCCCTCAATCGCCCACAGCGTCTAATGCGCGATTACGAAGCATGGCGTGTTATGTATTAGGTTCGTCGCCGGTGGAAGATTCACCGCCGTCGGACTCGCCTTCATCAAAACCACCGTCCAGAAGTTTCTGCAGCTCGGTGTCAAAGTCAATATCCTCAACCTTGAACTCATCCTGGCGTGCTTCATAGGCATCGGGGTCTTCAAGTTCAGCGGCGGTCGGCAGAGTCTCCGGCGCTGCCCACAGTTCATCGCGGGCCTCATATCCGTGCTTCTCTTCATAGGTGCGCCAGAAATTCTGTGCCTCACGCACCAGGCGAGGGCGAATCTCCAAGCCGACCAGAGTCTCGAACACGCGCTCGGTCGGGCCGCCTTCGATACGACGCCGTACCAGTGTTTCCGCCAGCTGCGGGGCTGTAGGCAGGTTTTGGGTTGCCTGCTCAGCTACCAACGATACCCAGCCCTCTACTAGGGCAAGAAGAGCTTCCAGACGCTCAACTGCAAGTTCTTGGTCTTCGGTGCGCTGCGGGTTGAACAAGCCGCCGTCAAAGGCATCCTGTACGGCCTCGGGGTTGCTCAAATCTACCTGGGATGCGGCATCCTGAATACGATTCATATCCACACGGATACCACGAGCATAACGGCTTACCAGCTCCAAAATATCTTCACGCAGCCACGGGTTTGTGCGGTGCAGACGAATCAGCGCTGCCTCACGCACCGCCAGGTACAGCAGAATTTCCTGCGCGGGCACCTCAATATCTTCAGCAAGCTGAGTGTAACCGGCGGGCAAGAGCGCACTGCGCCCTGGCGCGAGGGGGAATCCAATATCGGTAGAAGAATATACCTCACCGGCAAGCTCGGTCAGTGCCTGCGCCATCTGAGCCCCAAAAATCATGGAACCAATATTGTTCAAGAATCCGGTGCCGCCCAAAAGTTGAGCCAGCTCTTCGGGAACATCTTCGGTGGAGGGGAGCACCATCGCCTGAGTTACCTCAGCCGCTACGGGCTGTACCATATCACGCCAAGAATCGAAGGAAGAATCGAGCCATTCAGCCTTGGACCAAGCCTCAACAGGAATATTGTGACGCTCAAAAATGGTGACGCTGTCCAACCACAGATCGGCAAGGTTAGAGGCATCGCGCGTTGCCGCCCTCAAAGACTCGGTGACGGCAGGATCCTCCCCGGTGGTCGCTAAGAGCTGGCGAGCCTGGTCTTTCACACCCTGCCAGTTAATACCGTTTTCACTAGCCCCAGCAGTAAACATTGACTGCACCTGCGCAAAAATACCCTGGAGCATAGAGGGATCAAGGGGCATACCCATAGCATTCATATCTTCAGGGTTTATATTTCCACTCAGAAAAGCGAATGGGTTCTCTGCTGTGCCGTTGCCGTTCTGCTCGGCGTTAGGATCAAAGCCCTGTTCCTGCATTTTTTTCAGGAATTCCTCAAGGGGATCGCGGTCATTTGAATTATCGTTGGTGGGGTTCTCAGCCATGTCACATACCTTTCAGTATTGAGGGCGGGCACAGTCTGCCCCTACCCGTCTAGTAAAGGGTACCTGGTAAACCTGTGAGTTTGCCGTGATTTCGCGGTATTCGCTCTAGGCACAGCCCAGCTTATGACCTTGGCGGCGTACAATGCTGACGCCGCGGTGTACCCCGGCTCATCATGTGGTGTTCCCAACAAAAATATCGGGTACTCTAAGAAGCATGGCTAAGCGTGCATTTTTCTTGAGAAAATCCCATCAGCAGAGCGATGAATCTCTTCCACTATCAGAACGACGTCCCCTGAATCTGCGCTTTCTAACTGCTTCCGCAACCTGTTTGCTGATGCTCGGTGCTTTTGTGCTGCCCAGCTCATATAGCAAAGAAGGTCCCGGACCTCTCTTCGATATTCTCGGGCAATACCAGGATCAAGATATTATCCAGATCAACGGCACGCAGACCTATCCCACCACTGGGAAATTGAATATGACCACAGTATCTGTCTCCGGCGGACCCTACACCGTTCTCCCCGGAGCGGATGCGTTCTACAGTTGGCTGGCTGCGGACGGCAACCGTTACCTTGTGGTTCCCTCCGAAATTACATATCCGCACGTTACCCACCAGCAAGCTAACCAGGTCAGCAGCGCACAAATGGCGGATTCTCAAACCCAGGCGAAAGTTGCTGCGGCGCGTTACCTTAAACTGCCGGTGACCGAGAAGATCGGCGTTCTCCAAACCGCCTCCGGATCCCCCGCTGAGGGGCAGGTGCAGGGTGGGGACCGCATCCTCAAAGTGGGGGATAAACAGATCAATACTCTCAAAGATGTCACCGAAACTGTGCAAGCTTCAGAAGGACGTCCCGTCACCTTCGAAATCAGCCGGAATGGCGAGAACAAGAACGTTACTCTCACGCCGCGGCGTGACGATAAATCGGGGCGCTGGCTTGTTGGAATTGTGCTTAAACAGGACTTTGATCTTCCCTTTGAGGCAACCTACAACCTTGACGGTGTTGGCGGCCCCAGTGCGGGTCTCATGCTCACTCTCGGTACCATCGATAAGCTCACCGAGCAAAGCCTGCTTGCCCCCGAAGGCGCAGGAAACGAAGATTCAGCCCGAAGCTATGTAGCCGGTACCGGAACCATAGATGCCAGCGGTAAAGTCGGTGCCATCGGCGGCATTAAATATAAGATTATCGCTTCCGGACGCCACGGTGCCCACTACTTTTTGGCACCGCGCGAAAACTGTGACGATCTTCAAGAAATCCGCAGAACCGACCCCGATGTTTTCAAATACTATCGTGGGGAAACACCGGCAGGTGATATGCAGGTAATCCCGGTCGATAACGTCGATGAGGCCGTGGATGCCCTCACCAAGATTAAGAACGGAGCCGCCCCCGATCAGTTCCCCACCTGCGGGTAAAAGGTTTTCGGCAATCTAGACGTGCACGTCGGGTTATGGGCAAACATACGGTAAATCTCCGCGTGTTTGCCCACGCTCCTGTCTGTGTCAGAGTGCCACATTTGAGATAATGTTTATTAACTATGTTCCAGCCACCAACGAAGTGAGGAATCCGTGACGGCATCTGATAACGAACATCAACCTCCTCAGCCTCCCCGTCGCGCGGGAGCAGACCAGAAAAAGAAAAAGCGGCGCTATCCGGGTCCTTTGGGTATTACCATCGCGGTGGTCATAGTCTTGATTATGGCGTTTGTGTATGCCACACAGGTGTATACGGATTGGCTATGGTTCAATCAGCTTGGTTTTGGCAGCGTCTTCACCACCGAAATCTTGCTTCAGAGCTCTATCTTTGTGGTAACCGCACTCGTCGTAGCGGTACCGTTCTGGGCTTCGATGTCTTACGCCATCAAACATACTGACCACGATGATTCTCAGGCGAAGAAAGACGCCAAAAACGCGGATAAATCTGAGGAACAGGCTCATCACGAGACTTCTAAAGCCGGTCCGCATGAGCGCCATACGACCGAGCATGAGCATATGGATGCTGAAGACCTTCTGCGTGACATGTTTGGCGGGCGTGATTTCACCGATAGTATGGCGCGGTACCGTCGGGGTATGGAGCGCATCCGCAAGATTCTCTTGGTGATTCTTCCAATTGCTTTAGGGTTCTTTATTGGGAGTGCCGGAATTAGCCAGTGGCAAACCGTGGCGCTTTTCTTGAACCGTCAGGACTTCGGCGTTCAAGACCCCGAATTTGGGTTGGATGTTGGATTCTTCGTTTTCACTCTTCCGTTCCTCAATCTGGTGGTTAATCTTTTGACCGCTGTTATCGTGCTCTGCGCTATTGGCGGTGCTATTATGCACTACTTCTACGGTGGTATTAAGGTTCGCCCAGGCGGTGTAGGAACTTCCGCCGCGTTCCGCCGTCATGCTGCGGTTTTGGCATGCGCCTTCCTTCTGGTGCGCGGTGCTGCGTTCTGGCTGGAACGGTACACCGCAGTTCAGCAGCAGTCGGGGCGCTGGGCCGGTGCTATGTACACCGATACGAACGCTATTATTCCCGTACGTTCTATTTTGGCGATTTCCGCAGTTCTGGTGGCTGTGTTGTTCTTGGCTACGGCTTCCGCGCATCGTTGGCGTTTGCCTCTAGTGGGAACCGCGATGCTGGTGGTTGTAGCTCTCGTCGCTGGCGGGCTGTACCCCTGGATCGTACAGCGTTTCCAGGTTGTGCCGAATGAACAGGCTGCACAGTCGCAGTTTATCCAACGCAATATCGACGCAACACGGTACGCCTACGGTCTCGATAAGGTAGAGACTACTCCCTATGACGCCACGATCGATACTCGTCAAGGCGCTTTGGGGAACTCTAGTGAGACTATTGCGAACATCCGTCTTTTGGATCCGAACGTGGTAAGCTCAGCATTCGCGCAGATGCAGCAGTTCCGTCCATACTATCGGTTCGACTCGAATCTCTCGGTGGACCGCTATTCCGTAGACAATAAGACTCAGGACACGGTGATTGCCGCCCGTGAGCTGAATCCTTCCCAGACTTCGGATGATTCCTGGTATAACCGCCACGTGGTGTACACTCACGGGTACGGCGTGATTGCAGCTTACGGTAACCAGGTTGACGGTGCGGGTAACCCCAAGTTCATGCAGTCCGGTATCAAGGCGAATGGCGTTATTTCTGAAAACTATGAGCCTCGTATTTACTTCGGTATGAGCTCTCCGCAGTATTCCATTGTGGGCGGCAGCGGTGATCAGCTGGAACTCGACCGTCCGCAGTCCGCCGATGAAACGAATTCTTCGGATGCAAAATACACATTCAACGGCAACGGTGGTCCCCGGTTGGATTCCATGCTGAACCGTCTCTCTTATGCGATTAAGTTCCAGTCATCCGATATTTTGCTTTCGGATGCGGTTCGTGATGGTTCGCAGATCCTGTACGAACGTAACCCGGTAGATCGCGTTCAGAAGGCTGCGCCGTATTTGAAGGTGGATTCCAAAGCGTACCCCGCTATTATCAATAATCGGGTGCAGTGGATTGTGGATGCTTATACGACCACAAACCAGTTCCCATATGCGCAGGGTGTAAGCCAGGAGAATAATCAGAATCCGCGCACGAATTCGATGAACTACATTCGCAACTCGGTGAAAGCCACCGTGGATGCCTACGACGGTTCGGTCACCCTTTATGCATGGGATGAAAATGATCCTATTTTGAAGGCATGGCAGGGCGTATTCCCCGGAACCGTGAAGAGCTATAAAGAGATGAGCGCCGAGCTTCTTAACCATGTGCGCTACCCCTCGGATATGTTTACTATTCAGCGCTCGATGCTGAATAAGTATCATGTGACGAACTCGAACAGCCTCTACGCGGGCGATGACGTCTGGTCGATTCCAAACGACCCTACGAATGATAGCGGTCGCCAGATTCCGCCTTATTACCTCTCGCTCCAGATGCCTGGGGATAGGAAGGCTCATTTCTCGCTGACGTCGACCTTTATTCCTCAGCAGAGTGATTCAAACTCGCGTAACGTGATGTACGGATTCCTCGCTGCAAATGGTGACGCCGGTACCGGCAAGGACGGCGAACGCAGCGCGGATTACGGTAAGCTGCGACTGCTCGAACTGCCGCGTTCATCGGTGGTTCCGGGGCCTGGTCAGGCGCAGAATATCTTCAACTCTGATGCTGAGGTCTCGAACCAGCTGAACCTCCTGCGGCGCGGGTCCTCCGAGGTCATTAACGGCAATATGCTTACTCTGCCGGTGGCTGGCGGCATTCTGTATGTTCAGCCGGTCTACGTGCAGTCTAGCGGCGACGCACGGTATCCGCGTTTGCAGCGAGTGTTGGTTAGCTTCGGTGACAAAGTTGGGTTTGCTCCCACGCTGGAAGAAGCACTCAACCAGGTCTTCAACGGTTCTTCCGGTGCCAAGATAGATGCTCAGTCGGGACCCTCGGGAGCTGGCACTGAAGGCAACGGTGAGAAGACGTCTGGATCATCGTCCAGCTCTTCTGGAGCCTCTGGCTCAGACCAGTCCGCTAGCCTGAAACAGCATTTGGCGGATGCATCCAAGGCTATGCAGGATTCGGATGCCGCTCTCAAGAAGGGCGATTGGGCAGCATATGGTGAGGCCCAGAAGCGTCTGAACGATTCTTTGCAGAAGGCTATTGAAGCAGAAAATAAACAACAGCAGGATCAGAAACAGGGCGGCGATCAGCAGGGAAGTGAGCAGCAGCCGAGCGGTTCATCCTCAGCATCGCAGAGTCCTTCTGGGGAAGCTACCTCTAAATAAGATGTAGTAGTGCTTGCGGTCTGACGGTCATAGCGGGGTGCCATCACATTCGGGTGGCGCCCCGCTTCGTCATCTTAAATTATTGATTCGGGCTGTCTATGAGAGCAATAAGGAGCGTTCAGACATCCAGTTTTGGGTTTTTCTGTGGTGTTTATCTCAGCAGATAGCTTCAAGTTGAGATGTTGCAGAGCGGTATGTATAGTTGTATGAGTCGCCGCGGGGTGGAGCAGTTCGGTAGCTCGCCGGGCTCATAACCCGGAGGTCGCAGGTTCAAATCCTGCCCCCGCAACGGAATACTCCTGAAGTCATAATTATGACTTCGGGAGTTTTTATTTTTGTATTGCTGATTCAATGTGCTGTGCCTAGTTATATCTGTAGCTACCAGAAGAAACGTGCAAACTAAACAGAATAGGATAATCCTATATCTGGGTTTGTCTAAAACGTAGGCGGATGCTGTTTAAAGGTAAAGCTTATGCTCTGTTTCCTTTGATGCATAAGATAAATATATTGGGGCTGTTTGTTAATAAATGGTTATATATGTCGCAGGTAAATCGCTAAATATTTTGAATCGTCGTAGAGTAGCAGATAAGACCTGAGTTATGCCCTCTGTGTGTCTGTGAAACCCAAGGTTGGGGTAACAGATAAACAAATGTGTTTTTGATATTGGTCTTGTGTTATTCACCCAGCCACAATTTTTTGAGGATGTGTTCATCGATGAATACTCGTACCCCTGGTTTGTCTCGTCGTGCCCTTATGAGCGTTTTGGGCGTTTCTGGGTTTGCTGTGTTGCTATCTGCGTGTGGGGAGGGCGCGAAGCCTGCTGGAGCGGCTACTGAGAGTTCGAGTTCTTTCTCTTCTGCGACTGCCTTTGCTTCTGTTTCGTCCAGTGATAGCCCAAGTCCGTCGTCGAGTGTGTCGCCGCATTATTCGGGGAACTCGAAAGCTCCGGAGGGGGAGTATCGTCCTGCGGATTTTTATGGTCCTGCGCAGAATGTTCCGAAGCCGAAGACGGAGGAGGGGTATACGAATGCTTCGTTAGAGGGATGACTAAGTCGGTAAAAGCCTGGACGGAATGGCGTAACTACGGGCTTCAGACTGGGGACTTCAAAGAGGCCTATAAATATATCAGTAAGAACTTCACAGATGAACAGAAGACCTATGATTTTGATACTCGTCTTTATAAAAAGGGCGGCTGGATTGTAGGTGGAGATGTGCACGGCTACGAGTTCCATGGTGAGCCTATTAACCACGGCGGTGGTAAATATAAGTGGAAGTTCTTCATGGCTTGGCCACATCTCATCTATATTGAGGCTGATGGAGAGCACTATAAGGAAGTTATTAATAAAGATTACGAGAATAATTGGTATATGATGACTCTTCACCATGATGGGAATCGGTGGCTTATCGATAGCGTTGAGTTCTTGGATATGAAGGGTGAGAAGAATGAAGAATAGAGCTCTTCCACGCCTAATGATTACATCATTGGTATGTGCCTCACTTTTTCAAGGTGTTCCGGTTATGGGTGATCCTCTCTGCGGTAATTCGGATGCTTCACTATGGTGTTCAGAGCAGGAGATATCTCAAAGCCAACAGTGGCGCGGCGGGGGACAATCGCCAGAGCAAAATATAGGACAGTATCCAAATGCCGATCTGCACACGTCTCAGGAAAATAATGAACGTCGTCAAGATGAGTGGACGAGATGGTATCGGGAGCATCATCATGGGAATCTTGGGTTCGCTCAAGATAAAAGTGGTGCTAATAAGTCGTTTAGATTTGATGTCGCAAATGATGGTTCGTACTGTGTTAGTCGGGATGGGCGTGTAGGCCAGTATAAAGAATTTACTGATGATGGTCAGGCTAAACCTGTTGGGGAGACGATTACGAATCATCTGTTCGGTGATACCTGCACCCTCAACGACCCGGAAGCAGCACAGCAAGCTCAGGGTGAGTATGAGCGGATTATCACCGAGATGCACACCCATTTGCTGGAGCTGATCCCGGCACATCCG
>NZ_KV817408.1:81211-223380 GCF_001814655.1 Rothia sp. HMSC069C01
CCCATTTGCTGGAGCTGATCCCGGCACATCCGCACCTGACTTTGGATAGTGCGCATCCACCACATACGAGTAAGGGTGAGGAAACGAACTTCTACACCACTCTAGAAGGCAGTTCCAACTTATTTGAAGGGGATTTACCGATTGGACGCACCAGGATTCGGGCGGTACCGGTGGCGTATCGGTATGAGTATGGAGACGGACACGACCTAAAAACACATAGTGCTGGTAACCCGGTGTCTTCACAGCATTCTAATCAATCCTTGCATGAGACGTCGACGAGTTATGCGTATCCGCAGGTGGGGAATTTTCATGCCTATGTCACGGTGACGTATGCGGGTCAGTACAGTATTGATGGTGGATCGTGGCAGTTTTTCGGAACCGAGATCACCCGTATTAGCGAGCCGGTGCTGGTGCGGGTGTGGGAGTCTGAGGTGCACTCGGTGGGCAAGACCTGTATTGAGGATCCTGGTGCGCGGGGGTGTCCGGGTCATGCGGAGGAGCCTGATGTTGAGAATCCGAATCCGCAGTTGCGTAAGGTGGATGTGTATACGGGTCAGCGGTGGCATTTGGATGATGTGGGGGTGGGGGATAGTGAGGGTCGGTTGCACCCGACCTGGCCCAACATGTAAAACCTAGGAGTTCACGAACAGAATAAATGTCTTTCCGTGAACTCCTGGGCGAACCCTTCAGAGTGTCCCAGAAGTAAATTCTCTATAGCCATGTGACTATTATCGCAATGGTATAAGAATAGAAGCAGGACATCTTTACTTTAAAAATCTATTAAGGGTTAGAAAAATCTACAAACCGCGATATAGTGCGATTCTGCTGTGGCAGCGGGTGCACATTGTCTCTCATGTATATTCTTGCCAAACGTCAATTCTTAAGAACATCTTGATCGACGTACCACGTCGAAAATTTAACCTATGTTTTTATTTAATATTATTTAACTGGTAATTTAACTCTATTGAATGCTTTACCCCGCTATTGCAAACTTCGTAAAGCTCCCAAATCTGAAGGGACGAATCTCAAGTCCTAGCAGATTATTACTGCTCCGTAGGCAGAATTAGCCCTGCCGGAGTCTATCACTCACAACACAAACATAGCGGCTGAATTCAGCGCACATTATTCAGCACATAGCGACAAGAAAATCGAGAACCGAGGACTATCTATGACCCGCATCAGAAAGATGCGTGCCGGAACCCTGGCCGCACTCACCGTACCCGCTATTATGGGTGCTACTCTTACTGCACCCGCCCATGCAACCGTCGCATCCGGGACATACCGCAGCTACACCGCCCCGAACGGCCTTAACTCTCAGTACCACGTGTATGCAAACGGTATTGACTGGTCAAAACCCGTGGGCGTAGTCTTCTACATTGATGGCGACTATTGGCGTAACGACCAGTCTAAGATTCACAGCCCCGAGCAGGGCATGCTCCCCGCTATGGGCCGTATCGCAAATGCCCGCAACATGGTTTTTGTACCCGTCGTGTCTCCAGATAAAAATGCATCCGGTAACGGCATTACCTGGTGGGAAAACCTTGACGCCAACGGCGACTATTTCCGCTCCTTTGCGCAGCAATTTATTTCGAGTAACGGCATCGACCCCTCACAGGTGTGGACGATGGGTTATTCTGGAGGCGCCGAGTTTATCACCTATGAACTAAATGCGGATCGTCAGGGCACATGGCGCTCTGGCGGCGGTTCTATCCTCGTTGCGGGCGGCGGTTATGAGCGCATGCAGACCGAGGCACCGCAGAACATTAAGAACCAGCCTATGTACTGGTGGGTCGGCGCCGCCGATACTTCTGGTACAACGAACCCTCCAACGTGGAGTGCCCGAGGGGCTGTTGAACAGGGCTACGCTGCGTACCGCAACAGCGGCTTTACCAATACCCAGATGAAACTGATCCCAGGTTTTAGCCACCAAGATTATGACCTGCCGCTGATCATGGCGCAATCCCTAGATGCAGGCGGTCACCGTTTTGGTGCGGGGTACAGCGACCTTCCGACCACGAATCCGTTCTACACAGAGATTAGTTGGAACTCGGATCGCCGAATTATGACCGGTTTTGCCGATCGCACTTTCCGTCCGTACAGCGCTGTAAATCGCGCCCAGGTGGCAACATATCTCTACCGTCTTGCGGGTAGCCCTGCCGTGGAGCTTCCCGCGACTTCTCCGTTCCCAGATGTTACGCCGAACCACCCGGCATATAAGGAAATCGTGTGGCTTAAACAGCAGGGAATTACGACCGGATGGTCCGATGGTACCTTCCGCCCACATGATACTATCAGCCGTGAGGCACTGGCAGCGTTTTTCTACCGTTTCAACGGTTCTCCCGCATATGCACCGGGTGCACAGCAGTTTGCTGATGTAAACCCCTCTACTATGTTCTATAAGGAAATCTCATGGATGGCAGATCAGGGTATTACTACTGGTTGGCCTGACGGCACTTTCCGACCTGGCGAAGCTACCTCACGTGAGGCTATGGCGGCGTTCCTGTACCGTGCCTCTAAACTCTAAAAACAGGTTTTCAGCATAGAACGTAAAACGCAGATGCTCCCCAACCTAAAGTTGGGGAGCATCTGCGTAATCTAACAGGCGATCAGGCTAAGACTATGCGTTCTTGTTCTTGAGAGCCGCAAGACGCGCATCAAGTTCAGACTGACGACCAAGCTCTTCAAGGTCATTGAACTGAGCGTCCAGAGAAGAAGCTGCAAGTTCCTGCTGACCCTGCACGCGAGCCTCTTCGCGGCGAACCTTCTCTTCAAAGCGCGAGACCTCGCTCGTGGGATCCATAACATCGAATGCCTTGAGCGCATCATTTACCTGAGACTGAGCGGCAGCGGTCTTCTGGCGGGCGTTAAGCTCATCGCGTTTGGACTTAAGCTCATCCAGCTTTGCACGCATCTTGGTGAGACCGTCTTTGAGCTGCTCCACCACCTGGGTCTGCGATGCGATCTGCGGTTCTGCGGCCTTTGCCTCACGTTCAGCCTGCATCTGCTTGCCCAGAGCAATCTTTGCGAGATTATCGAACTTATCTGCGTTAGCGGTGTCGCCTGCAGCACGGAACTCATCGGCTTTATTGGAGGCAGCCAGAGCCTTAGAACCCCACTCATCGGCGTCGCGCAGGTCTTCGGCATGATCCTGCTCCAGAAGACGCAGGTTACCAATAGTCTGAGCCACAGCTGCTTCTGCTTCTACAATGTTATTTGTATAGTCACGAACCATCTGATCTAACATTTTCTGCGGGTCTTCTGCCGCATCAATGAGGGCGTTAATATTAGCCTTTGCTAGCTGTGCGATACGACCGAAAATGGACTGTTTTACCATGTTATTTCCTTTTCTTTCAAGCGGCACCGGGAAGGAGCTTATTCGCACGTACAGCGCCGCAACTTTTCTTATTATCGTGGGTCAGCCTGAAAAATTACTGGGAAAATATCGCCTATAAGATGACGAGTACAAGAACATGAGATTAACGAGAGCCCTAACACGTTTCTGGTGCTTATACTCTTGAACGTTAGAAGCTGCCGCCGTCTCCACCGCCGAAATCGCCGCCACCGCCTCCGAAGTCCCAGCCTCCACCGGAGTCACCGCCGCCCCAGTGATGACCGGTGGAAGCTGAAGCAGAGTGTGAGCCCATCGCGCTAAAAATAGCACCTAAGAGCATGCCTTGCGCTAGGGAATCGCCGCCGTAGCTTTGACCATAACGGTTATCGTCCCAGTAATTGTTGACATCCTGATTTGCGGAGTTCTGCGCATCGCTCGCCAAAGAAATAGCTTCATATGCCCTGTTGAGCGAATTTACCGGATCGGACTCCCGCAAACGGTGTGCATCGTTCAGGGCGGTTTGCGCCTCAGACAGATAGGTACGAGCTTGTGAACCGACACCGCGCCGACGGTTGTTAATGAAGTCCGATGCGCTGCGCACCTGAGCCTCTGCAGAACGTAAGGTACGAGACAGACTTTCTTTAGCCGCCTGCTCACGCTCACGGTCGGCGCGAAGCGATGACATGGAACGATTCAGCTCGCTTGTGAGCTGATGCAGTTGTTCCGTGAGGGCAATAGGATCATTCGGGCGTTCTTGTGCCTGTTGTGAAACCTGCCCAAGAATAGCCTCCATACCGGCTGCCGTCGCGGCGAGTTCGGCACGGTTCTGAGACTCCGCGAGGCTCTTAGCCTCAGCTACGTCACGTTGAATACTCAGAATGTCGGTACTGAGGCTGGACTGCGCAGATTCCAAAGCTGAGGCGTGATTGCTGACTGCTTCTGCCAGCGAGGTAATCTGAGCCGCAGACTCTTCGGCGTTGCGCAGATGTACAACAGCTTCGGACCGGGAAACATCCACTAGACGAGATGCCTCCTGAAGTTCCTGAGTTACCAGGCTTTGGTGTGAATCCAACAGAGCTGCAGATTTACTGATCGGTTCTAACGCGCTCGGCAAGTACTGATCTTTGAGCCGCGCATATGTATGCTGCGCGGTTTCGACCGTCTGCTGAAGTTCCGGTATATGCCCCTGGAGCTTAGCAATAGCCTGTGGAGCTTCGTGTTCCAGATTGCGCATTTCAGAGAGCTTCTGTGCTTGATCACGGGAAATATCCGAAATCTTCTGAGAATTATCGATAATTTCACTCAACCAAGCGCGCTGTTCCGCAACAGTATCCGGAACATCATCGTTGAGAAGTTTCTGGCGGTGGAATGATGCCTGCATGAGCTCTTGGGCGCGCGTTAGTTCCTCTTCAAAAGGCTTGACGTGTTCATTACCGTATTGGGCGCGGGCAAATTCAAGTTCCTGCTTCGACTGCACCATAGAGTTATCTGCCTGAACAAGTGCTGCACCGGCACGGGTGCGCAGCTCCTCCAACGAAACTTCAGGTACTTTAGATGTTGAGTATGCAGGCGTACTTCCCGGCTCGTTTTTGGAGCGACGGCGTTTCATAATGTAGTACCCAGCGCCCGCTACACCCGCTACGCCTATGGCGCCGCCGCCTATAGCGACAGCGGGGCTAATGCCCCCTTTTTGGGCGTTAATACCGTTGACCGCCTCAAGAGCTGCACCTTTGTAATCTCCGCTTTGCAGCTTTGGCTTGATGTACTTTTGGTACACCTCAGACTGCTGCTCAGAACTGAGCGCCTTATTACTTCCAGCAGCGAAGTAAGCACGGCGGCTTTCTGTCGCTATGACAAGAATGGCGTCCGCATTACCGTAGCTGTTCTTTTTCGTTGTCTCTTCAGTCCATGCCTTAGCCTCTTCGGGGCTCTCAAACTTATCAATAGTCAGCACATGCAGATCAATATTGTGGTTTTTAGAGAGTTCGCTGATTTTAGAGTTAAGTTCTGAGGTATCGCCCAAGACATTGGTCGTGTCTTGTACTCTACCTGTGATAGTCATGGGAGTTTGGGCTTGCGCGGTACTGATACCGGGCGTCAAGAACGAAGAGCCCGCCACCGGTAGCGCGACGGATAGCACTGTAGTACCGAAAGCTAAAGCACCTACGCTGAGGACACGTCGGATGCGCCGAGAACCAAACGGACGGTCAGCATTCGTGATATTACTCAAAGGAAGACTCCCATTCTTTCGCATATGCCGCGCGGTGATTATCCACGGCGTGGGAGGAATAAACCCACACGTACTTCCATCTTACCGGTCACCAACCCCTCATGAGCTGTAGTCATCACAGAGCGTACATATCTGAAGAAATTCCGGACTAATTCTCAGGGTACGATCGTCGACTATTTACTCCAGGAGTACCGCTTTTGTTCACGATGCGGTACTCATTGGATGAATAATATTGGCTAATTCAGATCGTAGCCGCGGTTCTTCATATATTCCGTATCCGTCACCATATGGTGCCCGGGACGATTCGGCATTTGATACTGCTGGGGAACTTGTACCTGCGAAGGATCGCAGAGCGGCAGGTCGTTCTGCCATTTTTGTAATTCTGCCGTTTTTCGACGGTTTTTACGTACGATGCGGATGATGAGGACAGGAATTCCAAGCAGAATAAACAGGATAAAAACCAACACGCCTGCGGCAACAAGAAAATTTTCGAACCAGCCATCGGTTTCGGAAATATCGCTTAGTCCCTGAGGGATATTTCCGTCATTGCTCGCGGAGTAGTCATGATCCCCGATAAAGATATCAGTGAACATGCGTCCGGCGGTACCGTAAAGACCATGATCCGCGATAACACGCTTGATACTGCTGTTTTGGGAGCCCGAATTGTCTTTAACGTACAGGGCGTGTGCCCATGCATCGCTCATAAAACTCTGGTCATTGCTGATAATAGTGCCTTGGTTCTTAGACGTATCGATAAGCAAAATTACTGTACGTGGGCGAGCATGGTTGAGACTCAGGAATTCTTGACCCCACTCCTTGAGCGGTTTGCCATTGGTCCCGGAGACCAACACCATATAGGCTTCTATCGAGTGAAGGGTATTACTGGTACTCAAACCTTCGGTGAGCTCGTCTTCAAGTCCATCCGATAAGGCATTAAGATTTCCGTCCCGGTCAATAATAGGGGTTTGCGGATTTAGCGTGACCTCGAAAGGTGCTTGAGCGTGGGCCGCCGTCGGGTAAGCAATGAAACTAGCGCCGATACCGGTCAACGCGCAGATGAAAGACAGCATGAGGGTGACCATAATACGGGTCAGAGATCTTTGAGACGAATGGGGTCTAGGTGTGGCACCATAAAAATTTTGGGAGACAGTGTTTCGGCGATGAATAGTCATACCAATAAACATACCCTGTTTTAGAGCGGCTTAAGGGAATTTTTCTGATGAAATATCACCTTGCGATATGACTCAGCTGCACCACGAGTTGTTAGAGACTCTACGAAGCTTAAGAAAAGGTGACCGTTACCCTACTTAGTAGACGGCACCTCTTAGCTTGTATTACGAGCTTTCGTCGTTGGTGCGTGTAATACTAAGATCTTCGTGATTTTTATAAGCTGGTCGCCGAGCTAAGCTGCTGCTCAAGCGCAGAAGAACAAGACTGAGCACGCGCCAAACGACGATGCACTATACCTGCACAGCAGGCTACCAGGCCGGTACCAAAGCCAAGAATAACGGCCAGCACGGTACTAATAATGAGTGCTGTCAGCATGTCTGTTCCTTTCTTGAAGCGATTTCGTTAAACCTTAGAGCCCGTCTTTAAGCGTAAGCTGTGAAATTGACTCTGGAAGGCTGTACCTCTTGAAATATTTTTGTGGAGTTACCTCGGAATTAGATGGTTCTCAGCAAACTCCCAGGAAATTCCGGGTGCAACCTCAGAGAAAACGGAGGTATAAAACAAGAACTGCGTTTACAGTAGAAAAAGACGCGTGCCTGTTGGCGCTGTCGCCAATATGGTTATTCAGATATCACCTAAGATTTATTGAGAGCCCCTCAAGGAGAGACCACAATGACCCAATACCCTGGTGGCTGGAACCAAGATTCTGGCGCTAACGGTTATAACGATGCAACCCGTCCGATGCAGCAGTCTGCACCCGGATCCTATGCTCAACAGGACTACCAGAATACGGGTTATCAACAGCAGGGCTACCAGCAAAATTACCAAACTTCCGGGTATAAACAAAGCTCCCAGAACCCCCAGAACGGATATCAGAACCAGTACTCCGGGCAGGGGCAGAGCCCTCAGCAAGAACCCAAGAAGAAATATGGAGCCGGTGTCGTACTTACCGCTGCTTTGCTTGCAGCCCTTGTGGGCGGCGGCGTAGGTGCTGGTGTTGGAGGCGGTATTGCCGCATCTACAAGCAGCAATAGTTCATCCGTCACCGGCAGAAATGCTGGAGGCAGCGCAACAAATCCCACAGTCGTAACCGATACAGCTAAGAAAGTGCTTCCTTCGACCGTCACCGTAGGATCAAAGCTGACCGACGGCAACGGTGTTGGTACAGGTGAAGTTCTCGATAACCAGGGACATATTCTCACCAATAATCACGTAGTCTCTACAAACGGCACCCAGCAGTCCTCTAGAGTCGAAGTGCGTTTGCATGACGGAAGTATTCGCGTGGCAAAGATCGTGGGTACCGATGTAACCTCGGATCTTGCGGTCATTAAGATTGACCCCAGTGGGCTAGACCTTAAACCCATTACCTTTGGCGACTCCTCGAAGGTCGTTCCTGGCGAAACCGTGGTGGCGCTTGGTTCGCCACATAACCTGCAGGATACCGTGACTGCGGGTGTTATCTCGAATACCGACCGTGCTGCAGAAGCAGAAAAAGACGGCGTATACATTCCCATGATTCAGACGGATGCGCCAGTAAACCACGGTAACTCGGGCGGTCCTTTGGTGAACTCTAGCGGAGCGCTCGTGGGCATCAACTCTCAGATCGAGTCTGAAGGCGGCGGTAATGAGGGCATTGCGTACGCCGTTCCCTCGAACTACGCTAAGCGCATTTCTGACGAAATTATTAGCAAAGGCAAAGCAACCCATGGGTACCTAGGTGCAAATATTGAAAGCGCCCCCGGGCAGACCAACGAGGGAGAATCTCGGTTCTTCCCTGATGGTGTGCGGGTCACCAATATCTCCAGTGGAAGCCCCGCAGAAAAGGCTGGTCTGCAGAAGGGAGATGTTATCGTCGAGGCGGATGGCCACCGCATCGAACAGAGTAAGACCCTCAATGGCGTGGTGCGTGCACAGGCAGCAGGTGCCACGGTGGATATGAAGATTAAACGGGGGTCAGAAACAAAGAACATCAAGGTGACGCTCGGCGACGCAGATAATCAGCATTAACAGAGTTATAAAACCGCCCGAGGCGGCGTTTCACATGAAGAAACGCCGCCTCTCCTTTGTCTGCTGTGTTCAGGAATATACCGCTCTCATATCCGGGTTTTCCTGACTGAAGATTTCACGGCAAGGTAGAATATAGCCAAACCTAACTAAACCCCACAGACGCGCCGCACACACATGAGGCGCAGGAGGATGAGCGTGAGCGAAAACGCATATCGCATCGCCGTACTTACCAAGTACGTGCCAGACACCCAATTTGAACAAAAACTTGACGATACTTTGCGGGTAGACCGCAGCGAATCAGTGATGAGTGAGCTTGACGAATATGCTGTGGAAGCCGCCATGCAGATTGTCGAAGCGGAAGATACCGATGCAGCGAATTCTGCAGTTATCGCTTTTACGTTAGGCGCAGCGGATGCCTCTAAGGGGCTGCGCCGTGCGCTGCAGCTGGGTGCACACGCAGGCGTGCATATTCTCGACGATGCTTTCGCAGGGGCTGATGCTCTGGCGACCTCACGCATCATAGCCGCTGCACTCTCCACCTATGAGCAGGAACACGGCACCTTCGACCTGATTCTGACGGGTATGGCATCAACCGAAGGTGAGACTTCGTTGGTGCCCGTTCAGGTGAGCGAACTTTTGGGGCGCATCGGAATCTCTCAGGTGGCATCGCTGACCGTTGCGGGCCGAACTGTTAGGGCACGCCGGGATCTGGATACTCGCTCGCAGCATTGTGAAACTGAATTGCCCGCTTTGATTTCTGTGACCGATCAAGTGAACACTCCGCGATACCCCAACTTTAAGGCGCTGATGGCAGCAAAAAAGAAGCCTATTACGACCGTGAACGCAGCGGATATTGCGGATGAGCTTGCTAAGTTCGGCGGCAGCGCATCGACCGTTACCGTGACCGAAGCGCAGGCGCGGGAAGAACGCACCGCAGGTGAAACCATCGTGGATGAAGGCGACGGCGGCATACAGCTGGTCGAATTCTTGGCATCCCGAAACCTTATTTAACCAGTACAGGAGATAACGATGACGACTGCATACCGTGTGCTGGTTATAGGCGGCACAACGAATTTTGCGACCGAACCTAGTAGTGTGGACCGAGAACTTTTAGCGTTGGCACGACTGCGAGCTGGTGTTGGACAGGGCGGAACTCAACTGGGAGTAATGACGTTCGCCCAAGGCTCCGCTGATATTGCGCAGTTTTACGCTAAACAGGGCGCGGCACGTGTCTTTGCCCCAGCGCAATCCATGACAGATACTTTGCCTGCTGCCCGCGTGGAACTCGCCGTACAGGCTATTACTGAGTTTGGTCCTGATGTGGTTCTTGCCCCGCATGATATTGACTCGATTGAGCTTCTGGGGCGCGTGGCCGTGCGCCTCGGGAATTCCGAGGCGGGCTCTCGTCCCGTAGGCGTTGTGACGGGCGCTCATGACGTGGATGATGCGCTCAATATTCGTAAGAATGTTTTGGCGGGCGAGTACGACAGCACCGTGCGGGTTGAAGGTCTGCCGTTGGTAACCCTACGCCCCAACTCGGTAGATACGGCGGCGGCACCCACTGCGGTGGGGGAGGGCGTACTCACCACCTATACTCTGCCCGGGTACGACACGGTGCGCATCACCGAAATAACCGAAAAGCCTACATCTGCTCGTCCAAACCTTGAAGAAGCAGCTATTGTTGTAGCTGCTGGCCGCGGTATCGGCGGAAATTTAGCCCCCATTGAGGATCTGGCGGATGCGCTCGGTGCCGCGATCGGCTCGACCCGCGCCGTCACAGACGCAGGATGGCTGGATCACTCTACTCAGATTGGGCAAACCGGCAAGAGCGTTTCTCCCGAACTATACGTTTCCGCGGGTATTTCGGGGGCTCTTCAGCAGAAGGTTGGCATGGATACTTCAAAGACCATTGTCGCCATCAACAAGGATGCGGACGCGCCCATATTCGAGATCGCCGACTTCGGCGTCGTCGGGGATCTTTTCACTGTCATCCCGCAGGCTGTTGAAGAAATTAAGAGGCGCCGCAACGCCTAGTTTCTAACAGGTCAGCGTCCTGGAAACCTAGACTAGGTTTTCAGGACGCTTTCACAAGATTAGGCTATGCACCCAAGATTTTACGTACTCGCTCACGCAGATCGGGTATATTCTCGGCCTCAAACCAGGGATTACGCTTGCGCCAGCCAATATTGAGCGGAGAAGGGTGCACCAGAGGCACAAAACCCGGCAGATAATCCTCTGCGTGTGCCACCGTTTCCGTAAGGTTACTGCGAAGCCGCGGAGCAGAAACTCCATCGAGATAGTACTTTTGCGCATAGGCACCTACCAGAATGGTTAATTGTGCATGCGGCATCATGGCGCGCAGCCGCGGATGCCAACGCGGCGCAAAATCCTTACGCGGTGGTAAATCACCGTGCTTACCTTTTCCCGGATAATAAAAATCCATCGGCATCAGGGCAAACAGCTCTGGGTTATAAAACTCGTCATCGCTTACGCTCAACCATGTACGAAGTAACCGACCACTCACATCATTCCATGGAATACGAGTCTCTTGTGCAATACGCCCGGGTGCCTGACCCACCAGAATAATGCGTGATCGAGCGCTCGCCGAATATACGGGCTCCCATCCGCGTGACGTGTACTCGGCGTTCATCGGGTCGGCGGCTATATCCTCAAAAAGTAGGGGAACCTGGCGGTTGGCACACATACAACTAAATCTTTCCTCCTGTGAATCCGTGTTGGCGCCATGCCTCAAAAATTGCGATGGACGCGGAGTTCGCTAGATTAAGAGAGCGGCGCCCAGGAATCATGGGGATTTTTACGCGTTCTGTAATATGCTCATCCTGCTGTACATCGGCTGGTAAGCCCACGGACTCCGGACCAAACATAAGCACATCGCCATCACGATATTCAAGATCCGCATACGAGGTTGTTGCCGTGGTGGTAAAGGCGAAAACACGCGCAGGCATCATGGCTTTCCAAGCATCCTGCAGGGTCTTATGAACCGTTACGACCGCAAGATCGTGATAATCCAGCCCGGCACGGCGCAGATGCGCATCTTCAAAATTGAATCCTAGAGGCTCGACGAGGTGAAGTTCAGCCCCGGTTACTGCGGCCAGACGAATGGCGTTACCCGTATTCCCCGGAATTTCGGGGGTATAGAAAAGAATCTTGAACACGTACCCCAGTGTACCGCGCATGTTTCCACCGAACGTGACTCTTCGCAGGTTTAGCCTGCGGCGCATTTATGACGAATTCCTCCCGAAAGTTCGAGGAACAACGATAGAATAAGGGCAATACGCCAGAGGAGGAAATAGTGAACCGGGTCTATCTAGATCACGCAGCGACTACCGATGTCCTGCCAGCTGCTATAGACGCAATGGTACAGCAGATGCGTGCGGGCGGTAACCCCTCCTCGCTGCACGCTACCGGACGCGATGCCCGTGCCACCGTTGAATATGCCCGCGAACGTATCGCCCGAGCTGTAGGATGCGATGCCGCCGAGGTTATTTTTACTTCTGGAGGAACAGAGGCAGACAACCTTGCGGTTAAGGGGATGTACTGGAAACGCAGGGAAACAGACCCGGCGCGGCGGCGCATCCTGGTATCAAGTATTGAGCATCATGCGGTGGAAGAAACCTGCGAATGGCTGCAGAAGGCCGAGGGCGCGGTTATCGACTGGATTCCAGTGGATTCGCAAGGGCTGGTAGATCCCGAAAGCGTGCGGGAACTGATAGCCCAGAACCCTGCGGATGTTGCGTTAGTTACCGTTATGTGGGCAAATAATGAAGTTGGCACTGTACAGCCCATTCAAGATATTGCCGCCATAGCCTCTGAATACGGTATTCCCATGCATACGGATGCGGTGCAGGCTTTCGGCGCGGTGCCCGTTAATTTCCGTAACAGTGGGGCTGATACGATGGCGATTTCCGGGCATAAAATTGGCGGTCCCATGGGCGTCGGTGCGCTTATCGCCACACGAACAGCGCAGCTCACCCCGGTTTTGCACGGGGGCGGGCAAGAGCGTTCCGTGCGTTCTGGCACTATAGATGCCCCTGCGATCGCGGGATTTGCCGAGGCCGCCGCGCACGTGATTGAGCATCTTGAAGAAGAATCCATCCGTATTGCAGCACTTCGCAATGAGCTAATAGCGGCGGTACAGGTGGTTATTCCACAAGCTCACCTGAGCGGCATCGACCCAACAACCGAGGCCTTTCCTGGTGAAAAAAGGCTGCCTGCAAATGCTCACTTTACTTTTGAAGGCGCAGAAGGAGACACCATCCTCTTTCTGCTCGACATGCAGGGGATTCAAACCTCAACCGGTTCGGCCTGTAACGCGGGAGTAACAAGACCATCCCATGTGCTTCTCGCCATGGGGCTGGACGAAGACACCGCCCGCAGCGCGCAACGATTTACTCTTGGGCATTCCAGCACCGGCGAAGACATTGCTCGGTTGCTCGCGGCCCTGCCCGAAGCCTATGCACAGGCGGCAAAAGCGGGTCTTTCCTCACATCTGCCTGACGCTCAACGCTGGTACGGCGGATAATTGCCGCGAACCTGCGCACATGCAATAAGAAGCGTACAATAGAACCTCACATTTATTCTCACCACGAAACCGTACCCCAACGTTTATAAGGAAACTCTGTGAAGATTTTGGCTGCTATGAGTGGCGGTGTCGATTCAGCTGTTGCTGCCGCCCGTGCCGTTGAGGCGGGGCATGAGGTGGTTGGCGTGCATTTGGCGCTTTCTCGTATGCCCGGAACGCTCCGCACCGGTTCTCGTGGGTGCTGCACCCTTGAAGATTCTATGGATGCGCGCCGCGTATGCGCCCAGTTGGGCATACCCTTCTTCGTATGGGACTTCTCGGAGCGTTTCAAGGAAGATGTGGTCGACGACTTTATCGCCGAATACGAAGCGGGACGAACCCCCAACCCCTGCATGCGCTGTAACGAGAAAATCAAATTTGCCGCGCTTTTGGAACGTGCCGTCTCCCTGGGGTTTGATGCGGTAGTCACCGGTCATTACGCCCGCGTTATCACCAATGACGACGGTAACCGAGAACTGCATCGAGCCGCAGACTGGGCAAAAGATCAGTCCTATGTGTTGGGCGTCCTTACCCACGAACAGCTCAAACACGCCTGGTTCCCCCTAGCAACCACGCCCTCGAAGGCGGAGGTTCGTGCGGAGGCTGAACGGCGTGGTTTTTCGGTTGCCAAGAAACCGGACTCTTACGATATTTGCTTTATTCCCGAGGGCGATACCCGTGCCTGGCTAGGCGAGCACATTCAAATGCGTCCCGGCATGATTAAAGATACCTCCGGCAATGTGGTGGGGGAACACCCTGGTGCTCAAGGATTCACTGTTGGGCAGCGTAAGGGGCTAGCCTTAGGAACTCCGGCGCCTGATGGGAAGCCCCGCTTTGTTCTAGAAATCCGACCAAAAACGAATGAAGTTATTGTCGGTTCTCGTGAGTTACTTTCTATCGATGAAATCCGCGGAATTCGGGCCACCTGGGCTGGAATACCCGTTCCGGAAGCAGAACATTTTCTTGCTCAGGAACCAAAACTCGGCGCGCGCAGCGAGACCTTTGATGTTACCGCTCAAGTGCGTGCACATGCAGACCCGGTGCGCGGTACCGCGCATCTTGAATGGGCAGAAGATACCGATGCCGAAACCCCCGGAAAACTTCGTGTAGAGACTGTGGTGCGTCTGCACGATGGGCTCTTTGGTGTAGCACCCGGGCAAACTATGGTGCTTTACCAGGGCACACGAGTTTTAGGACAGTCCACCATAGCCCGTGCTTACTCACTCGCTCGTGAAGACCTTGATGATCTTCGTGAAAACGCAGCCGTGTAATGCTCGTACCCCTAAGGACCTTATAATGACCCAGCAAGAATTTGATCCGCGTGCCACCTCCATGGGAGACGAAGTTTCCGCCGAGGTTTACGAAGAACTCTTCGCGATGCGGCGCTCTATTGATAACTTCGATGCCGCGTTGGTTCATATTCTTGCGGAGCGTTTTCGAGCCACCCAGCGCGTTGGGGTTCTTAAAGCACAGCATAACCTGCCTGCGGGTGATCCAGGAAGAGAAGAAGCCCAGATAGCTCGTCTGAGGGTTATGGCGAAAGAGTCTAGTCTCGATCCCGAATTTGCGGAGAAATTTTTGAACTTCATTATTTCCGAGGTTATTCGACACCACGAAAAAATAGCGCACGCGCATAAGGACGAGCTGGCTCAAAACGATGATTCTCTCGACCGTCAGACGGATTAGATGCTAGCGTAGATTTGATGACCTCGTTCTCTACCAGATTTGCGGACGAAAACACCCGAAAACAGTATGTGCCCGAGCGCCTGCTGCTACCGGGTGATTATCGTGCACCCGAACGTGAGTTCGCTACCGAGCTTGCTGAGCGCGATACTGTTGCGGTACGAGCCAGCGGACTAGGCGAATTCCCCGGCACACAGATAATAGATGCCCTGCATCGTGTGCGCGGTGAGTTGGGGCATCCGCATCTTCCATTCTTACCGGAGCTTCCAGAGCGTGGATGGCAGGGCACTACTCTTGCCCGCACCATTGCCACGCTCTCTGGAATGGGATTTGAAGGCGCATCCTATGGATGGCGATTAGTTCACGCTAGAGGCGGCGGTACCCGCGAAAGTGCGCGTGCGCGATCCTGTTATGTCTCAGATATTAACGCACTCGCCGATGTCGTAGGCGGTGAGTCTTCTGGAGCTTCAGCGCCTGAGGATGCTGCACCCAGTTTCAAAATTCAGCTGTGCGGACCATACACCCTTGCTGCGCGGGTCTATGCGCCTAATGGCGAGCGTGCCATCAGTGATGCGGGGGCGGCACGCGATATACGGGAAGCCTTTCTAGAAGGGCTAGGGGAGAGCATCTCTCTTGTCCGTCAAGCCCTCAACCAGTCCGAAGCCCGTCTTACGGTACAACTGGACGAGCCGGAACTTGGGCGCATTATTTCGGGTACTATCCCTACGGTGAGTGGTTTTCGCACTATCCCAGCGGTACCGGTTAGCGAAATCTACGAAAGTTACCGTATCTGCGCCAATACTTTTGCCGAACTTACCATAACGCCTATGCTGAACCTCACCAAGGTTCCCTTGACGTATCCTGATGATCGCACGTCGAACCTCAGCTCTATGGCAGATGCTTGCGCTATAGCCCGTGTATTTTCAACGGCAGATAATCCTGCCGAACTGCTTTTTGACCCGGACGAGGCAAGCCAGAATCTGATTCAGGCACAGCCTCTTAGCGACCCGCATCGCTGGGAAATAGCGGCAGCCGTACTAGAATCCGGAGCAAGGCTTTGGCTGCCCATCGTAGAATCGGATGCTATACCGCAGCAAGCACAGAGATTGTGGAGACTGTGGAATGATGTTGGACTACAGAAAACCGAGATACGTTCGGTTGGGCTAACACATCGTGCAAATACTACACATATAAACCCGCATGAGGCCACACTTCAGATGGCGAGAACCACAGAGTATGCGCGAATAGTCGCAGAAATGGTGGCTGAGGGCTTAGGATAATTACTATAATCACCGAATAATATAGAGGAGAGACGCCATGACCACCACCACCTCGACCGTCCTGGTCGTTGATGATGATGACGCTCTTGCAGAAATGATCGGCATTGTCCTGGCACAGGAAGGATATAACGCAGTTTTTTGCGAAAACGGTTCTCGCGCCTTTGAGACGTTTATGCGGCATTCACCAGATTTGGTATTGCTGGACCTCATGCTTCCGGGGAAGAGCGGTATCGAAGTCTGTGAGCAGATCCGTTCGTCATCTAATGTGCCTATCATCATGCTGACTGCTAAAAGCGATACTGAAGATGTGGTAAAAGGGCTGGAAGCTGGCGCTGACGATTACATCGCAAAGCCCTTCAAACATCTTGAGCTTATGGCCCGTATCCGTGCTCGTTTGCGCCCGCGTGAGAGCCGCCAGTTGGTGGTGCGGGTGGGAGATACCATCATGGATATGGATGGCCGAACCCTCAAGTATAAAGGTGTTGAAGTGCCTATGACACCTTTGGAATTCGACCTGCTTGCAGCTTTGGTTCGCCGTCCGGGGCAGGCCATGAGCCGTCAAGAGCTGTTAGAGACTGTTTGGGGCTACAGCGATGTGAGCGATTCTTTGGTAAACGTTCACGTGCAGCGTCTTCGCGCGAAGTTTACGGATATTGGTGCCGAACAGGTTATCCAAACGGTGCGCGGCGTCGGATATAAAGTACCCCTAGAGAACGTTGGAGGTGCCGCCTAACGTGATATTTCAGTCCGCTATGCGCATCTTCATGTCTGGAAAGTAACTTTGCCTATGCCCACACCTGACGCAACCTCTGGAGCCTCCGATAGTCGGGACTTGGACGCTAAGTCTAAGCCCCGGAAAAAGCGAACCCTCAACCCATTCCGCGCAATTCACCGGTTGTGGGTTCATTCTCTGCAATTTCGGTCCGTGACCAGCGCGGGCATCATGATGCTTATTGCTTTTATAGCGGTAGGAACCTCGCTGTCTAACCAGATTGCAACATCGCTTTTTGAGAATAAAAAGAACCAGGCGTTAGAAGAATCTATTAAGGGATTCGACAATGTTCAGAGCGTTTTTGATGGTTCTTCGGAAGCACGTACCGATAGTGAAATCCGCCGTAACGTCACCCGTGCACTTACCCTTTTGGACGCGAGCGGCGATACCCAGAGGCGTTGGGTTTTGGTGCCTTTAGACCAACAGTCCAAGAAAGGGTTTATCCCTGAACAAAGCGGTGACAATGCGTTAGATGCCGCGACGATACCTGAGGATTTTAAATCAACTGTGCGAGATTCTCCAGGTGGAGTATTTTGGGAGAAGAAAGACCTATCAGAACCGGAAAAATCTAATGGTGAACCCTATCCCGCTCTGATTATTGGTACAAGTGTTTCTATACCTCAGAACCCTGATTACGGGTTGTTCGTGGTTTATGATCTTAGCGAATCATCCTCCACCATTACATATATCAACGTTGTGCTTGGTACAGGGTTTACAGTGCTGTTGATTCTGGTGCTTTCAATTGTGTGGTTTGTAACCCGTTTAGCGGTGCGACCGATTACCCTGACTGCGATCACGGCAGAGAAACTTGCTGCCGGTGACCTGAATCGACGCGTTAGTGTTCGCGGTAAACATCAGGCTGCGCGATTAGGAATTTCCTTTAATAAAATGGCGGATAGTCTGCAGGATCAGATTACACAGCTGGAGAGACTATCGACGCTGCAGCAGCGATTCGTCTCGGATGTGTCGCATGAGCTGCGTACACCGTTGTCGACGGTACGGCTGAGCAGCGAACTCCTTTATGACTCGCGTGACACCCTCAATCCTGTGCAGTCGCGCAGTGTGGAGCTTATGCATAACCAGGTGGATCGCTTCCAAGCCTTGCTTTCTGACCTTCTGGAAATTTCGCGCTTTGATGCAGGCAGCGCCGTTTTGAACATCGACGCTGAAGACTTTATGAGTGTTCTTAACGATGTTTTGGTCGAAGTTATCCCGCATCTGGAACGTACCGGAACCAGGCTTATTGTGCATTCTGAGCAGGCGCATATTGATATTGATATCGATAGGGTTCGCATTGAACGTGTTTTGCGTAATCTCCTCTTTAACGCTATTGAGCACGGTGAATCCAAGCCCGTCGATATTTACATCGCTACCAATGCAACAAACTTGGGTGTGGCGGTACGCGATCATGGCATCGGCTTGAGTGAGGAGGAAGCGGCACAGGTCTTCAACCGTTTCTGGCGTGCAGATACCTCACGCAAACGCACTCTAGGGGGTACCGGATTGGGCTTGTCTATTACCGCCGAGGATGTACGTTTGCATGGCGGGCGTATTGAGGCTTGGGGTATGAAAGGAAAAGGTGCTTGCTTCACGATGAACCTGCCACTTGTTCATGGGGGAGAGCTCGGTCCTTCCCCGGTCTTGATTACCGGAGAACCTGAGCCAGAGGCATATGCTCACAGCGCTCTTGCGGGCGATACTCTCTCGACATCATTGCGTAAAACCCGTCATGCAACTCAAGATGATGCATCTGAAGGACAGGTATAATGCGCAGAATATTTCAAAACTCTTCGCACAAACAAATGCTGTCAGAGACCCTGCCCACTCTTTCACGCCGCACGATGCTTCTGGGCGGAGTCGGAAGTATTGCTTTATTGATGCAGGCTTGTTCCGGTCTACCTGCTTCAGAGGGAATTCATCGGCACTCTGATAATCTCAACAGCAGAGAAGAGAGGAGGGCTGCAGCGCGGGCTATCAGTCCACAGGCTGGTGGCACTCCGGAAAGTATTATTGAAGGATTTTTACGCGCCGGGGTCGATAGTTCCGATAATTATGGAATAGCACGAGAGTATCTAACGACCGAGTTCGCACAACGATGGAATCCACTGGAATGGACTCGTGTATATTTTGAAACTGCACGTATTACGCGCGGTGAAAACGATATTTATAAGGTGTCTGTTACGCAAAGCGGTCTTGTAGATGACCGAGGCTTGACCAGTACCTCTTTCTCAACTGATACTCCTAACTCAGAACCGGAAACATTTGAAATGGTGCAGGAAAACGGTGAATGGCGTATCAAGAATTGTCCCTCAGGGCTGTGGCTTGACACCAGTGAATTTTATCGATCTTTCAAAGCTTACCGTCTGTATTATTATGATCCCAGTTATACCTACGCGGTGCCAGATTTACGCTGGTTCGCACATCGCGATGAGATTTTTAAAACGTTGGCCCAGACCCTAATAGCGGGACCAGCAAAGTATCTCAAAGAATCTGTGTTCTCGGCGACCCAGGAGTCCATGAAAATTAACGAGGTCAACTTTAACGCTGAAAAGCATACGATAAAGATTGATTTCGGAGGCGAATCTATAGGTGAACTTCAGTTAGCTCGTTTACGCCAACAGATTGTGCATCTTGTCAGCAATTTTAGGGATGTTGAGACTGTAGTTTTCTGTTATAACGGTCACGAAATTTCATCATCAGATAAGCCAGAAGGATTCCATGAAATATCTTTGGTAACGCAGCCTAATACCAAAGTTGTGGCGCTTAATGAGGACCGTTTAGTAACACAGCGTGATTTTGACGCTGGAGATTCGCAGCGCACGCTAGTGGAAAAAATCAAGGATCCTTCGGCACCAACTATCGGATATGACGGCACTACCTACGCTTATTTAAGTGAGGGGCGTAAAAAGCTTTATACAGTGCGCGATACAAATTCCTCAAAAGTTTGGGAAACACGCGACCTATCTCGCCCCAGCATTGACCATTATGGATGGGTATGGGCTACCGATCATAGCGGAACGGTGCGCGCCTTTAACCCTGCATCCGATAGCGTTGAGGAAAGAGAAAAAGGTCTTAATATCTCTGTGCCCTGGCGAAATGGCCTTGTTTTTAACTCTCTTAAAATTTCGCGGGATGGTACACGTGGTGCATTCATCGCCTCCCGAGATGATACGTCGATGCTGATTATCTCGGGGATTATACGTGATGAGAGCGGTAAACCGCGTAGTTTTACCGAATTAGTGCGGGTTAACGCCTCTGTATCTCCCCATTGTGTAGATTGGGCGGGGGAACAGACCCTTGCCGTCGTCAATACAACCACAGGGGAAGCAGAACTAACCTCTCTCAATAGCGAGGAGACAAAGCTGGACCGGTTGGAGGGACTGCGCTCTATGTCTGCGGCAGGGGACAGCGGTCATATTATTGGGCACGTTGATACGGGAGAGTGCTATCTTCTGGAAGAGCGCGGCTGGAAACCCATAAGTGGTCCGCTGAGTGAGATTACGTACGCAGGGTAAAAGAGCAATGGATAAAACACCTCGAATGAGAGGTAAAAAGGCTCTTTACGCGGCGTGGGAGCTGTTCTTTCCGGCAACATGTGTCGGATGCGGTGTAGGCGGTACGGCACTTTTAGATGCTGCCGGTACTCGCCGGGCTTTGTGCTCTCGGTGCGAGACTTCACTGAGAAAACAAACCTTTGCCGTGCATACTCCTGTGCTGCAGCACCCCGTACCGGGAGCGGTTGCAGCAGGTATCTATGAGAAAACACTCGCGCATGTAATCCTCTCCATGAAGAATGCGGGTCGTACTGATGCGGTTCCTGAGCTAGCGCGTGGATTGGGCAGGGCCGTGGCAACGATTATTGACCGTGCGCAGGTTCCCGCAGGAACGCGCATCTTATTGATACCCGTCCCTTCATCACAACGTAGCGTGCAGCGTCGTGGTTACGTACCGGCTGAGTTGCTTGTGCGACAGGTAGAACACGAGCTCAATCGTTCTGTAGCTCTGCACAGACGTAAAGTGCGGGTGAAGACACATCATATCTTGAGTTTAGAAAAAGAAAACATATACCAGCGTTTAATAAGACCGAATACAGCAGGACAGAAAACGCTCGGAGCTAGCGCGCGAGCCCAGCGTATGGAGGGAGCGATGCGGGTGTCACCCAGAGCAAGTGTAGCTGGGGCACTGTGCATTGTATGCGATGATGTGATGACTACCGGTGCCACCGTGTTTGAAGCATCACGAGTCTTGCGCCAGGGTGGCGCGAGAGTTCTGGGAGCAGCCTGTGTAGCCGCTGTGTCGATGCAGAAAAAAGTGGACGAGGAAGCCCTTATGGTACACCCGGACTAAGGCTATTCTGCGTTTTGATACACAGTGTTCGTACTACGAAAATAATTGTCATTTCCGGTGACATGCACCATAAGAATGTAATAAAATAATGACAAGGAGCCTCAAGGACGGGCTCCCGGTATCGAACTCAACCGAGTACGGTGCATAACCCCCACACTTTGGAGGGAAATATCGTGGAAGTCAACATCTACGGACGTAATATCAAGATTTCGGATCGTCTTCGTGAATATATCGAAGAGAAGGTCGAAAAGTTCGAGCAGCTTGGCGACAACGTGAGCGATATCGACGTCAAAGTTACTAAAGATGGCCATCTTGGTGGCGAGTCAATTCGTGTTGAGATTACCGTTGTTGGACGTGGACCGGTGCTTCGTGCAGAAGCCCAAGGACATGATAAATTTGCGGTCTTTGATGAGACTTATGGAAAGCTCTTGGAACGCCTGCGTCGAGCACGTGATCGTCGTAAGCTACGCAAACATGGTGGTAAGCATCCTGTTTCTGTCGCAGATGCTACAGGATCGCTTCCTACGGTTACCGAGACGATTACGGAAATTTTGCTACCCGATGTTCCTGTTGAAGAAGCAGCCTTCGACAATAGCGAAGTTACCCTCGTCGATGAAGCAGCTTCACCAATTGAGATTCGTCACAAGAGTTTTGTAGGTGAAAAGCTGACTCCGGCAGAAGCCGTGGATCGTATGGAGCTCGTTGGTCATGACTTCTACCTTTATATTGACAAAGAAACAGGAGCACCGGCAGCCGCATATCGCCGTAAAGGATGGAGCTACGGTATTATCACTCTCACCGAAGAGTAGACGACACTCCTCATTATTAATACTCATTTAGATTTAGAACCCGAAATGCTTTCTTTCAAGCGAGTGTTTCGGGTTCTGCTATATTCCTGTGAGGAAAATAATTATTATTTCTACCCGCGCAGAGCGTAAAAATGAGGACTGTGACTGTCAGATGGATACCTCTGCCCTACAATAGTTAGGAAAGCCTCAAGCCGTGGGCGCATTTTGTGTCGCCCTCATGAGGGGACGAAGACAACAAGGAGTAGAAGCTCAGTGGCATCTTTCTTAGAGAAAATCCTCCGCACTGGCGATAAAAAAATTCTTCGACAGTTAGAAGCGTATAGCGCGGCGGTCGATTCGCTTGAGGATAGTTTCGCGTCTATGACCGATGCCGAGCTTCGCGGCGAGACCGATAAGTTCCGTGCCCGAATTGAGGACGGCGAATCCCTGGATATTATGCTTCCTGAAGCCTTCGCTGTTGTCCGGGAAGCATCTAAGCGTACCCTTGGAAAACGTCACTACAAGGTTCAGGTTATGGGCGGAGCTGCCCTGCATTTGGGAAATATCGCTGAGATGAAAACCGGTGAGGGTAAAACTCTTGTCGCAACTCTGCCCGCATACCTAAACGCACTCAGTGGCAAAGGCGTGCACGTGGTGACGGTGAATGATTACCTTGCCGAATACCAGGCGAATCTGATGGGTCGTGTCTACCGGTTCCTTGGTATGGAATCTGGCGTGATTCTCTCGTCGATGGACCCGGACCAACGCCGTAAACAGTATGAAGCCGATATTACCTACGGTACGAATAACGAGTTTGGCTTCGATTACCTGCGTGACAATATGGCATGGACCGTTGACGAGCAGGTACAGCGCGGGCATAACTTTGCCATTATTGATGAGGTCGATTCGATCTTGATTGACGAGGCGCGTACCCCTCTTATTATCTCGGGGCCAGCTGCAGGTGAGGCGAACCGTTGGTACGGTGAATTCGCGCGCATCGCAAAAAACGTTCTTAAAGAAGATGAAGATTACGAGGTAGACGAGAAAAAACGCACCGTCGGTATTCTCGAATCTGGCATCGATAAAGTTGAAGACCATTTGGGTATTAAGAACCTGTACGAATCCAGGAATACTCCGCTTATAGGTTTCTTGAATAACTCCATCAAAGCGAAAGAGCTGTTTACCAATAATAAAGACTATGTGGTGATCGACGGTGAAGTCCTGATCGTGGATGAGCACACTGGTCGTATTCTTCCTGGACGCCGCTATAACGATGGTATCCATCAGGCTATTGAGGCTAAAGAAGGCGTCGAAATTAAGCCTGAAAACCAGACGATGGCAACCGTAACCTTGCAGAACTATTTCCGCATGTACGATAAGCTTTCCGGCATGACTGGTACTGCGGAGACTGAGGCTTCTGAATTTATGAGCACCTACGAGCTGGGTGTTGTTACTATTCCCACGAATAAGGATGTGCAGCGTATTGACAACCCGGATAAGGTGTACCGTAACGAGGTAGCCAAGTTCAAAGCCGTTGTTAAAGACATTAAGAAACGCCATGAAAAGGGACAGCCTATTCTGGTGGGTACGACGAGCGTTGAGAAGTCGGAGTACCTCTCGCGTCAACTTGCAAAAGAAGGCGTGCGCCATGAGGTATTGAACGCCAAGAACAATGAGCGTGAGGCTCACATCGTGGCTCAGGCAGGGCGCAAGGGTGCCGTAACGGTGGCTACCAACATGGCAGGTCGTGGTACCGATATTATGCTTGGTGGTAACCCAGAATTCGAGGCTGTCGCCAAGATGGCTGAATTGGGTCTTGACCCGAACCGCGATTCTGAAGCATATGAGAAACGCTGGCCCGACATTCTGGAACAGTGCGAGGAAGAAGCAGCGACCGAGCACGATGAGGTAACGGAACTTGGTGGTCTTTATGTGCTAGGTACCGAACGCCATGAGTCGCGCCGCATCGATAACCAGCTGCGTGGTCGTTCTGGTCGTCAGGGTGACCCCGGCGAGTCCCGGTTCTACCTTTCACTCACTGACGAACTTATGCGTCTGTTTAATACCGGCGCTGCAACCCGCCTCATGGCGATGGCTCCGGAAGATTCTTCTCTAGATTCGAAGTTGGTGACACGCGCTATCGCGACTGCGCAGTCAAACGTTGAGTCACGTAACGCAGAACAGCGTAAGAACGTGCTGAAATACGATGATGTTCTTAACCGCCAGCGTGAAGCCATCTATAAGGACCGTTCTCTGATTCTGCACGGCGACGATCTCAAGGAACAGATCTCTGGTTTTGTGGACGAGGTCTTGACGACCGCTATTGACGAACGTGTTAGCGAAGGGCACGCAGAAGATTGGGACCTTGACGACTTGTGGGAGGCTCTTGAGAGCATCTATCCCGTCAGTATTACCGCCGACGACCTGGCGGAAGATGCCGGGGATCGAACCCAGATTACTCGTGACCAGATAGTCAAAGAGATCCTTGCAGATGCGCATCTTGTCTACGATGAACGCGAAGAATCTGTAGGCGAAGATTCTATGCGTGAGATTGAGCGTCGTGTAATGCTCTCGACTATTGGAGAACGCTGGCCTGAACATCTGTACGAGATGGACTACCTGAAAGAAGGTATCGGACTACGTGCGATGGCACAACGCGACCCCCTAGTGGAATACCAGCGTGAGGGCTACAGCATGTACCAGGCTATGCTTGACGCTATTCGCGAAGAGACCGTTAGTTACCTCTTCAATTTGGATTTGTCGAAGCAGCGAACCAAGGCCTCGGCGGTGCAGCTTCAGTCTCCGAGCCGCCCAAAGTTCTTGCAGTACTCTGCACCCAATGAAGAAGGTGGCACCGATGTTCGCGTAGAGAACGCTGACTAGCAGCTTCATCACTATTTTCATCATGCATGTGGGCACTCCCAAAAGCTTGGGGTGCCCACATCTGGTTATGCGGTTTAGATAAAGTGCAGTGCAGTAATATACCACCCGCCGTAGCGAGCCTGCACCCGCATTGCCATAGCCCTGGTTACAACACCGTCCGTGAGAATAATACATGCCTCATATGTCTCGTCATTAAGTCTTTGAGCACGGCTCCGCGCTACGTGCGGGGTCTTGGTAAAAGCGAGATAACTAGCATGTTGCTCTTGCGAGCAACGGCGCTGTTCCAACGCCGTGAAGCATTCGGGTGATAGCCAGTGTTTGAACTGCTGTGCGGATCGCTTTTTCATAAGAACCTCAAGAACCGCTAAACCTATGCCTGCGCAAAGCGACTCAATGCGTAGGGTTCCAGAATCGGAACGCTTAAGAGGTCGCCCGTGAGATGCACTTTTCCGGGAACGAATGCGCGCCCTAACAGCGGTGTTCTGTGGCAACATATGGTGAGCTTTTCTATTCTGTTGATCTTGAGCATACATATTGATCGGGGAGAGGACTACTCCATATTGTGATTGGACAAGATTTCCTGGCGCGGTCGATGGTGGTACATCGGGAATATCATCCTGTTGCGCTCTGGCGGCTGCTTCTTCGAGAAGATGGCTCTCGATCTTCTTGGAGAGATCGTGAAGAGAAATATTGATAGCGGTCATGATTTAGCTCCTTTGTATAGTGGTTGGGCATATCGGTCGAGAAGAAAAATAGCGTACTTATCGGTCAGGCAATGTGAGAGTTTGACCCGGATATAGGATATTGGGGTTATCCCCCATAACGTCCAGGTTGGCGGAGTGGATTCTCAGGGAATATTCCAGAATCTCCGGAGGAGAGGCATCGTCGCTCAGCTCGTGGCAGGCAATGGACCAGAGAGAATCACCCACAACAACTTGGTGGCTGGAACGCGTAGTGTGGTTTCGGGATGCTGGTGCTACCTCTCTGGAAGGTGCGCCTTCTCGTTGACCGCCGAAGAACGGGCTCAAATTCTGATGTTCTGCTTGAGGCTGGGTTGTTGAGGGAACCGTCGGTTCGGCAGATATGTTTGGCGGCGGTGTACCATAGGGCTGCGCGTAGGGTGAAAGACTTGGACGTTGCTGCTGGACGGGTACTGCCGGGCTCTCAGAAGACTCATGAGGAGAAGCGGAGGCTCCAGTAGCCTGCGGAGATGAGGCAGCAGCCTGGTAGAACGGAGAGTTCTGAGACGGTACCTCTTGAGGGGTTTCTGCGGCTGACTCCTGCGGTGAAGCATTCGCCTCCGTGCTGGGCGTAGAATTTTCCACAGATGCCTCTGACGACGACGAAGCCGAGTGGGCAGCAGGGGAATCCGAAAGCTGAGACGGCGCAGATATTGCAGGGCTGCTGATATTCGGATGCGCATCTGCGGCCTGTGCAGGTGCAAATGCCGCGCTAAGACCTAATGCTGCACCGCCTAGAGTAAGAATAGTGTTGCGTATATACCGGGGGAGCAGAAAAGTTCCACGATCCTCACGGTGATACAGACGTATGGAACCGGCTCTGACTTTCAGAAGGTATCCAACACCGAGGATAACGCCAAGAGCCCACCAGAGCATGACGGCTGCAGAGAGGACTTCAACGCTTATCATCATAGCGTTTTCCAAACCCGTCAAAGATACAGATATAACGCGAACACTATGCGCTAGCACCCCTGAGAGAACGGATAGCGTGGGAACGCCGATGCTAAGCACTCCATCAAGGACGCTCATCTGAGCTTGTGACTTCATCGTATTCCCCCTTGGCGTTGGTAGTCGTTGATGTCCTTATATGTTATATTTACCCCGCCTACATAGTCGGTGTAAATCTGAAGGGGAGAATCTTAATCATTTAGTAATAATTCTCGAAGAAATGCTGATTTTTCGGGCTTGTGGCGGTGCAATATGCCTCAAAACCTTAGAATGCAGTAGGCTCATAGCATGAGAATGCAACGATTATTCCGAGATTTAGACATACAGTTTGAAGCGGAACAGCTTCGGACTCTTGAGAACCAGGCACAACGACGTGCCCGCATGCAGTATCTGGCGGTGACCATGCGTGAGCGATGTGCGGCTCAACATGGGAGCAGGATAAAAGTCTGTGGCACGGATGGGACGGTTCGTGAAGGGTGTCTTGAAGCGATTGGTCAGGGGTGGATTCAACTCAGCATAGGACGAGAGAATATCCTTATTCCAGAATCGAGCATCCTGTGGTGGGAGTGCGAAAATCAAGCGGCAAAGGTCAAGGTTGATGTGCAGGCTCGTGCCTATAGGTTCAGCACGTCTGATGCTTGCTACGCCTTGATGATGGCGCAAGAGCCAGTGCGGGTATCTTGTGATTCGCCAGTAAACACGATGTTTGAAGGTGTTATCGCACGAGTTGGGGCAGACTTTATCGAAATGACGTTATCTCCATGCGAACCTTATTCCGCATACTCCAATGCGCTGGCATATAAAGAACGGGGTGTGAGGATAATCCCCACATCCCACATATGCGCTATTGTGACGGTCAATTAGTTGGCTTTGATTTTCGTCATTTTGCCGGAGGCGATGGCTTCTAGTGTCTGTTCGTGGCGTTCGTTAATGTACTCTTCGAAGCGTGTGCGCTCAATACGCCATTGGTTGCGACCACCAATTTGAATTGCTGGTAGTTCACCGCTACGAACGAGTGCTCGTACCTGGCTCAACGACACCTGCAACTCTTCGGCGACATCGCTGAGTGTCAAAAAACGTGGTGCAGACATGGTAAAAAATCCTTCCGCTACAGAGTCTTTGGGTCCCTTTGTGCTCTTGGGGGAGCAGCTAATGTGTAGTTTCAGTATAGTCTACTAAATAGGCTTATGCCAGCTTATTTATGTACATAAGCCTGAAAAAATTATCTAGCTGCACATCTCATATTCATAGGTTTGTAGTTTAGATATTATGCACGCAAAGAGATGATATCGCGCTCAAAGTTGTAATAATTGCTTTCAAGGTGTGCAGTGTGGTGCTATATAATTTAGGCGCTTGCTCCCTGATGAAAGCGCAGAAAACAGCTACAAACCGCTAGGGTAGCGACACTTCCGGATGAAAGGTCTATGCAGTGAAGCATAATAAAATATCCAGAACGAATATGCATCAATCTGAAGAAAGTAGTATGCGTATGCACAAGCCGGGTTTTAAAGACCCGAAGCTTATTGTTGGTCTTATCTTAATTCTGATTTCAATAGCGGGAGTTATTGGAATTATTAGAATTAATAATCAGACTTATACATATTACACTGCGAAGAATGATATTTCTATTGGGCAAAAGATTACTCCAGATATGCTGATTGAAAAACAGGTTAATCTGGGTGATAGTAAAGATCGCTATCTTTCACGTGAGCAACTTGAATCAGGAAAGTATATCGCTGTGCGGCAAATTCCTGCGGGGGAGCTTATTAGCTCGGCATCTGCACACGAGAATATCCAGGAGCGCAGACGGCTTGTTACGGTAACCCTTGATCGTGGAATAGCTTCTACTTTTAAAGCTGGCGAGCGTGTGGATATTTGGGTCATCTCCTCCGGCAAGGAAAAGCAGAAAGTGCCTGAGGGCGAAGGTAAAAACGAGGATAATGAGTCTGAACAAAAACCTCTTGTTCAGAATGCAGAAATATCAACTATTGCGGTTGATGAAGGAGTTTTGGGTGCGAACGGGCATGCCAATGTACAGCTTTGGATAGAATCCGAAAAGCTACCGGATATTCTGCATGCCATGTCATCAGAGACAAAAATTACCCTTGTGCCTATTGAGTATAAATCTGAGGGGAACTAAGTGATCCATAATATCCCTCTGGTACTTTTAGGAGACGACGGTACCATCCTGAACGCTATCGAATCTCAACGGGGGCGTGTTAGCATTGCTCGAAGCGCTCATACTTTTGCGGATGCTTTAGGCTATGCCCACGCCGGAATAGCGTGTGCTATTCTCAGCGTGGGTCTGCCCCAGGAAGCTACCGTATCTATTCTGCACGAACTGGACGAAGCAGATGTAAAATTTATTGCTTTGGTTCCTGAAGATACTCCGCTTCCGGATCTTGTTATGCCTCTTGCAACAGATACGGAACCGCATCAACTGCCAGCAATAGTGGAAAAACTACTTGATGAGGCATCTGCTGAGCCTGAACAGGAACTCGGCATAACTCCTCAAGACGCGGAGAACGGGTATGGGTACGACTCGGGATATTCCGGACACTACGGATATGATACGCAGAATCTCTACAACGGGTCAGGAGAATACCTGCATCCCGATACTTCTGGATACGGCTATGCTCTAGTAAACTCGAATAGAAGCCAGACTGAACAAAGCAGCATGGACTTTCCATTGTCTTGCCCTTCGCAAGAGCAATTAAAAGCGTCGCAGCTTCAGGAGGGTTACGAAGCCTCTGTTTACTTTGAAAGTAATATGCAGCAGCCGACGCTGAACGAACTTAGAGATTCGCCCCGACAATACTATCCACAGTTTTCTGGGCCTCAACCCGAGGCCGTAGAAGCTGAAAATCGAGGAACTATTGTTGCTGTGTGGGGTACAGGGGGAGCGCCTGGGCGTAGCACTTTAGCGCTTAATCTAGCGAACTGCGCTGCCGCTGAGGGGATGCGTGTATGCTTAGTCGATGCCGATACCTATAACCCCTCATTAAGTCCTCTTTTAGGTCTTCTAGACGATTATTCTGGTATCGCACAGCTGTGTCATTTTATCGAGCGTGGGCAGCTTGACACCCAGATTAGCGATGAGGCAATTAGCACTCTGCGGGTGGGAAAGTATTATCTTGATTTTTTGAGCGGTATCACTCGTCCCGATCGCTGGCCTGAGCTGCGAACGCGTGCGCTCCGCGATAGTATAAAGTGGCTTGCGCATCGCTATGATGTCATTATTCTTGACACAGCAGCATGTCTTGAGTCAGATGCCGAGCTTGGTTTTGCGCAGTCTGGTCCCCGCCGCAATGGTGCTGCTATAACGGCTCTTGAAATGGCGGATCATATTGTATTACTGGGAAACGCCGATATTATCGGTATCCCTCGAACGATCCGTGCGTATGACCAAATGCATGAAGGCGCCTGTACGCTTCGTGATACTGCCAAGGTTCATATCTGGCTCAACAAGGTTCGTACTGAGGCAACCGGACGGGACGCGGAACGAGAACTGGCGAATACCTGGCAGCGTTTTGGGCCGCGAAACCCTATTTCGGGGTTTTTACCGTATGACCGGAAAACCGTGGATCGGGCATGGTTTCGTGGGCAGACTCTTCTGGAGTATGCGCCCAGAAGCCCGCTTATTGTTGGGATTCGCAAGCTATACACATCGTTGGGTCTTAGGAAACTGAGGTGAGCCTTTTCTCGGGATACGAAACCGAAAAGTAACAATAGGGTCTATTGCGCATGAATACGGCGTAAAAACTATAAACTCTCCACGTCATATATCCAGAAAACATGGTTGAACCGTAGAATAGGTTAGACGTATTCAACTTCTTGGGAGAGCCCAATGTCTTTTACAGAGAGTAATCTCAGCCCTGGTGGTTTCGGTCCTGGTGATACCGAGTGGATTCACCTCATCATCGGGGAGTGGCAGATTATTGCCGATATTGCTCAGAGTGACCTTGTTGTATGGTTCCCCACTGACTATGTGGTGGCTGATGGGAGCGGGCCGGATAGCGTTTCTGGACCGTCGGCGTCCAGCGGGTTTTCAGCAATAGCACATGTGCGCCCGTCTAACGTTCACACTCTGTTTCATCACGATATTGTGGACCACACCATGGACGATAATATCTGCGATGAAGCACGTAAATCTTGGCATACCCAGAAGATTGTCCACCATGTTATGGAAGCCGGGCCCAGTATGCGCCCTGGAGTGAAAGTGACCTTTGTGCCGATAGTGCGTAATAGCCGTACTATTGCGCTTCTGAGTATGCATACGATTCCCACTGTAGTGCGGGCGTCGTCTCAAGCTGAAGAAATCTATAACTGGGTTACTGAGAATATGCTGGAGATGATTCACCTTGGTATTTGGCCTGATCCTCTGGCGCAGGAGAATAATACTCGTGGTAATCCGCGTGCTATTGATGGAATTATCGTCATTAATCCACAGGGTCAGGTCGTTTTGGCCTCACCCAATGCAAACTCAATGTATGCGCGCTTGGGGCTAGGTGACCATCTTGAGAACCTCAACCTGGCGGATGTTACCCGAGATATGCTTCCTTCTGGGGAGGAAGCTGATGAGACTTTGCAGCTCGTTTTAGCGGGCCGTGCGGATATACGTACTGAACTTACGATTGGCCGCACCCGAGTAACGATGCGTTCTATTCCGCTCGTGCATAGCACTACTTTTCGGGTGGAACGTCGTGGTGCACTTATTTTGTGCCGTGATGTCACGGAACTGCGTCGCCGCGAGCTGGAGCTTATGACAAAAGACGCAACAATCCGAGAGATTCACCATCGTGTCAAGAATAATCTTCAAACGGTTTCGGCGCTTTTACGGTTGCAATCGCGACGTATGACAACACCTGAAGCAAAGCAGGGACTGGAACAAGCTATGCGACGCGTGGCTACAATTGCAACGGTGCATGAAGCCCTGTCACAGGGGTTAACGCAGAGTGTAGATTTTGATGAGCTTATCGAGCGGCAATTCCATATTGCTGCCGAGCTCGCTTCTCCCGGGCAGACCGTAGATACAGAGCTCTTGGGACACTTTGGGCTACTTCCCAGTCAATTTGCCACTCCGCTTGCCCTAGTTATCAACGAGGTTGTTGCAAATGCTGTGGAGCATGGACTGAACGGTGAAACTGGGCGCGTGACTCTTGAAGGGCGCCGGAATATCAATGAGCAGGGGGATAATACCCTGACCGTTATTATTACGGACAACGGTAGAGGTATGGGGAATGACCCCATCGAAGAATCTGGTGCGGATGCATACCGGCCTACAGCGGAGCATGAAGGATTAGGAATGCAGATCGTACGTACGCTAGTTGCCAGTGAGCTTAACGGCTCGATCCGTTGGGAAGCGAATGAGCCTTCGGGCACGCGCGTTATTATCAACGCCGTCTTGAGTTAGTACGACGTAGTACTGTGGTATGAAGAAAATAGCAGAAGCTCGGTGTCACTCCTACCGGAAGTAGGAGTGACACCGAGCTTCTGCTTTGAGAATACGCGCTTATAGTTAGGAAGCACGGCGGGCACGAGCGGCGCGGCGTTTCATCGCACGACGCTCATCCTCGCTGGTACCTCCCCAAACGCCAGAATCTTGACCGGTTTCGATAGCCCATTTGAGGCATACGTCAATAACCTTGCACGAGCGGCAAACAGTTTTTGCCTCTTCAATCTGCAAGAGAGCAGGCCCGGTGTTTCCAACAGGGAAAAATAGTTCTGGATCCTTATCCAAGCAAGCAGCACGGCTACGCCAATCCACAGCTGGACCTCCTTCTATCTTATGGTTTGCTCGTGCTTCGCTACTGCACGGTAGCTGACAACAAGCGATAACTTAACTTGTTCTGTGTGCGTGTAGGCAAATCTTTACGTCAATGAGTGGTGCAAAAATTTGACTTATCAACTTTCGCATGGATATTCCTCTCTGACAAGGGGTTTTTCGAAAAAAATCTTAAAATTTTGGAGGTTTGCATCACTTAGGGTCTCCTTGTATCTAAGTTTCAATACTTAAGAAACTCCTATAACTATGTTCAAAAATCATGAAAAAAGAGCAAATTACGTGAACTTCTACGAATGCACGACATAAAACGTCAGACCATGCGTGTTTAACGACTGCCAGTTAGAATTAAAAGCCTATAAGCCTCGCATCTGAGCCCACCGCAAGGAGAGTACGATGGGGAAGACCACCAACACGATGAAAGCACGCGTCACCGTACCGATTACTGTAAAAATAACCTCCGGTATATTAGGATTTTTTGCCGTCGTGCTTGTGTACCGCGGAATTATCGCCCCCTTCATCATGAATGACTCTGAGAGGAACGCAGATCGTATCGTCAACAGTCTCATTCAAGTTGCTTTGGGGGTAGGCATCATGTTCTGCGCTGTTCGTTTCTATCAGGGACATGCTCGTGTCTGGGTGATGCTCATCAGCCTGTGTGCTGCTTTTGTAGGTGCTTCTAACCTCTCCATATACTTTAGTCTTACCCCAGAAGTACAAGCTGCTGCCGTAACATTTTTAGTGATTAACTGTGTGGAAATTCTCTTAGCTGGAACGGCATTCGCGCTCCTCTTCACCCGTGCAACCCGAGAATATACACTCAAAGTTACTGAGGAAGAGGAACGAGAATTATCCCGTTATGCGGGTCGATAAATTTACTCTTGATAAGCCTGAACGGCATCATGTACAGACTGATACACCTCATCGGGAACCTGAAAAGCCTGTACACGGCCCGCATCCACAAGTGCTCCGCGCCCAGCCGGTAACATCCCCTCGGTATACATATCGCGTGGGATCTCATGCAAAGAACAAATGTCCCCATCAGAGATAGAGGCAGGAGCCAGAAGAACCGCTCGCGAGCATCCAGAAAGTGCCGTCAAAATGGGGGATGAATGCCACCGGGCCCATGGCGTATATGCTACCCAAACAGCCCTGAAACGCGGCCCGAGATCAAGAAGCACCTGCTGAGCGGCTGCCGGTATATAGGCAAGATCATCGATGAGAATCAGAGTTTTCTCGGGATCTTGTACCGACTTGCACATCTGGCGAATTTTCTGGCCGTCGGGTGGGGTGTTCCCATTGATGTAGAGAGCTCCCAGATGCGGGTTAAGCATTCGAAGCGCAGAGAGAAAATGCGTTTTACCTGAGGCCCGGGAACCCACAACGGGTATAAAAACGCCTTCCTTGGCCTGAAGAAAGCTAGGAGTGCCCGTACGGGAGTAGCCGCACAATATATGTGTTCCCTGGGCGTTGTAGCCTCTATGCCACGTGACGATTGTCTCTAGCTGTGGCATGGGAAAAGTCCGCGGGAACTGACGGAGTGAGAGCGACTTATTGCATGAAAAGTCGGAGTTACCCGATTGCAGCTCGATGATATTTTCACATGAGGTCACGACAGGGCACAACGTTGATGCTTCCAGAGGAACATCACCCACAAGGGCGGTATTGAGCCCGCCTTCGATCGCAAAATGTGTGGCGTTCGGTAGAGGATAGCTCTTAGAAGACTTGCGCAGTAAATCCGATTCCACAAACCTGCGGCTGAGAAGGGTTGAATATGCGACCGAATTGAACCTGCCTCGCAGAGGAAGAGCTGAGGTAAAAACAACCTGGTAGCCCTCACGGTGGCTCTGAGCCAATACATCGTAGAGATATGATTCCGTCTGGGGGTCTCTCATGAGCATTTCAAGCCATCCGTCAACTCCGTCGCAGATGAGCAGAGGCTGCTGATGCTGAGCCCTCTGTTCTGCAGAATGTTGAGTCGAGCGTATTTTTTCGAGGCAGAATCGAAGATGCTGAGGCTCATGGGGGCCAACGAGTACGGCAAGACTATCTGCGTACGAGTGCAGGCGTCGATGATACCCTGCATCTGAGGTGAAAACATAGACAGGGTTCTGCCGCTCAATAGCTTGGGCTATGAGCGCGTTTGTGATTGCGGTGCGTTCGGAAACAGTTCCTAGCACGGCAAGGGCGCCCGGATGCGCCTCCAAATCCAACCGAATAGGCTGCCGTTTACCGTACTGTGGGATTTCGACGGTGCCCAAAAGGTAACCGCGCCTACGTGCGCCGTCTGAGCCGAGGATTTGATGAAGACCAGTATCAAGCAGGGTACGGGTTAGAGGAAAATTCTCCGGTAATGCTTGCGGTATAGGAGTATACCGTGCGCAGGTATAAGCAACACTGCTCGAATTTTGCTCGGAATGGTCAACAAACGCAGGGCTCTTGTGTGAAGACAGGTATAAGTCACGAATACTATGCACGGCACGGGTTAGGAGCTTATCCTCACCTTCGGCTGGAACTTGTTGTACGGAGGGTGTCTTGTTTAGGGGAACCCATCCCGGAGTCTCCCACCGATACACTTGTTGGAAGTCCGCATGTTGCTGCGGAAGAGCGTCCACAAGTGGGGCACGGAAAGCTAGAATACGACCATCTGGAAGACTGACATATCCCGCTCCGGGAGAGGACGCGGAAATATGCGCGGCCTTTTCATGCCCTAAGAGATTGTATGAATCCTGTGCAGATGCCACACGCAAACAGATATTTGTAGCAATATTGGCCCGAATATCCTGTGAAATACTTCCCTGAGGTCGTTGAGTTGCCAAGAGCAGGTGAATACCTAAGGAACGACCAATAGTAGCGATGCGCATTAGCTCGGTCATAGCATCCGGCATAGACTCAACGAGCATACGGAACTCATCAACCACAATCACAACTTCCGGGTACTGTGGTATTTCGCCCGTTGAAGCGCACAACCGCAGGTAGTCATGATAAGAATTTACCCCTAAGTTGCGTAAATCAAGCTCACGTCGGTTCACATCGGCACGTAAAAACTCAAGCGCGCGGCGAACGGCGGCAACATCGAAATCACTCAGCAAACTGAGGGTATGGGGAAGCTCAGCCAGAGGGCCAAGCCCGGCGGAGCCCTTAAAATCTACCAGAATAAGCCCCAGCCGTTCTGGGGAATATCGCAGAGCCGCACTGAGGATGAGCGAACGCAAAAGTTGAGATTTTCCTGCGCCGGTGGTGCCTCCCAGAAGCCAATGTGGGCCGTGCGTTGTGAACCCAATATCGCAAAATCCTTCGGTGGTGGCCCCTAAAAGACAACTAATATCCTCTGCGTAGCGGTTGTGTTCCCACCGCTGAAGGCACTGCTCGTAGAGGAGATTCGTAGACTGCTGGGTAAGCTCAGAGAAAGCAAGCGTGCGTGCATGGACCGAACCGGTGCCGTGTCCTGACCCTGCGGGAGATGACGCCTGGACCGCAGATAAAGCCCCCAAAGTACGAATGTATGTGTTAGTACTGAGCCCATCTGCTATAGCACATATATCGTGCAGGTCTAAGGGGTGGTTCTGAACGATCCCTTCGTGAGGCATAAGTCCTGCGTGCTGAGAAGAGCCGGTGATTTTGTGGGCTGTATCATCAGTGATGCTGCCGCGAAGCAGATATTGCACAGATTCTAGGTAATCGCCGTGGGTATGTACCTGCAGATGGGATATATGGGTGAATACCGAAGCAGAGCGAGGTGAATCGATGGTTCCACGGGCGATAGGCATGTGAACAATGCATAACCTTGCCCCCTGCGCGGCTCGTTTAATCAACGCAGCCGGTATGGAACGCACTAGTGATGCGGAAATGATGAAAAGCTGGTCGTCTCCAGCCTCCTGTGAAGTCGATAAGGCTGTTCCTGGACGTTCTGCAGCATCACATATCTTTTCGAGAATATGGTGAGCCTGAGACGCACCCTCGTGAAGAAACACACGGGGGCAGACACCTAAGGAACGCAAAGCACCGTAAAGCGGTGTTTCGGCATGCTCAGCATCGGTTATGACCGTGATGGTATCGCGTGCATGGGCTACAAGCTGTACTAAATAAGCATGAAGATGTTCGGCACGCAGCGATACGTCGTGAGGTAAGCCTGGTACTGGGACCGGAATATAATGTGGAGCCTGTGGATGCGGAGAAATCTTCTCAAATCGTACGTTTCGCCCCGAAATATAGGGGAGACGAGGACCGTATCCTAGGACTACAGCAGGTGACCGTGCAGCGTCAGGGGCCGCTGCGTGCAACAGTGTTCCTGCTGTCGGCAGTGCCTGTGCTCGTTCTAACTCTTGCTTTGCGCTGCTCTTCACCAACGCAGCGGCACTGCGGTTTTCCGCTCTGCCCCCGAAAAAATGCATCAGCATAAAAAGTGAAGAAGCCACAGACATGAGCAAGAAAATCCACATACCTGTAAAAAGGGCGAAGGCCACGCCCGCCACAAGCGGTAACAGGATAGTCATCAGCATCATGCCCAGTTTTCGGGGAGCGGGCGGATTAACAATAACCGGAGTAAAAGGCGAAGAATCGTGTGAGGGCGTGGGAAGCTCCGGGGTTTTTCCGGGAGGACAGATGACACACAGTGAAGTACCTACCATAAAAGGTTTGTTCCACTGTAGAATTTGAGGCTTTGGGCGCGCACGGGAGCCGGTTCTTTGCGCAGTCCTCTCCGGCTCTAGAACCCTGAGAGTCACTCCTGAACCAGAAGCATCAAATTCGGCGTGGCGTGGCTTGATATATGGATCATTGAGTGAAATACCGCTACGCGTTTCGGAGCGTCCTAGAACGGTTAACCCACGAGGGAGTGAGAAAGAGCGGCCCGCATCCGGTCCCCGAAGTACGCAAAGAGTACTAACCGATGCTGGTCTCTCATCGGAAGGTTGCTCGGGTTTGAGCCAGGCTCCATGTACCAGAGGTGCGGCTGCAGCCACGCAATCTTCTAAACGAGTGGAATCACCGCTAGGAGAAAAGACGCTATATACATTTTTAGAGGGCGAAATTATGTGTTGTACCTGTGCCCCCGAGGTCTGTTCGGAACATTCAAGAGATAAGAGGCTTGGATAGAAATCGTGATCAGTCAAGCGCTCCTGGGCGCTTGCATCTGCGATATCAGGGGTGTGGAAAAGCCGAAGTTTCATATTTCTATATCAGTCGGTATGCCATGTGCTTTCAACCGCTTTGTCATGGTTCTGTGGATAACGTGTGAGATTCAGATGTGATGAGCAGGTTATCCACAGGTATTTTGGAAATTTACCGGTAATAACGGCGAAAAACCGGAAATATTACGTGATGTGCAGGCTCGCGTGATTGCCTCGGAGAGAGGTTGCATAGACGTGCAGTTTGAAACCAAAAGTGTGAGACACTCCGTATACCTCAGCCCGGTTCTTCGGTAGGATTGGTACACTCGAATTTCGGAATTATCGCTTATACCGTGTGCGTCGTGGGTTTAAACCCCAGTCTGCTGTACCGGGAAAATATGCAACTGACGGTGTTATCGGGTAACTTTAGATAATGACTAAAATCGTTGTGTCAGTGGCAGCGTATGCCGTAAACACAACAGAATTGGCTCCCTTGCACAGGGTGTCTACGGCAGGTGAATTCGCTGATATAACGCGAGTTCCCATGACATACAGGAGTAAATAATGACTGCGGATCTCGTGGTTGTCGGATCCGGCCTTTTCGGTCTGACCATTGCAGAACAGGCAGCGACCGAATTGGGTCTGAAGGTCGTTCTGCTGGATCGTCGTTCTCATATCGGCGGTAATGCATACAGCGAGAATGAAGAGCAGACTGGTATTGAGGTGCACCGCTATGGCGCTCACCTTTTCCATACCTCCAACGAGCGTGTCTGGGAATATGTAAACCGATTTACTGGGTTCACCAATTACGTGCACCGTGTATACACTCGCCACAACGGTATTGTGTACCCCATGCCTATCAACCTGGGCACCATTAACCAGTTCTTTAACGCTGCTTACTCTCCTGCGGAAGCAAAGGCGCTCATCGCAGAACAAGCTGGCGAACTGGCAGGTACCGACCCGCAAAACCTCAACGACAAAGGTATTTCACTCATCGGGCGCCCACTGTACGAAGCCTTTATTAAGCACTACACCGCCAAACAATGGCAGACTCCGCCGGAGGAACTGCCTGCATCCATTATTTCGCGCCTGCCTGTGCGGTACACCTACGACAACCGTTACTTCAACGATAAGTATGAAGGTCTACCGGTCGACGGGTATGCGGCGTGGCTGGAACGCATGGCGGCGCATCCGAATATTGAAGTTCGTTTGAATACGGACTTTTTCTCGGATGATCACGAGTATTCTCGTGAGAAAGTTCTGGGGCAGATTCCTGTGGTTTACACCGGCCCTGTCGATCGTTACTTCGATTATGCAGAGGGCGACCTCTCGTGGCGCACCATTGATCTGGAAGAAGAAGTTCTGCCAATTGAAGATTTTCAGGGCTGTTCCGTGATGAACTATCCTGATGCGGATGTTCCTTTTACCCGTATTCACGAGTTCCGTCACTTCCATCCCGAGCGTGATTACACCAAGGATGCAACCGTTATTATGCGCGAATACTCACGCTTTGCAAATAAGGGCGATGAGCCCTATTACCCGGTAAATACCTCTGTAGACCGTGAAAAACTTTTGAAGTACCGTGATCTGGCAAAGGGCGAGCAGAACGTTCTTTTTGGGGGCCGTCTGGGTACCTACAAGTACCTCGATATGCATATGGCGATCGGCGCGGCGCTGTCGATGTTTGATAACAAGATTCGTCCGCACTTTGCACAGGGTGCCAAGATTGAATCTGGTGGAGTTGAAGCATAATTATGGCTGAAACTCAAATTCTGAAAACCCTGCAGCGCGTTATTTTCCCTAGCGCGGTTGAAACCGACGTGGTACCTCTGTATGTGGATGCTGGCGTAGCCGCTGGCGTTCAGCTGCCAACCCGTATTGATGGTGACGCTACCACGAGTATTACAGAGGCGGCGCAGGTACAGGAACAAAGCGCCGCTAATATCGCTGCTAACCGAACCGCGGCTGAAGGCCTTATCGGTCGTCGCTCCATCAACGTTAATCCCGGGCAAAGTCTCTCATTTGGCACCTATTTCAATGCGTTCCCAGCATCGTATTGGCGCCGTTGGACCGATCTTAAAGAGGTCGTACTGAGCGTCCAAACCCGTGGCGAAGGCATGGTGATCGTATACAAATCCAACGGGCGGGGTGTTATTCAGCGTGTGGATGCAAAGCTCCTTTCGGGGGACGAAACATCAATCTTTACCCTGCCCCTAGCGCCTTTCGGCGATGGCGGTTGGTATTGGTTTGATCTTTCTGGAACTGAAGATCTTGAACTGGTTGAGGCTAATTGGCTAGGTGATATTGAGCCCCGTGCCGATGTCCAGGCTGGTCAAGCGACGGTCCAGATTACGACCATGAATAAGGTCGATTATTGTATTGACAACATTCGTACGCTTGGCAACAGCCCCGAAATTTTTGATGCTGTCCACGAGTTCCTAATTGTTGATCAGGGCAGTTCGAAGGTGCAGGATCACGAAGAATTCGAGGAGGTCGTTAAGCCTCTTGCTGGTAAGTTCCGCATCATTAACCAGGGGAACTTGGGTGGTTCCGGCGGTTTTTCGCGCGGTATGTTCGAGGCAGTCAAGAACGGCAGCGATTATGTGCTTCTGCTTGATGACGACGTGATCGTGGAGCCAGAAGCAATTTTGCGCATGGTGACTTTCGCGAACTATTGCAAAGACCCCACAATCGTGGGTGCGCACATGTTCGATATGTTCGATCGCTCGGTACTTCATGCATTCGGCGAAGTCGTTGATCCGTGGCGTAACTTCTACGCGAAGCCTCACGAGGATATGGCGATGGGTCACGACTTAGGCCGCAGCAACCTGCGCAGCACGCACTGGCTGCATCGTCGTGTGGACGTGGATTATAACGGTTGGTGGATGTGCCTTATCCCAACTTCGGTAATCCGCAAGATCGGCCTGTCGTTACCGCTTTTCCTTAAATGGGATGACGCTGAGTATGGCTTGCGCGCGAAGGCTGCTGGTATCCCTACAGTGTCCTTCCCTGGAGCAGGTGTATGGCACGTTTCATGGACCGATAAGGATGACTCGGTGGGCTGGCAGGCTTACTATCATGAACGTAACCGCCTAATTACCGCGCTGTTGCATTCTCCCTTCGATAAGGGTGGCCGCGTGCTGGTTGACTCCATGTTCTTGGACGTCAAGCACACGTTGTCAATGCAGTATTACACTCAAGCAGGCCGCCTCATGGCGCTGGAAGATTTGCTGGCCGGACCGGAGCACCTGCATGAGTCGCTTTCGGCTCGTTTACCGGTAATTCGTCAGTTGGCGGGGGAGTACCCGGAGTCCCAGATGAAGCCGAATGTGGACGACTTTCCCACAGTTAAATCGAAGAAGCCGCCTTTCCGCGGTCGCCGCAATTTCAAGTCACCGGGATATAAGAAACTTGTGCCGTGGACCGCAAGAACGGTTGCACGTCAGCTGTTCAAACCCGTAGATGATGAAGCGAAAGAACATCCGCAGATTCAACTTAACTACGGAGAAACTAACTGGTGGACGCTGTCTAAGTTTGATTCAGCACTGGCCACGAACGCGGAGGGAACCGGATTGTTCTGGTATCGCCGTGATCCCCAGCAGCTGCGGTCAAAGCTGATTCACGCTACCAGATTGCACGCGAAGATCATTAAAGATTGGGAGCAGTTGCGCAAGCGGTATCAAGATGCTGCAGCCGATGTCGCTTCCTATGATGCATGGGCAGAAACTTTTGCAAAGCATACGGAGTCTGAACTTAAGCGATGAGCACTTTGCACGATGAACCTTTGAAAGCCCCCGGCCGCGGGCGGGGAATCCTGGATGCCATTCGTAATCGGTACCTTTTGAGGCTACTGGTTGATAAGGAAATCCAGGTTCGCTACCGTGGCTCGGTTCTAGGGATCCTGTGGTCTTACATTAAGCCGGGCGTCCAGTTCGGCGTGTTCTATGTTGCCATGGGCTTATTCTTAGGCTTGGAACGAGGAATGCACAACTATGCGATCTACCTGTTTTCGGGCATGATCGTGATTAACTTCTTCTCGGAAGGATTCGGGAACGGTGCCCGCACGATGGTGGTTAACAGCGCCCTGATTCGGAAGATTTATCTTCCGAGGGAGCTCTTCTCACTTTCAACTGTGTGGGTGGCGGTAGTACATTTCATACCCCAAATCGTGGTGATGCTCATCGCTTGCTTCTTTGCGGGGTGGCGGCCTGGGCCGCGCAATATTGCCGCGATTTTTGCCGGGATGGCTATCGTGATGCTTCTGTCCTACGGCCTGGGGCTCATCTTTGGTGTCGCAAACGTGTTCTTCCGCGACTCCGAGAATATCGTTGATATGCTCCTGATGGTAGCAACATGGTTCTCCCCGGTGTTGTACTCCTGGACCATGGTACGTGACACTCTATATCCGTGGGTTTTCAACGTGTTTATGTTGAACCCGCTGACCGTTGCGGTTGAACTTTTCCACTACGGTTTTTGGCGCCCTACGGCAGACCTCGAAAAGTCGGGACATTTTGCTGAGATTGTTCCGCATCTGTTTAGTATCTGGACCCCAGTAGGTATTGGTATTTCCTTACTGACCGTTCTAATCGGCGATTTGCTCTTCCGTAAGTTTGAGGGCAACTTCGCTCAGGAGCTCTGATTCTTGTGAAGATTGAGAAAATAGATCTGCCTGAGATTGATCCGAATGCTCCGGTTGTTATTCAAGTCGATGAGCTCGTTAAAAGCTTTGTGCTGCGTCATACGCGTTCTATGAAAGAAGCCTTTGTATGGCTTATGAAGGGGCGTAAAGGTGACCTGTCTGAGAAGTTTAACGCTCTCAATGGTATTACTCTGAATGTAAAACAGGGTGAACGTGTGGCACTTTTGGGGCTCAATGGTTCCGGTAAATCAACCCTTTTGAAGCTGATTTCCGGTGTGATGCAGCCTGAAGGCGGGCAGGTCCTCAACCGCGGTAAAATCGCGGGCCTTATTGAGGTGGGTGCAGGCTTTCATCCCGACCTCACGGGGCGCGATAATGTATTCCTCAATGGCGCTATTCTGGGTATGACCAAAAAAGAGATTGAAGATGCCTTTGATGATATTGTGGCATTCTCTGAAATTGAGGAATTTATTGATACTGAGGTGAAGTTTTATTCATCCGGTATGTACCTGCGTCTTGCGTTTTCGGTGGCTGTGCATACTAACCCAGATATTTTCTTGGTGGATGAGATTCTGGCGGTTGGCGATGAACCTTTCCAGAAGAAATGTATTGCAAGGATTCAAGAGCTCATCCAAGCGGGCAAGACTCTGGTTGTCGTAAGTCATGACCTCGACCTAGTGTCACAGATATGTGATCGCGGTGTAGTACTTGACCACGGTAATTTAAGTTTCGACGGGGACATCAAGGATGCGGTCAAGATGATTCGTGGCTAGTACACCTAGGTTTCTAGTATGCGTAGACGGGGTGAGGGGGAGAACAACCGTAACGGTTGTTCTCCCCCTCACCCCGTCTACGCATTAATTGAAAGCCCTATAAGTCTTAGCAGGAGAGTCAGAAATTATTCGAGGAACATTACGCATAAAATATATGTAGTTTTGGTGAATGTTTTCCAGTGGATATATTGTGACATCAACGCGAAATTTTTGATTTAAGAGAGCGTTGAGAATACCAACCACACTAAACTTCACCGGGAGAACATCAATGGAGACCCCGAGATCTGCTGTCGTGCCAGATTATTATTCTCTGCTCGATGCCGAGATCCGTGATGCGATTCGCGACGGAGACCTTGACCCTTACACGTCACGGGATGCCGTCGAAGGGCTCATTAGAAGTACTGTTTCCGCCTACGAAAGACGGATGGTACGCGCTTCCCTTCCTCCTCTTGAGAACGTCGAAGAGATTATCCATCGACTGCGTAACGATCTCTGCGGATATGGCCCGCTTCAGCCTTATCTTGATGATGAAGAGGTCGAAGAAATCTGGATCAATTCACCCGATGAAATCTTTGTGGCTCGTGCTGGCGAGAGTGAACTGACAGGGCTGCACCTCAGCGATGAGGCTATTCAACAGCTCTTGGAACGTATGCTCAAGCCTTCGGGACGACGTGTCGATTTATCATCTCCCTTCGTCGATGCTTCGTTACCGGATGGATCTCGTCTGCACGCCGTGATTCCCGATATTACGAGAGCCCACACCTCCCTCAACATTCGTAAATTTGTGGTGCGCGCCAAACGTCTTCCCGACCTCGTAAAGCTTGGTTCCCTGAGCGCGGGAGCTGCATCGTTTTTACACGCTGCTGTCGAAAGCGGAGTCAATATTTTAGTGTCCGGGGCTACTCAAGCGGGTAAAACCACAATGCTAAATTGTTTGGCAGCATCTATACCGCCGCGCGAACGGGTGGTGACCTGTGAAGAAATCTTTGAGCTTTCTATTCCTCTGCGCGATGTCGTTGGAATGCAATGCAGACAGCCTAATCTAGAGGGTAAAGGCGCAATAGCTCTTCGCCGCCTCGTCAAAGAGGCTCTGCGTATGAGACCGGATCGACTACTCATTGGCGAGGTTCGCGAAGCGGAATCCCTCGATATGCTCATCGCTCTTAACGCGGGTTTACCGGGTATGTGTACTATTCACGCGAATTCTGCACGGGATGCAGTCACTAAAATTTGTACTCTTCCGTTGCTGGCAGGAGACAACATCTCATCCGCCTTCGTGGTGCCTACCGTAGCAAGCTGTTTCGACCTCGTAATTCATTGTGGTCGCGATACCCACGGGCATCGTCAGGTAGAAGAGATTTATATGCTGGGCGGTCGTGTAGAAGACGGCGTCATTGAGATGTCACCGCTTTTTACCCGTCAACAAGGCGAACTGGTGTGCGTAGCCTTAGAAATCCCAACACCCGAGAAATGGATTCGCGCCGGACACCGGCCCGAACAAGTATTAGCAGCAGCAAAGGTAGGACGCTAATGGGTGTTATCTATGGCTTAGCAATGGGGATCGGGGTTTTCCTCGTATGGTGGTCATGCTGGAGCATGCCGCAAGGAGCCGTCAAGACTGAACGGGAACCGAAGATAGCGGTAACTCTTCGTAAAGCTGGGATGCACACTATTACTCCCTCGGCTTTTACCGGAGTGAGTATCCTCAGTGGGGTCTTAGCAGGAGTGCTTCTTTTCGCCCTGACCGGGCTGTGGAGTTTCGCCTTTCTAGGGACGGGCAGTGGTTTCATCATGCCTCGCGTGGTTGTGAATCATCGTGCGAAAGTGCGTGAGAGTAAGCTCTGGCAGCTCTGGCCGGATGCCGTTGATCACTTACGATCGGCTATTCGTGCCGGGCTTTCACTGCCAGAGGCTCTTATCCAGCTTTCATACCGCGGACCTTATGAACTTCGAGAGGCTTTTGCACGTTTTGGATCGGATTATCGTGCAACCGGTGACTTTGTAGCTTCCTTGAATCGGCTCAAGGAATATGTTGCTGATCCAGTCGCCGATAATATCGTTGAAGCACTCAAAATAGCACGTGAAGTCGGCGGCAGCGACTTGGGACGACTACTGGGCACATTGAGTAATTTCTTACGAGAAAATGCGCGTACCCGAGCAGAACTTCAAGCACGCCAATCTTGGACTGTCAACGCCGCCCGGTTGGCCTGTGTTGCTCCATGGGTAGTACTGATGCTGATGGCCACACAGCCTGCGGTTCGAAATATTTATAACTCTTTTGCCGGTTTCGTTCTTATGTTCGCGGGTGCTGGACTGTCGGTAATCGCGTACCGCATCATGCTCCGTATCGGGGCGCTACCTCAAGAAAGGAGGGTTTTTGCATGAACTTTGCTATTATCTTCGGGCTTTTCTTCGCGTTTGGTGTAATGCTCATAGCATCTTCATTGCGTAAGAGACGTGGGCCGAACTTTGGAGAACGTATTGCGCCGCAGATGCGCTCCGTTTCGATACGCGAATCCCTGCACCGTGAGAATCAGGCCTCAGGAACTAGCGTTTTAGATGCCCTTTATTCGTTCCTGGAACCTATGATGCAGTCGTTCCTAGGGCGGGTACGTTCTACAGAGTCTAGGGACGAAGCCCTTGCTGCTCGCTTGCGCCGCGCGGGAAGTGATCAGACTGTAAGTGCTTTTCGTGCCGAACAAATCCTCTGGGCGGTTAGTTCGGTGGCCCTTTTAGGAGTATTGAGCGTTATTGGGCTGTTGGAAAACCAATTGTCACTCTGGAGCGGCCTGATGCTCATTATCCTGGGTGGTGTTACCGGTTTTCTGGCGCGAGACTGGTGGCTGGGCCAGATTATTGTACGTCGTGAGAAACAGCTTATTGCGGAGTTTCCCGCGCTTGCAGAGATGATGGCGCTTTCGGTGGCTGCAGGTGAATCTGCTCTTGCTTCCCTGGAGCGCATTTGCCGTACTTCTCGCGGGGAATTGGCCCGAGAATTTAACGATATTCTTGCGCAAACGCGAGCCGGATCCAGCCTACTGGCGGCGCTCAACGAATTCGCACAGAGTACACAAATTCCAGCCCTTAGCCGATTTGTCGATGGTGTAGCCGTAGCCATTGAACGCGGTACTCCTTTGGCAGATGTTCTACGGGCACAGGCCCAAGATGTGCGCGACAACGCGAAACGCGAGCTTCTCGAAGTAGCCGGGAAAAAGGAGATCGCCATGTTGGCGCCTGTCGTATTTTTAATTCTGCCGTTGACCGTAGTCTTTGCGATTTTCCCCGGCCTTTCGCTAATGAAACTTGCGTTTTAACGCATCATAACCTCGCCCCTAAGGCGGATTCCAAATAGCTCAATCACATAAGGAAAATACTATGTTTACTCGACTTCGTATGTTGCTTCTGTCTGTTCCCGGTATTGCTTTTCTGCTTACCTCTTATAGAGGCTTGCACGACGACCCAGAACGCGGAGATGTACCCGGATGGGTCATGATTACCATGATGAGTGCCATCTTGGTCGCCGCGATTTTAGCTATTGCCCAACCAGCTTTGATCAAGATGTTTAACGATGCTATTGCGCTTATTCGTCCCTAGTCGTATGAGCCGACATCAAAAACAAGAGCTTGCGGCATCGCCGTCAGAACGAGGGGATGCCAGCACTGAGTTCGTGATGGTTTCTGCTCTCTTAGTACTGCTGACCGTCGCAATTTTGCAGGTTTCCTATGCGTTTTACACGCGCAATATTCTGTTGGATGCTGCAAGCGCGGGCGCTCGCTACGGAACATTGTACGACCGCACCCCTGAGGAAGGCCAGGAACGAGCAGAGCAGATTATTCGGGGGAATTTGCCCGAGAATTATGCGCAAGATGTACATACATCGGTATATGTCGATCCGTCTGGAATTCGTATTCTTGAGGTTCACATTACCGCTCCTTTGCCAGTACTGGGGCCATGGGGGTTCCCAGGTTCTATTTCGGTGAGTGGTCATGCTGCATATATTCAGTCTTAGAAACCTGGCGCTGTGTCTGCGGACTCGTGCAGAGGATTCAGAGAATACCGATCATGAACATGAGCGCGGGAGCGCAATTGTTGAATTTCTCGGGCTCGGTGTTACACTGCTGCTCCCTATCATGTATGGGGTCTTGACGATTTTTTCAGTGCAGGCTTCGATCTTGGGGGCGCATGCCGCAAGCGCGCAGGTAGCTCAATATATTCAGGAGCTGCCGCCTGAGACTTCGATGTCGCAGGAACAGGCTCAACGTTTGAGCGCGCTTGTGGCACGCGATTTTGGGGTTGCAGAATCTGATATCTCGGTATCTTTGAGCTGTTCAGGGTCGTGTAGCGCGCGGGAGAGTATTAGAGTCCAGGTTCAGGTAAATGCACACCTTCCCCTAATTCCGCAGGGGCTAGGAGCAAGCGTTATCCCGGTATCCTCACAATCGGTGACCTGGGGACAGACTGAGATAGGTTCTGCTGCTTCATCCGCTTCCCGGGAAACTCCGTAAGGGAAATTAGATGGTAGTTTCGTATATTCATGCCGTTCGGAGCCATGACAGTGATAATGATGAGGGGAGCATTAGTCCGCTCATCGTTGGTATGTGCGCTCTGGTACTGTTGATAGCATCAGTGACTTTAGCGGTCACGGGTGCTCACGTACAAACCCACAGACTCGAAGACCTTGCGGATGCGCAAGCCATTTCTATCGCACGAACTATAGAGCATGGATTCTCGGAATATTCCGATAACTCTGCAGACAACGCTCGAGCTAGGCAGCTTGCTGCCAAATATCTGGAGGAGAGTGGAGCTTCTCACGAATTCGTGAACTTGCAGGTAGACTCGGTGCAGATTAGCGATGACCGTACTGTTCATGTCACGTTACGTGCTAGGATTCATCCTCCGATCGTTTCGGCTGTGGTTCCTGATGGTTTTGAGGTGAAGGCTCAGGCTCGCGCCCGCATCCACCAGAGACAGAAGGACGAAAAGTAAATGCGTCTGTAGCGTTGTAAAGTAATTCGGCGGGACTTTCCGCCTGATTCACGCTAGTCTTAAATGCTATGGCATCTTTCGACTTTTCGGCTGAGATTAAGGATCTGCGTTCCATATACGCCTCAATTGTTGCGGTGAGTGACCTTGAGGGTATCAAGCGCGCTCTTGAAGACCTATCTCAGCAAGCTTCAGCACCTGAGCTTTGGGATGATCCTGAGCACGCTCAACGGGTAACAAGCGCGCTTTCCCATAAGCAAGCTGAACTGAATCGTCTAACGAGCTTAGCGTCTCGTATTGATGATGTTGAGGTCATGGTCGAGCTGGCACAGACCGAAGATGAATCATCCGCAGAAGACCTATTGGCGGAGGCTGAAGCCGAGTGTAAAGAGCTGAGGAAGAAGCTGGATGAACTTGAAGTCTTGGTGCTGCTCTCTGGCGAGTACGATCAGCGTGAGGCTGTTGTAACGATTCGTTCAGGCGCGGGTGGTGTGGACGCGGCAGATTTTGCAGAGATGCTTTTGCGCATGTACTTGCGGTGGGCTGAAAAGAATGGCTATCCGACGAAAGTGCTGGACACTTCGTATGCTGAAGAAGCAGGGCTGAAATCCGTAACTTTTGAGGTCAACGCGCCCTACGCTTTTGGTCGCCTTTCTGTTGAAGCGGGCACCCATCGGCTAGTACGTATCTCTCCATTTGATAATCAGGGGCGCAGGCAAACCTCATTTGCCGCGGTTGAAGTTATTCCTCTGATCGAGCAGACCGATGCGCTTGAGATCCCCGAGTCTGAGATTAAGGTTGATGTATTTCGCTCCTCTGGACCGGGCGGTCAATCCGTCAATACAACGGACTCAGCGGTGCGTATGACGCATATTCCAACGGGTATTGTAGTGTCAATGCAGAATGAAAAATCGCAGATTCAAAACCGGGCTGCGGCTCTGCGCGTGCTGCAATCGCGTTTACTTATGCTTCGTCAAGAGCAGGAGGACGCCAAAAAGAAAGAGCTGGCGGGTGATATTAAAGCAAGCTGGGGCGATCAAATGCGATCCTACGTGCTCCATCCGTACCAGATGGTGAAGGATCTGCGTACCGGATACGAGGAAGGCAACACGTCAAGCGTACTTGACGGGGGGCTCAATAGATTTATTGAAGAGGGCATTCGCTGGCGCGCCTCTGGTCGCCGTGGTAACGAAGGCTAAGCATAAGGAATATTATGGCTCAGAAAAAGAAAAAAGGCGCCAAAACAGACCCGAATAACTCGATTATCGCGCAGAACAAGAAAGCACGACATAACTACAATATTGTCGACACCTATGAAGCGGGCGTGGTCCTTTTAGGAACAGAGGTGAAATCTCTGCGCGATGGGGGAGCCTCTATCACTGACGGGTTCTGCCATGTAAAGGATCACGAACTCTGGCTGGAAGGTATTCATATTGCTGAGTACGGCTATGGTACATGGACGAATCATTCAGCACGCCGCAGCCGTAAGCTGTTACTGCATCGTTCAGAGATTAACCGGTTAGAGCAGAAACTCAAAGAAACCGGGTATACAGTGGTGCCCCTCAAGCTATATTTTAGCGGTGGGCGTGTGAAGGTTGAGATTGCCTTGGCAACAGGTAAACGTGAGTACGATAAGCGTCAGGCGCTGCGTGAGAGGCAGGATAATTTGGAGGCGGCACGTGCCATGCGGTACCGCAATTTAGGATAGTCATCTATGCTAGATAAGTTAGATGTTACTGGTTGATGTCTCTGAAGAACTTCTACAGAGGAAATCAAGATTAGCTATTTTTGGCTAGAAATCTGCACCGGTAAGACACATGTAGGATATACTTACTAGCAAGACATAAAGCGTATTTACCCGATAAGATGTGTAAGTATGCAGTGACACAACAGACAGAAATAATGGAGGAGTTTTATGTCTGAGAACGTTCCGAATACATCCGGTCATTCTGGAGGGCAGTCCGAGCAACCGAAATTCGTTCCTGCTGCGCCGCCTGTTGCGCCTGCAGGAAACGCTTACTCCGGTTACGTTCCGACGAAGCTTCCCGCTGGTATGGCGATTGCATCGTTGGTGATGGGCATCGTGAGTATACTTGGGGCTCTTCCTCTAAGCTTCATCACTATTGTTGTAGCACTTGTAGGTCTGATCCTTGGTATTATTGCGCTTCGCAAGGTACGTAAAGGTACCGGCGGTGGCAAGGGTATGGCTATCGGGGGCGTTGTTACCAGTGCTATTGGCTTTATACTATCAGCCGTGGTTCTTGTCTTGCTCATCATCGGTACGATGATGATGCAGGAATGCAAGAATACTGGTGTGCAGAATAGTGACGGCTCTGTCACCTGCTCAATTAATGGACAGAAGACGACTGTCAATACCGACGGGACTACTTCTGTTCGGTAGCCAAATATATTGTTCACCATGTGGGGCAGGTGGCTTAAAAAGCTACCCGCCCCACACGTTTGTGCTTCAAGGATAGTGGAATAGGTGAGATAGAGCATCCTAATTTTTATGAAGCTTAGGGTGTCGTAACCAATGGTTTTCGATATAAAAATTCGTATAATGAAAGTTGGTACTCAGCAATAACGCCGGGATAACCGACGGCCTCACCGAAGACAAAGGATAGTAAAGCATGTCAGAAAACCTTTACGGTCAGAACAAGCCACAAGGGCAGTCGCAACAGCCTGGTCACGATCAGAACTCTCAAACTCAGGATTCACAAGCGCAACGGCAGTATCAGGGACAGGTGCCCCAGAATAATAGTTCCCAGCAGGGGAACTACCAGGGCAATGGCGCTCAGAACTCATACCAGCAGCAGTACCCTCAGCAGCCGCAACAGGGCTCGGGCGATCAGCATCTTTTCTACGGTGGTCAGGCACAAAATCAGCAGCCTACTCCATCAGCGGGGCAGCCCTCCTATAACACGCAGTACTCTAGCTCCTCGAACATGGTTTCGGGGCAGCAACAGTATTCTACCCCCCAGCACTCTTCGCAGACCGGGCAGAGCGCCTCAGGACAGAGCTACGCCTCACAGCAGAACTATAATTCAGCTCAAGGTTACAACCAATATCAGCAGACTCAGGATTCACGGAGTTACTCTCAGCAGGGGAACTCCGGTCAGCAGAGCAGTAATCCGACACAGAATCACCAAAGCTCTGCGGGATACCAGAACGTCCAGCAACAGGGATCTTCACAGCAGAAAAGCTACGGTCAGAATTCTGCCCAGACGCAGCAGAACGGATCATCTGTCTATAATGGAAATTCTTCCTACCCCCAGCAGGCGCAGCAAGCCCCCTACGGAACTTCTGGTTCTCAATCTGCACAGCAAAATGCTCAGCAGAGCTACGGTCAGCAGAATTCTTACTCGCAGCCTAGCGGGTATCAGAACCAGCCTGTAAATTCTGGATACACAAGCCAGGGGCAGAACTATTACGGTGCCCAGAGTCAGCAAGGGCAGTATGGGCAGTCTGCCTACGGCGTTTCTCAGTTTGATACTAATGTTCAGAACACAGGTGGCTCCTCGCAGGCCGCTCCGGTCATGGCAATTATTTCCTTGGTACTTGGTGTTCTTGCTGTTGTGAGTGGATTCTTTATTGTCGGAGGTCTGCTCGGCATTGGTGCTATTATTTTGGGCGCTCTTGGACTTCGCCAGTCGCGCCAGTTGGGCAAGGGCAAGGGAATGTCCATCGCCGGCATTATTACTGGTTGTGTGGGTATCATCATAGCTATTATCGCGACTATCGCTTTTGTACTGGGTCAGCAGACTCTTCAGGAATGCCAGAAGGTCGGTACTCCGGATGGTAACGGCAATAAGGTATGCCAGGTAGGGGATAACCCTGATAGCCGTATGACTGTTCCCGCTCAGTAACAGACAGGTATCAGTCTTTCGCTGAATGAAGGGGGCGGAGCATCTCGTTACGGATGTGTTCCGCCCCTGTGCATAAGTAAAATAATGTTGGTGTGTTGTTAGTAAAAGAACCTGGTGGTTGTGTAGAGACAGACCCTCTGATATAGTTAACCGTTACCATCGCGAGCGGTATACTGTGCGTCTCAAGGCAATGCAGAGAACGTTTGTAGATGGTGCTTTTTGATAAAAGTATAGGGGGATGATCGGTTTCGACGATGTGGGTTGAGATGGGTGAAGCGTGCCGAGGACGCAGGGTTATCTCGTTAACGCTCTCTGCAAAAAAATAAGTGCAAAATCTAAGCGCACTGACTTCGCACTCGCTGCCTAAGCGCGAGTTGCAGTCTGTCGGTCTGAGCATGCCTTTGGCTCAGAACCCGGCATCGACTTAAAAGGCCACTGCTGTTAGCCCTCGTCGTAGGGGCTGATGGGACTTTTATTACGAATAGGTTTGTCGATGTAAGTGTTTGTGCAAACATCGGAGCCGAGAAATAGCGCTTTCACAAACTGCGCACGGAGAAGCCCTGTTGAAGCCACATCGGACCGGGGTTCGATTCCCCGCATCTCCACAAAAGCCCTTAAAAGGGGTAGGGAACTAAAACCCGAACCTGATAACTGAGCCGCCCACCAGCAGAATCGCTGGTGGGCGGCTCAGTTATGTTTGGCCTTTTTCGCGCCGAACAAAATATGGGAAGTATGCAACGGCTAAAGCCGCAAGAGCATGATTTTCAGCCCAGAATAACGTAATATCAAGAAAGAAGACTCAGCGCGTATGGAGAAAAAGATGACAGAAAACCCGCGACAGGATCCTATGCCAGATTCAAACACACCTCAGGCATCATATCCTCAAGTCGAAGCTCCAACGCTACAGGATGGTCACGATATGCAGAATTCTGCAGCTTCAGACGCGCCATTGGCGGCTTATGCTTCAGCAACGGATGGAGCGTCTCATCCTCAGGCTCAGCAAGCCGTACCCCCAGTTGGACACGTGGCTGCCGCCTACGACTTTGGCTACAGTAGGGCTCCTCGCCAATATGAGGTTCCACCAGAGGACAGGCGACCTTACGGGGAACCTACCGGCGAAATTCGCGGACCTGGATATTTCTACTCGATAGGTTCTTTTGCTGCTTCGCTTTGTGGACTTGTACTTACCGGATTTAGTGGCTTTCAGGTACTGGGGATCGCCATACTCCACGACGACTACGATTCTATGGGCTATGGTGCCTATGAATTTACGACAATCTCAAATACCATGCTTCTAGCGTTGGTACCAATAGTTATATCAATATGGCTGGGGATTTTTTCCTTTACTGTGAACAAAGGACGTATTACCCCCATGACGGGCAGGATGCGCGCCTTTGCCTCCCTTGGCATCGTCATGGGAGCCTTAGGAGCTTTAGGAATAGTTGGAAACTTCTTCCTCTACCTTCTTGCGATTTCCTAGAAATTAGCCTGCCAACAACGTGTATATTTACCCGTGCACCAAGACCAAGAGCCTATATAAAAGCCCCGATGGGATTATCACACATAAATCTAGTGACCCGCCGGGGCTTCGCCGTTCCTTACCACAGGACCCGAATGGTTACTCGGGTGCAAGCTGACTTATCACAGAACGATGCAAGACCCCATTAGTAGCTAAAGTACTGGCGGTACCTCCCGCCTGCGCTGTAGTTACCGCATCGTCACCAGCTGCTGTTGTGAAGGCCCCGCCTGCTTCACGCACAAGCGGAACTAGCGCGGCAATATCGTGGAGCGCAACTTGAGCTTCACAGGCAATATCAACAGCCCCTTCGGCCACTAAACAATATGACCAAAAGTCACCGTAGGCACGGGAGCGGTTAACCGCATGGACTAGCGAGAGAAAATTCTGTCCGAGTCCCAGACCCTCCCATCCTTTGAACTCGGCGTAGGAGAGCGAAGCTCCAGAGACCGTGGGGACGCTCGACACCTGAAGTCGTGTAGCCTGAGTTAGCGATTTACCTGCGTAGGCGCCTGTACCCTGCGCAGCCCACCACCGTCGCTGTAAAGCCGGGGCAGATACAAGGCCCATAACCGGTTCACCCTGATCAAGGAGAGCGATGAGTGTGGCCCACACCGGAACACCACGCACAAAATTCTGCGTACCATCAATGGGATCGATAACCCACTGCCTGGCAGCTGTACCTGTTGATCCTAGCTCTTCACCGATAATACCGTCGCGTGTGCGCACCCGCGAGAGCTGTGCACGCAGAAGTTCCTCGACCTCACGATCCACCTCGGTCACTGGAGTACCGTCGCTTTTGTGTTCCACGGTAAAAGACCGATCTTTAAACCGGGACATGCTGACGCGATCCACGTTATCCGCCAGGATATGCGCCAGCCTCAAATCATCAGTGTATGACGTCGTAAAGTTCATGAATCTCTCATTAGTCGTCAAATGTTACCGTGTGTGGTCTTAGGAACTTATGTACAGGATACGAGCGATTACACGAGTGCCCCAAGCTCTTTATCGGAATCAGCTTCTTCATCAGGAACAACCTGCAAAAGTTTTCGCAGCGAATCCAAACGCGCCGCGCCACTGGCCCCCGCTTTACCCGCCTGCACGTAAGTATTTATACCGCAATCTACCGCCTGAGCCGCATGAAGACAGCCCTTAGGGCAGTCCTGCTCGCCAGGAGCCAGATCGGGGAACGCCTGTACAACCTGCTCCGGCGGAACATGAGCCAGTCCGAAAGAACGTATACCCGGAGTATCGATAATCCAGGTTCCGGGTGGTACATGAAGCTCAGGCGTGGATACGGGCTGTAAGGCCAGAGCTGACGAAGACGTATGACGACCCCGCCCCGTAACGGCGTTAACGTGCCCAGTCGCACGGTCTGCACCAGTGAGTGCATTCACCAAAGTAGATTTACCGACCCCCGAATGCCCGAGAAGCACAGATACCTTACCCACAAGCTCTTCGAGAAGCTTATGAACGGGTGCATGCAGAAGACCCTCGGCTCCAGACTCACTTGGGGCTCGACCGTCAGCTGACCCCGAGAGTACAATTTTTAGCCCCGAGGCACTGTAATAATCGAGTAGTTGCTGAGGGCGAGAAACATCGGTTTTTGTAATGCACAAAATAGGCTCTATCCCGGCATCATATGCGGCAACGACGGCTCGATCAATAAAACCTGTGCGCGGCTGCGGATTCGCAGCAGCAACCACAATGACCAACTGGTTCGCATTGGCCACCACCACACGTTCGGTTGTATCTGTGTCATCGGCACTGCGGCGCAGTACCGAAGAACGCTCTCCCAAACGAACGATGCGCGCTAGGGTGTCTTTTGCGCCGGATATATCTCCGACTACATCCACAAAGTCTCCAGTGACAATGGGGGTACGGCGCAATTCGCGTGCCCGTGCCGCGATAAGAGTCCGCTCCTGTGGGGTGCCTTCATCGACAACTACTGACCACCGACCACGATCGACGGTGACGACGCGACCGCGTATAGCGTGCTTGTACCGGGGGCGTTCCTTAGTGCGGGGTCGAGAACCCTTTTTATTGGGGCGAACTCGAACGTCGGATTCATCCCACTCGTCGAAAGACCGGTTTCGGGATGGATTCACGAGCGCGCTCCTTCCCATTGCGAAAGCATTTTTTGCCAAAGCGCTGTGAATTGTGGAAGTGTTTTTGCGGTTGTCTGAACGTTTTCGATGCGCACTCCGGGTTCGTGAATTCCAATAACCGCCGCGAACGTTGCTACTCGATGGTCTTCATAGGTCTGTACCGTCACAGGAGAGTCTTGAGGCAGACGTCGAACGGGGCGAAGAATGCGAATACCGTCGGCTGTTTCTTCGGCAAGCCCGCCCAAACGGTTAATCTCAGCGACGAGAGCCGCGAGGCGGTCAGTCTCATGCCCACGCAGGTGCCCAATGCCAGTGAGAGTGCTCGGGGAGTCAAGAAGCGCAACGAGAGCGGCAACTGTGGGCGCGAGTTCGCCTGCAGTCTGTAGGTTAAACTCGACCCCGGAAAGCCGGGTTATCTCTTCGGGCCCGGTGACTGTGAGCGAACCATTAGAGAATTCAACGGCACCGCCTAAACGGAGCAGAATGGTACGCCACTCATCACCTCCCTGCGTTGTTCCGGGGGAACCGTCTGCTGTAGGAGCGGGCCAATCGGGAATAGTCACTGAGTTGCCCGTTACCATCGCAGCTGCAAGGAAAGGACCAGCGTTAGAAAGATCCGGTTCAACCGTGACATCAAACCCGGAAATAGTGCCCGGGAATACACGCCAAGCGTATTCACCAGCAACAGCTTCCGCGCGTACACCCAAGTCACGGAGAGTCTGCATAGTCATCTCAATATGAGGTACCGAAGGTATCGCGTTTCCCCGATGATGAATCGTTAACCCCTTAGGAAGCCTAGGCGCAATCAAGAGCAGAGCAGATATAAATTGCGATGAAGCCGAAGCATCAATAAAGATCTCTGCGGGAGTACCGGATGCGGCCGCAAGTCCGGGGGAATGCAGAGTGAAAGGCAAGGTATCTACGGAATCATTGCCCGATCGTTCAATACGCGCCCCTAGCTGACGCAGACCATCGCAGAGCGCCGCCATCGGCCGTTTGCGGGCTTGTGGATCACCATCAAAGTTGTAATCACCCGGAAGCAAAGCAGCAAGAGCGGGTACAAAACGCATGACCGTTCCCGCAAGTCCACAATCAATCTTTACCATTGGGGGAGCCGAAGCAAGATTTAGAGGGGTTATGAGAAGATCAGGACCAAACTCCGAACCTGTCTCGATACGCTCGAACTGGGCTCCGAGTGTCTCTAAAGCGGAAATCATGAGGGCTGAGTCTCGCGAGTGTAGGGGAGCACGCAACCGTGAGGGAGAATCAGCAAGAGCCGCGAGGAGCAGGTAACGGTTGGTGAGCGATTTGGAGCCGGGGATGCGCATCCGTGCGCTCATCCCAGGCGCACCCCGGTACGTGGGGGCTTCCCATGCATGTGCCATGGTATTTTGCGCCGTACTCAATTCGCTCATCGGTATAACTCTCTGCCTCCCATAATCTGTCTGGTGTTTGCGCTGGAACTCGCCGGTTCTCTGTACCTGAGGACGCTCTTCTTCGCGCCCATACACTTCAACCATTCTACCGGGTGGGTACCCCAAACGGGTGAGAATCCAGGTAAAACGGTGCATCATTTTTCGCGGTGAACACACAATATTATGCGGGTTTATAGAAGAATAGCGAGGAGAAACCCGGTAGTCGAGTTTTCTCCCCGCCGTAGTATGCCGCGAACTTAGACCAAAGGCGGTGAAGGCTTAGGCGCTCGCCGAACAAAATTCATCAATATGTTCCAAAAGCCTGGCTTTGAGGGATTCAGGTGCTTGCTCGTCACACGAAGATTTGATCTTCGCACGCAAAAGGACCTCAAGATCCTTCGCTTCGGCGCAATGCGAGCAAGCATCAAGATGCCTCTGAATTTCTTGTATTTCCTCAGCGGTGAGAGCACCATCAAGATATTCATAAAGGTTTTTGAGTGTTGTGGAACAGGGGTTGCCGCCACAATCTTCGGTAAGTGCCGTGCTATTCTCGGGTGTTTGTTCTTCCATAGCAGACTCCTTTCTTCCGAGTTTATAAAACTGAGTCTATTTCTTCTTCGCCGCTTTTGCTTCGACCTTTGCGATAGTCGAAGGGCGTAAACCATTCTCGCGAGCATAATCCAGTAATTTTTCGCGCAGAATGCGGCGTCCGCGGTGCAGCCGCGACATGACCGTTCCTAATGGAATATCCATAATCTCGGCGATCTCTTTATATGAGAACCCCTCGACGTCGGAGTAGTACACCACCATGCGGAAGTCTTCGGTGAGTGAAGCGAGAGCCTGCCGTACTTCGGTGTCCGGGAGCGCATCCAGAGCCTCCATCTCGGCTGAGCGTAGCCCTGAAGCATCATGAGCGCCCGCTTGGGCTAACTGCCAGTCTTCGACGGATTCCGTATGTGCCTGCTGTGGCTCTCGCTGGCGTTTACGGTACAGATTAATGTATGTATTGGTCAGAATACGGTACAGCCACGCCTTGAGATTGGTACCTTGCCTGTACTGGTGAAAAGAGGCAAAGGCTTTCGTATACGTCTCTTGAACGAGGTCTTCGGCGTCTGCCGAATTCCTGCTCATGCGTAAGGCAGCGGCATAAAGCTGATCGACGTATTGCATGGCATCTGCAGTGAAGCGCTCACGTAATTCACGAGGTGTGAGAGTCGCCGTCGCTTCTGCGGCGTTGGACTCGCTCATAGGTGCTCTTTTCTGTCGTGTAATGACTTTTGGGGGCCTGTGTACAGCATACCTTCGTGTGAGGCTTCGGGGAATGTAACGGCTCGCTCGAATGAATTATTCCCGGTATCCGCAGTACGATCATTAGCTGAAAGGCCAGATAATTCGATAAAGCAAAACCCCGGTGAAAGACCACCGGGGCTTACGTATAGCAAGATACCTTATGCGTTGGGGCGCTTACCGTGGTTTGCGCCGCCCTTACGACGGTCCTTGCGCTTACGACCGCGCTTGCTCATAGGAGCCTCCTTCAGAATTGTGAACCTCTGCTCAAAGAAAGCCAGCAAGGCTCTAAACTAACCGCCCCGAGTCTTAGCACAGGCTTAAACGCATAGGGCAACGCCGTCTATTTTTTCATAGAAACGGCTTGAATGCATCTTACCAACAGGCTGATGCGAAAAATATGGAGATCTAGATACTCTGTCTGCGTAAGATCTTACTGCTCGGGAAGGTTAAGCCAGCTGTACCAACCGCGGTGGAGCACAAGCCACGCCATGAGACCGTATCCAGACTGCCCCGGACGCCCATCATTAGCGGCCAGATCATTACGCCATTGTTCGTGGTGCAAAAGAGGGTTGAATGTATCGACATACACGTGATTACGACGGGTTACTACATCTGCATAAGCCGCCGAAAGATCAGCGATGCGACGGTTACGCTCCGGGTCGAGAGTTGGGGGAGGGCCCACCACAAGTACACGGATGCTGTTCTGAGACGCCATGTCTACCATATTGGCAAGATTCAAGCGTGAACGTGCACTAGTGAGTCCCAAATCAATGTCAAAAGTTGAGGGAGCTATGACCAAACGATTATCGGCACCGGGAAGGAACCTGCGGCGTGCCTCATCAAACCATCGAGTACTCAACTGCTCGCTTCCTTCATTCGGGGCTGCGAGATTATAGGCTGAAATGGATGCACTAGTTTGCGGGGTACGTGCCATCACGCGACCAAACCAACCTAGGGTGCGGGGGTCACCGACACCGGCGAGCAGGTCGTCTCCAACCGCTACAAGTCGAATATTGCGTTGCTCCACGGGGTTCTTTCTTCCGTTGATATCTTGCGTCTGCAGTACGTAAACGCTCTGTCCTTTTGTTTAAGCATAAGGTGTTCGAGTTATGTTTTCGAACTCCTCGAAAATTTTTGATCCAATCGTGATGAAAAATCCACTTGAGGCATAGGAAAAGCCCCATCACTACAGTCTTCCACAATCGCACGAGTTATAAAACTCGCTGTGAAGCTACGGTTGTGATGGGGCTTTACCCCACAAAGAATTTAGCCTTCGAAGACCTGCTTCATCAGTGCCTCAGCTTCAGCGGCATGGCGTTTACCCGTACCTGCTGCGGGAGATGCCGACGCAGGGCGGGACACCAAACGCATCCGGTAGTCAATAAGTGGCAGCAGGTTCAAAGCCATAAACGGCCACTGACCCTGGTTAGCGGGCTCATCCTGTGCCCATACAATATCGGTGGCGTTCGAGTACAAATCCAGCTGTGCCTTGACCTCTGCCTCGGGCAGGGGGTAAAGCTGCTCAACGGAGACGATAGCGGTTTTCGTATCACCGCGCTTTGCACGCTCAGCCTCAAGATCGTAGTAGAGACGACCAGAGACAAAGACTACACGCTCAACTTGAGCCGGAGTAACACCGGAACGATCACCAATAACGGGCTGGAACGATCCCTCCGTGAAGTCCTCAATTGAGGATGAGGCAGCCTTCAAACGCAAGAGCTGTTTAGGGCTAATAACCACAAGCGGCTTATACGGGCGGTGCTGTGCGTGACGACGCAACAGGTGGAAATACGATGCCGGGGTAGAAGGCACAGCAACCGTCATATTGTTTTCAGCGCACAACTGCAAGTACCGCTCTATACGTGCTGATGAGTGGTCCGGGCCCTGCCCCTCATAACCGTGGGGGAGCAGAAGAACCAGCGAAGAACGCTGACCCCACTTCTGTTCAGACGATGACACGAACTCGTCGATAATCGTCTGGGCACCGTTCGCAAAGTCACCGAACTGGGCCTCCCACACCACCATCGAATCGGGACGTTCAACCGAGTATCCATACTCGAAGCCTATGACACCGTACTCAGACAGAAGTGAATTGTAGATACGTAGCTTGCCCTGATGATCCGAGAGATGCTGCAGCGGTGACCATTCGTCATCGGTGAGATGATCATGCAGCACCGCGTGACGCTGCACGAAGGTACCGCGTTGAACGTCTTGGCCGCTCATACGCACATCGGTGCCTTCCATGAGCAGAGAGCCAAAGGCCAGAAGCTCGCCCATGCCCCAATTGACCTTGCCGTTTGTGCCCATCTCAACACGCTGTTCACACAGTTTCTTGAGCTTCTTGTGAACCGTGAAGCCCTCGGGAACTTCGCCGAATGCTTTTGCGATGTGCTCGAAGGTATCGCGAGAGATCGCGGTGTTACCGCCATGAACAATTTCGGTGCTCTGCTGAGAGGCCGGCAGCTCAAGCCCAGCGACATTGGGCGCCTCAGGAGCGGGTACGGCCGCCTGGGTCTCACTGAAGATCGCATCCAGCTTCGAGTGGTATGCACTCAATGCCTCATCCGCTTCTTCCTGGGTGATATCGCCGCGACCCACCAGAGCCTCTGCATATTTGGTACGGGTCGAAGGCATATTATCAATCACCTGGTACATCTTCGGCTGAGTCATCGACGGGTCATCAGCCTCGTTGTGACCACGGCGACGGTAGCAGAGCAAATCAATTACGGCATCGCGGCCAAAGCGCTCGCGATACTCGAATGCGAGACGACCTGCCCGAACTACGGCCTCGGGGTCGTCGGCATTTACGTGGAAGACAGGCGCCTTGGTCATCCGAGCAATATCGGTTGCGTTGGTGGCGGTACGGCCATCCTTCGGAGATGTCGTGAAGCCGATCTGGTTATTCACCACGATGTGTACGGTACCGCCGGTAGTGTAGCCACGTAGATTAGCCATCTGCAAGGTTTCCATGACGATACCCTGTGCGGCAAACGCGGCGTCACCATGAATCAAGATGGGCAGAATGGGATGACCTTCGATACCCTGGTCGTTAAGAACATCCTGCTTGGCGCGCACGATGCCTTCCAGAACGGTGTTAACAGCCTCCAAATGTGAAGGATTAGCAGCCAAATACACCTGAGTTTGCTTGCCTGAGGTAGAGGTGAACGTGCCCTCGGTGCCAAGGTGGTATTTCACATCGCCAGAACCACCTTCATATGGTGCCGCAGTACCGCTGAACTCACGGAAAATCTGGGCGTAAGACTTACCCGCGATGTTGGTCAGAACATTGAGGCGGCCACGATGCGCCATACCGATGGCGACCCCGTGCATATCATTATCTGCCGCCTTGTTGATGATCGCATCCAGCAGAGGAATGAGCGACTCTCCGCCTTCGAGTGAGAAACGCTTCTGACCCAGGTACTTGGTCTGCAGGAAGGTCTCAAAGGCCTCGGCCTCAACAAGCTTCTCCAGAACATGCATCAGACGTTCGCGGCTAGGCTTGCTGTATCCATGCTCCAGCTTCTCTTGGAACCATTCACGGGCTTTACGGTCTTCCATGTACATGTACTCGACCGCGAGAGTACCCGCATATGCCTCACGTAGACGCGCCAGAATAGTACGCAAAGGAAGCTGTTCTTTGTCGCCAAACCCTCCCGTAGGCCATACTCGATCCAGATCCCACAGAGTCAGACCGTAGCTTTCTACATTCAAATCGGGGTTTGAATGTAGCTGGTAGCCCACTGGGTTGGTGCGGGCGATAAGGTGACCGTGCACGCGGTACGCGTGGATAAGCTGCTGAATGCGGGCGACCTTAGAAACCTCAGTATCAGGATTGACCTGATTATCCTGGCTCCATCGAACAGGTTCGAAGGGAATTTGAATAGCCTGGAAGATTTCGTCATAGAATCCTTCGGCGCCTAAGAGGTAGCTCTCTACTATCTTAAGGAATTCGCCGGAACCAGCACCTTGAATAACGCGGTGGTCATAGGTGCTCGTAAGGGTAATAACCTTGGAAATAGCGTGCTGGGCTACCATCGTCTCCGCCACACCACGGAACTCAGCAGGGTATTCAAGAGCACCCACACCGATAATTGCGGCCTGCCCTTTCGAAAGACGAGGAACAGAGTGTACGGTACCGATACCGCCAGGGTTCGTGAGAGTAACCGTAGTTCCCTGGAAATCTTCCAGCCCAAGCTGACCTGCACGACCACGTTTGACGATATCGTCGTAGGCCTGCCAGAACTCCAAGAAGCTCAAGGTCTGTGCACCCTTGATATTCGGAACCACGAGGTTGCGGGAGCCATCAGGGCGGGGCAGATCGATAGCCAGACCGAAGTTCACGTTCGCATTGTGAATAGCAATCGGTTTGCCTTTTTCATCATGACCGTAGGTGACGTTCATTGAAGGCATGGCAGCGAGCGCACGAATAACGGCGTACCCAATGATGTGCGTGAAAGAAATCTTGCCGCCGCGGGTTCGAGCCAAATAAGCGTTGATGGCAGAACGGTTTTCAATCAGCAGCTTAGCTGGTACCGCGCGCACCGTCGTAGCGGTTGGAACGGTGAGCGAGTCTTCCATGTTGGCGGCAACGGCTTTAGCCGGTCCGCGTAGGGGCACAATTTTATCTTCTACAGGTTCCACGTTTTCTGCCTTTGATGAGGTTTTAGGAGCGGGTGATGCTGCCGACTTTATTGGTGCGGCAGGCTGAGGCTCCGGGGTAGTAATAGTAGTAATAGATGCTGCAGCGGCTGGAGCAGAAGGTATCGCCTCGGCTTTTTGGATAGCTGTTACCGGGGCGGAGGCCGCCGGAGTTCCTTGAAGGGCCTTATCAATGGACTTAAAAATGGGCCACCACGAAGGATCCACGAGATTTTTGTCTTGCTGATAACGTTCATATTGTTCTTCGACGAACCATTCGTTACCGGCAAATTCCTCAGGTACCAGGTGATCTGGCAGATTTGGCACTGTAAACGCCTCTTCCTTGACTGTGAATTTATCCGTCGCGTCCGGAGAAATCCGGCACAGACGACCCGCATCTTCGAGGGGCGAATCATCACGCTGAGTATAAGTTGGCTTTGTGTGTGCCTCTTCAAGTCTCGCACACATTGCGGACTGCAAGAGCTGCAACGCATCAAATACTCTATAACCTAGTTTAGTGAGAACTCACCCGAACTTTCCAGCTGAACCCGGCGGATACGGTGAGCTGTTCTTCACGGGAACACGCTTGTAGGAAGGCAAAACATGCCTTGAGGGTGGGTAAGTTCTGCGAGATATTGTACTCATGGGAGCTTATGCATCTCTGTTTTACATTGATATCTAAAGGAAAGCGTAGCGACCACTGCAAAATTGCCTTAAACATTCGCTAGAATATGGGCTATGGATGACCCCTTCAGTTACCTCAATACAGACTGTCGAATATTACACTTTTATGACGCTCGTCGTCCTGATGACGTTGGGTGCGCGGTGAGCGCATGAACTTTATACTTCTTGCTCTCGGCATCGCACTCATTCTAGGAACCGGTTTCTTCGTAGCTGTCGAATTCTCACTTGTGGCGCTTGAGACCGCGACCGTGTATCAAGAACGGGAAAAAGGTGATACTCGCGCTAACGCCGTTCTTCAATGCTTACGTACTCTCTCAACACAGCTTTCAAGTTGCCAAATTGGCATTACGATCACGACTCTGCTCACGGGGTACACACTCGACGCTTCCATTAATGCGTTAACCGCTGGATTTATCTCTTCGTGGGGTCTTCCTAGGGCTGTAACTTCCACCCTGACCCTTGTGCTTGCTATGGGAATTGCCACCCTGTTATCGATGCTCCTCGGTGAACTGGTGCCTAAAGGCCTTGCGATCGCTGAACCCTACCGGGTGGCGCGGCAAGTCGCGCCTGCGCAGCTTATATTTACGCGCATCATGAAACCTGCGGTCGTCGTGATGAACGGGTCTGCCAATAGAATTCTTCGTCTCTTCGGCATGGAGGCTCAGGAGGAACTTTCTGCTGCCCGCAGTCCCGAAGAGCTTTCGGCAATGGTGCGTCGCTCTGCGGAGCAGGGAACCTTGGATTCAGATACGGCTCGATTTGTGGATCGCACGCTTAGTTTTGCTGAACTTACCGCTTCCGAGGTGATGACTCCGCGAGGGCGGGTTACGATGCTCGAAGATACGGCGCCCGTAACAGAGGTTATAGAGCAGGCCCGTGCGACCGGGCATTCGCGTTTTCCTCTCTATCGTGGAGATCATGACAATATTGTGGGCGTTATCCATGTGAAGAAAGCTGTCGGGGTTCCAACCGATGTGCGTGAAACCCTGGAAGCCGGTGCATTGGCTGATGACGTGCTGCAGGTTCCTGAAACGCTGCACGTGGATGCGCTTCTTACTCAGCTGCGTGAAGGAGCATTACAACTTGCCGTCGTCCTCGACGAATACGGCGGAACATCGGGAATTGTGACTCTTGAAGACCTTGTTGAAGAGATTGTGGGCGAGGTATCCGATGAGCACGATCAAGGGCGAACGGAACGGCCTCTACGTTTTGGTAACGGCGACTGGGTGTTCTCAGGCTTGCGTCGCCCGAATGAGGTTAACGAATTTATCCCCGGTGTCATCGCCGAGCATCCTTCCTACGAAACCGTGGGCGGTTTTATGATGGAGCAGCTGGGGCGCATACCTGAACAGGGTGACCAGGTACCGATCCCTGGCGGTATTCTGCGCGTAGACCATGTTGAGGGGCGCCGGGTAGACCGCATCCGCTTTATTCCCGACAGCATCGGGGAAGGGCTCGTATCGCAGCCAGCGGTTTTGCAGAATCGGCAGGTGCGCTCATGAATGACTGGATAGCTATAGCACTCCTCGTTATTTTGCTTATCGGCAATGCATTTTTTGTCGCAGGTGAATTTGCCATCATGTCTACCCGCCGAGCCCAAATAGAGCCCCTAGCGGATGGGGGAAATAAACGCGCAAAAGTGGTGCTCTACGCACTGGAACACGTTTCTCTAATGTTGGCTACCTGCCAGTTGGGTATTACGATTTGTTCTCTGCTGATTCTGAACGTTTCCGAACCTGCTCTGCACCATCTGCTGGGGGCACCTTTAGAGTTACTTGGTCTTCCGCACGCCACGGTCAATATTCTTGCCTTCGTCGTTACCCTTATCGTGGTGACGTATCTGCACGTTATTTTTGGTGAAATGGTGCCGAAAAATGCTGCGGTTACTCTAGCAGCGCGCGGTATTGCCCTGTGGATTGTTCCTACGTTGGTACGGGTTTCGCATGTTTTTGCTCCCATCGTGGCGTTTCTCAACGGTATGTCAAACATGCTTTTACGCTGGATGCGGGTGGATATTAAAGACGAGGTCGCCTCTACCTTTACCCTAGGCGAGCTACAGTCTATCGTTGCCCAATCCACGGCAGAAGGCACCGTCGAGGACGATGCCGGCGTTATCGGCGGCGCTCTCGAATTTAGCGGGAAGCATGTTTCTGAGATTATGGTAAGTCGGGATAACGTGCATACACTGCCCTTTGGATGTACTCCGGCAGAGGTAGAACACGCCGTAGCACGCACCGGATATTCTCGTTTTCCTGTCCACGATGAAGCCGGAATCTATATGGGGTACCTGCACCTCAAGGATGCCTTAGACGTAGCCCCTGAACGCACAGATCAGCCCTTTCCCTGGTATAAACTGCGGTCTTTGACCGTTCTAACACCGACGACCGAAATTGACGATGCGCTCGCCACCATGCAGCAGAATCGCTCGCATCTGGCGCAGGTCGTAGACACTTCAGGCACATTATTAGGTGTGGTCTTTATGGAAGATGTGATCGAAGAACTTGTGGGCGAAATTCGTGATACGACACAGGACTCGAAGCGGCGTAAAGCCGGCACATCGCACTCTGAAGGGATAAGCCAAGATGAACAATAAAGAGTTGTTTATACGGTATATGGCGTGTTTTAGTGGTAATGCATTAGCAAACCCGGCGCGTCGTAATTGAAAATCGTTTTCACCTTGCGTAGCCTGGTAAAACTCGCTCGGAAAATATTCGCGCCGCAGTCGAAAGAAGAAATAACATGAAAAAACTCATGAGCACCATAACGGTATTGGCTGGAGTATCTCTCATGGTGAGTGGCTGCTCAACCGCTAACTCGGGTTCCAACGGGTCATCAGGCAACGACGGCGGGAAAGTAAAAGTTGTTGCAACCACTGACGTTTATGCCGATATTGTCAAGCAGGTGGGAGGGGACAACGTAGACGTTACCCCTATTATTGCGTCAACTAGCACTGACCCTCACTCCTATGAAGCAACCGCAGCAGACCGTGTTAAAACGAAGGACGCAGGTCTTGTTGTCGTCAATGGAGGCGGCTACGACCAGTTCCTTGAAGATATGGCAGGCAAAGACAATAGCTCACAGAAGGTTGTCAACGCTGTCAAGCTGAGCGGGAAACTAACTGACGGCGAATATGATCATCTCGCCGAAGACCACAAGGACGGTCATCATGACCATGAAGACGGTGAAGAACATAAACACGCCCACGAGTTTAACGAACACCTCTGGTACGACTTCGACACCATGAAGAAAGTTGCCACCGAAGTAGCAGAAGACTTGGCACAGCTGGATTCCGCACATGCAGACTCTTACCGCGAAAATGCTAAGAAACTCGGCACAGAACTTGATACTCTGGACTCCTCAGCGAAGAAGATTGACGGCAAAGGCAAGAAATATATTTCGACTGAGCCCGTGCCCGATTACCTGATCGCCTCCACGGGAGCCGAGAATGCAACCCCTGAGGAGTTCGCGGAATCAATCGAAGCTGAGAAAGACGTTCCGGCACTTGTGCTTAAGGAAACCCAAGATTTGGTGACTGAGAAGCAGGTCTCCCTGGTGGCATACAATGAGCAAACCGAAACCTCACAGACCAAAGAGGTGCTTCAAACGGCTAAAGATGCGGGGGTTGCCCACGTTTCCTTTACCGAAACTCTCCCCGAAAACACCGATTACCTATCGTGGATGAAGACTAACGTTTCAAATCTCGAAAAGGCACTTTCCTAAGTGAAAAATACGACACCATCAGGCACCCCCGCGATAGAAATACGCGGGGGTAACCTCGCTTTTGGAACCCGTACCCTTTGGAATGACCTCAACCTGTCCATTGCTCAAGGAGAATATTTCGCGGTCCTTGGGCCGAACGGTTCCGGAAAATCTACATTCCTCAAAGTAGCCCTCGGACTCACCGCGATGAACACCGGCACAGTCTCTGTTCTGGGCAAGCCAGCCCGCGCCGGAAACCCCGGCGTAGGCTACATTCCCCAGCAAAAAGCAATCGACCCATCAACCCCGATGCGTGCCCGCGACCTCGTTGGCTTGGGCATCGACGGCCACCGCTGGGGAATCCGGTTGGGCAGCAGAAAGTATCGTGCAAAAGTCAATGAACTCTTAGAGGCCGTCGGCGCTTTAGAATACGCCAATGTTCCGGTTGGTCTGCTCTCAGGGGGCGAACAGCAACGACTGCGCATAGCCCAAGCTCTCGCGAATAACCCCCAAATGCTGCTTGCTGATGAAGCTCTTCTCTCTCTCGACCTGAACCATCAATACGCGGTTGCTGATCTGATTCATCGGTTTAACCGCGATCAGGGTGGCTCTGTTATCTTCGTAACTCACGAGATTAACCCCATCATTGAGCATGTTGATCGCGTCTTATATCTCGCCAACGGGCGATTTACCGTAGGAACTGTACCCGAGGTCATGAACAGCGAAACCCTGAGCGATCTTTATGGCACCCCCATCAACGTGCTGAAATCCAACGGTCGCTACGTTGTAGTAGGGGAGACCCATGCCAGCGACCATTGCCATGTGGTAGGTGGGGAGCAGAACCTTCATGGTGCGCATCAGGACCTTCGAGAAATTGCAGTCGAGACGGATCATGATGCATCCTCGGGCAAACCGGTCAAAACCGCGAGCGCGGCGGGTGCCCTAGAAGATTCTTCTAATACTACGAAATATCACGCCGAGCACAAGGGCGGAGGGACACCCCAATGATTCTTTCCACAGTAATCTCTCCGGTGCTTGCGGCAAGCCAGCAACAGAACGATTTACTCTCGCGGATTTTCGTTTTCGACCGATACAGCGAACTAGTTCAGCTGTTGCAGAACTCTATTCTTGCGGGTGCAATCCTCGGTATTATCGGCGGTTTCGTCGGCATGTTTGTTATGATGCGCGATCATGCCTTCGCCGTGCACGGTGTATCTGAAATGTCGTTTGCAGGTGCCGCGCTGGCACTTCTGCTGGGGTACGATGTCATTACTGGGTCAATGATTGGGTCCATTATCTCCGCCTTGCTGATCGGCATGATGGGCGTGAAGAAAAGCGAATCAAACTCGGTCATTGGTGCCCTCATGCCCTTTGGCTTGGGTTTAGGCATTCTCTTTCTCTCGCTCTACCAGGGCAGGAGCGCCAATAAATTCTCGCTTTTAACCGGTCAGATTGTTTCGGTTGACGGCGATCAGCTGAACGCTATGATCGCTGGAGCCATCGTAATTATCGCAATCCTGACTCTCGTCTGGCGGCCACTGAGCTTCGCCTCACTAGACCCCGAAGTGGCCCAGGCAAAAGGTGTTCCCATGCGTACCCTATCTTTGGTTTTCATGGTGGTTCTGGGTATCGCTGTAGCGCTTTCGGTTCAGGTCGTTGGCTCCCTACTGGTGCTGGCCCTCTTGATTACTCCGTCTGCCGCGGCACTTCAGGTAACCGCATCCCCGCTTAAAGCGCTTATTCTCTCGGTGATTTTTGCGGAACTAGCTATTGTGGGCGGTATTTTGCTTGCGCTTGCTGGTTCGTTACCGATCAGTCCTTATGTCACCAGTGTATCCTTCGTAATTTATCTTATTTGCCGCATTATTGGTGGAATTAGGAGGCGGCACAGTGCATCGGGTCGCATCGCCCGTCAGACACAAGGGGATGCACATCATCACCCTGCGAGCGTCTAGTAGCGGCTCTTTCTAGAGAATCTTAAAGTCTGTTGCCCACAACTCTTGGTTGAGTTGTGGGCAACAGACTTTAAGAGTAGCGCATACTCTGCGGGATGAACCAGGATTCAGGTCTTATTTACTGGTGCCCCGTCAACCGATTTTCTTCATCACGGAGTTCCAGAGTGCATTCAGGGCAGTAGCCGGTAACTTCAACTACATGCTCCAATTCCGAGAACCCGTATTTTTTCCCCATATCAAGAGCCCAATCCTCAATAGCGGGTGCCTCAAGCTCCACGGCCTTACCGCAACGGCGGCATAGAAGATGATGATGGTGCGTATCGCCTTGACAATGACGGTAAAGTGACTCGCCTTCGACACCCTTCACGACATCCAGTTCTCCCGAATTAGCGAGAGACTGGAGCACACGATAGGTCGTCGCCAAAGACACCTGTTCTTTACGGTTAGCTAGGGTGAGGTGCAAATCCTGCGCCGAAATAAAATCGCCCAGTTCGGCCATCGTGGCCTTGATAATGCGGCGCTGCTTGGTGTTGCGCGCCTCTGCCTGTTTCACGATCTTGCGGACGGGAATATGAGTATCCAAAACATAACCTTCCGGGTGGGGCACACCCAAGTAGTATGCGGGTTTGTGAGCCTTTTTAATGACTCTACACTAAAATTTTGCATATCAAGTGCGAGTTATTAATTCTCTCACGTGGTGAAAATTCTAGATTACCCTGTAGTTAGCCATGGTACAGCACTAGAGCAGGCTCGATTCTGGCGAGTAGACTGGAACCATGGAACTGACAAAATATACCCATTCAAGTGTGCGGATGGAGCACGACGGTCATGTACTAGTGTTTGACCCCGGAAATTTCGCGCCTGAGGGAGAACATGCTCAGCTGCTTGATGGCGCGGACTACCTCTTGATTACACACGAGCATCCCGATCATTTCGATGCCGATCGTGTGCTGCCTTTGATCGCCGAAAAGCCACAGTTACATATTTGGGCGCCGCGAGCTGTCGCAGAGAAAATTCTTGATACCGCGCCAAAAGCCCACATCACCGTTGTATCGGCAGATAGCGAATTTTCGGTGCCCGGTTTTGATGTACAGACCTTTGGCGGTCAGCACGCGCTGATTCACCCTCTGATCCCTACGATCGCCAATATTGGATACCTCATTAACGGTGTTGTGTACCACCCCGGTGATTCCCTCGTGGTGCCACATGGTGCGAAAGCTCCTCATGTGTTGGTGCCGGTGCACGCGCCCTGGAGCAAGGTTCAAGAAGTTATCGATTTTGTGATCGCGGTGGGAGCACGGCATGCGTACCCCATTCACAATGGCATGATTAATGAGAATGGTACGGGAATTATCGAGGGTTTGATTACTACCTTTAGCAACAAGTACGGTACCGAATATTCGCATCTAAACCCCGGTGACACGGTCAAGCTCTAGATTTTGGAGGATAGAGTGAGCAGTATTTTTACCAAGATTATTGACGGCGAGATTCCGGGCCGTTTTGTCTGGAAAGATGAGAAATGCGTGGCGTTTATGGATATTCAGCCGGCATCGCACGGGCATCTGCTTGTGGTTCCGCGTGAAGAGATTGACCGTTGGCCTGAGCTGCCGGCGGAGCTTGCGGCGCATCTTTTCGCAGTAGCGCATAAGATTTCCGGTGCTCTAGATCGAGCTTTCGATAAAGACCGGGTGGCGCTTATGATTGCCGGGTTCGATGTGCCACACACGCATATTCATCTGTTCCCAGCGGATAGTATGGCGGAATATGACCCAGCGAATGCGCTCGCTAACGTGACTGTCGAGGAACTGGATGCTGACGCGGATGCGGTGCGTACCGCCTTGCGTGACCTCGGGCACGGCGACTTTGTGCCGGAGGCTTAGGAGAGCCTGATCCTCTTAATATTCCGTTTCACCACAGACATGGAAAAGTGCCTTTATTCAGATAAAGGCACTTTTCCATGTCTGTGGTGAGCATGATGTACAGCTTGCCCCTCAGCGGTACGCTTTGAACGGTGCATGCTGCCCTGTTGTTGCTGCTGTGAAACAGGTAAAAGCCTCCGCATACTCGCAAAAAAGTATTCGGAGGCTCGCCCTCGCCGTAGGTAGGTTTAGTGTTTTTCCGCCTTTGAGATCTGATCTGCCAAATCTTCGGGGGAGAGGTTGGCGGAAGAGAACTCGGGAGTCAGCGGCAGATGCAGCTGTAAACCGGTACCGGGGCAGATTTCTACGTTTGCTGACTTTAATTTGAAATCGACTACATGTCCGCCATGAGTACGGTCATCGTCAATAAAGTGGGCGTGGCACCCCGGAACGGAAATGCCCTGCTCATAGATGGGGGTACGGAAACCCACAATCGTTCCTGTCAGATTATCGAACTGAACGATATCCTCATTCTCGGTTGCATCCACCATCTTCGGGTAGGGCTTTTCCTGCTTGACCACGGTACGAGTACGAACCCACTCAAACTCGCCATAAATCTTGATAGCGTACATGTAGTTCTTTGACACCGTAAAATTATCGAGAACCTGTGAGGTGGAGGTGCGCAGCATGTTTTGCGGAAGCTCACGACGGATCATGGGTACGAAGTTTGTGACCACTGCATATGGGGTTCGATCAGTAAGCTGGGGGATAGAAACCGAGCCGTCATGGCGCACCTGGTAACAATCGCCGTCGAGCACCACCATCTCCCCATCAAGACCGTTAAAAGTTCCTACCCCAAAGTTACCGTGGCTCAACAGTTCACCAATTGTCATTTCGCCATCGTACACACCGTCGAGCAACTGAGACATAAGACCGGTCTGGAAGACCTCGTTACGGAATACGGTTTCGCCATTGAGCTGAGTCGGCTGATATGCCATCGTTTTGCCTTCTTTCCTATCCATGCGCGCTATCAAAAAGCCAACAGGCGCGTCCTTCTCTTCCATATTCTACGCTTGCTTCTGGATGCTCACGACATAGATTGAACTTCGGCGAGAACGCTACGGTATGATACTGATAAGCTCACTCATGTCATAGGAGATATTTTGGAATCATCATTACACTCTATTGCTGCTTGGACTTTCATAGGCGAGTGCTCCATTCCGCAAGATGCTCTTGACCTGATGGTGCCAGGGGAAGAACCAATTATTGCGTATAAGACTTTTCGAGACGCAGCAATTTTTACGACGAAGCGTTTAATCGTGCGTGACTCTCAGGGGCTATCGGGTAAGAAAGTAGAAATGTATTCTCTGCCCTATAGCTCTATTAACATGTGGTCATCGGAGAACGCTCGGGGTCTATTCGATACTAACGCTGAACTTGAATTGTGGACCCGAGCAGGCCACATCAAGATTAAAGTTGGGCGAGGCACCGATATTCGTAAACTTGATCGGCTTATCGGTGCGTGCGTTCTAGGGACGCAGTAGAAAGCTTGATGGAGCCTACCGCTCGATCTCTAGTACCATGTCGAGATGCTCAATCCCGGCTTCTTGATAAAGGGGCACCACGAACCTTAAACCCTGCAGCCTCGTAGTAAGAGTTTTTGCAGGTACGGTGGTTAGCGCTGTAGATCGAGCACCATCTCGACATGCTCGATTCCAGACTCCATGTAGTGCTCACCGCGCTCAACAAACCCCTCAGGACTGTAGTAGGTATCTTTCAGATATGCTTGAGCGGCGATCACGATTTCTTTTGCGTCCGTGTTATTCCGGATCCATTCCAAGGCTGCGTGTAAAAGCTTACGTCCCAGGCCGGTACCACGTGCATCTGGGTGAACTGCCACACGACCGAATGTCCATGCGCCCGGAATGTAGCGGTGGCGTGCATCCTGAACCTTCTCAAGATCGAATAGACGCAGATACGCGAGCACTTTTCCCGAATCGTCCTCATTCACCATATGGATGCATTCGAAATCAGCGTCATCAGGCTCCTGATCAGTTGATTGCTGACCCACTGTGAACACCAGCGAACGAATAATATGAATCTGCTGCAACTCGTGAGCGGTCAGCTCGTCAAAATGCTTGACGATGAATTTGGACACGGGCTCTCCTGCGTTAGTCATATCGGTGAAAAGACAGTTCTCATTATTCTAACGTGACGTGTACGAATCACACGAAATCTAGAGAATATACGGTGAGAATGTGCGGCGTGTACAGCTAAAGCGTACCAATAAGAACGCCGCCAATAACTACGAGGGCGAGTCCTCCTAACACATACAGCAGCTCCAGCCGCGTTTTCTTCTCTCCCAGTAGTAAGATACTGCCCAGAGTGGAGATAATAACGTTCATCTGTGAGAGTGTAAACCCGCTGGCAACACCGTTGCGATGAGGCTCAATAGACACTAGGTAGGCTAACGCAGCACCCGAGAAAATCACGCCACAGATAATGTTCTGTAAAGACTTCTTATCCCAAGGGCGGGTACCGTCACGGGTCAGCATAGACATCGTGATAGCTGCTACCACCATACCCACTGATTGGGGCAGGAATTTATACCACCCGTCTACACTCACGTAGTTGGGAAAGAATGAATATCCGACATATCCGATGGTAGAAATTAAGAGTGTGATAATACCGGCCCGCATATTCCCGCCAGACTGTGGGTCAGGATTCTCTTGCTTCGTGGTCATCCAAATACCGATGATAATGAGAGCCAGAGCTACGGCCCCAATTACTTTAGCTTGAACGGTACCCCAGTCACCGAACGCCACCACGCCCATCAGCGAAGTACCTACCAGCTGCATACCAGTTGATAAAGGCATGGTTTGAGAAACACCGATCTGGGTAAATGCGCGATATTGGTTCATCTGCCCGAACGCCCAGCTTGCCCCTGAGAGGAAGCACAGAAAAAATGCCCAAGCGTCAAGGCGAATCGGGAAGAAAAGCAGGGAAGTGGCAATACCCATGAGGAGCACGCCCATCGTGGTACCCATAATTTGCTGAGTCGGTTTACCGCCGATTTTAGATACGCACAGCGGCAGAATGCCCCAGAATAGTGCGGGTATAAGACCGATAAGGATATTCATGGAAATTATTTCCTTAGGTATTATGAGAACACAGAATATACAGCTTTTCTGTGGAAAGAATAGTAAATTACCATTTTAGAAACGTCTATAACGCGGTAAGCTCACTCCAGCTTATCTTGTTTTTATAAGATTCGAGTCCGGCAGGTAGGCATCCTGTTTGAGATCTTAAAGCAGAAGATGCCCTCCTTGCATAAGGGCATCTTTAGGATAGTTCGGTCGAGTTTTAAGACCATAGGGAGGCGACAGTCTTCGTAAAGTGCGTACCATCGGGGTGTATCTGCGATACAAGTTGGAGATTCCAGGTTCCATCGCTCCCATTAATATTTGCGGTCGTGCGCGTGCGTGCTACGAGCTGAGCTCCATTGTCACTTCGTTCCACGCGAGCAGATACTACCTCAATATTGCTGTAGGACATAGTTTTGTCGGCAACCGACTGTACCCACTCATCGCGAGTCTGGATCTGGCCTGTGATGTGGGTGAGTGTAGCATCCTCAGTGAGAGTGGAACGGAGAGACTCGGCGTCAGCATCCATCATCGCCATAAACATACGCTCTTGTGTACGAATAGGCTGTTCATCGGAACCTGTATAGGGCTCGCCTGGTGCAGAGGGTAATAGCTGGTCATTCTTATATAGTGCTTCATCGGACGACAGCGAGCTGGAAGCGCAACCTACGAAAGTTGCACCTGCTGTAAGACCAGCTGATAGACATACAGTACGGCGTGATAGTACATGCGACACGTCAAACTCCTTTAGAACGTGGAGGCAGTAATCCCCTAAGAACTTACTTGCGGCTTCATCATACGTGAAGGTTAAGCCTTAATTCCAGATTTTGTAAGTATTCCACATTATGGCCACTGAGGGAGTCAAGTACCTTGTGGAGCTGTTCTTTCTGAGTGGGGAAACTTGCGAATAGGTCTATCTTCTCAGTGTTTACTAGTTAAGGAAGGCTACCATGCTAGGCAATGCCGCAGTGTATTGTCAATATGAAAGCACAACCGGAATATACAAATTCTGGAAAGGTTAGTATGTGTATGCTCGCCATGAGCATAATCTATGATGAAGCAAAGGCAGATGAAAAACTATAAGAATATCTAAAAATTATTATAAAGCTAATAAATGTGTTTGTCAGAGGTCATATTCTTAAACTCTCAGGACCTGTCATTATGAGTTTTTGATATGCACATATATCGGACATTAGGTTCCGTTACGCTAGAAAAAAGAGAGCTCTTTTGCTCTATTTATATCTTAGGGTCAGAGATGCAGACCTAGCTTCTATGACAAAGACATTAACGAGAATGCTCCATCCCTCATTATATGAGAACATGGAGCATTCTAACTTCTGCAACTAACGGTTAGACACCGTAGTACAGCTGGTATTCCAGTGGATGCGGAATCAATGAGAGCGGTTCAAGCTCATTGGTGCGCTTGTAATCGATCCACGCCTGAATAAGATCCTCGGTGAATACGCCGCCTTCGAGCAGGAAGTCGTGGTCTGCCTCAAGCGCGGCCAGCGCTTCCTCAAGGTTAGCGGGGGCCTTCTTGATATCCTTGGCCTCTTCGGCGGGCAGCTCGTATAGATCCTTGTCGATCGGTGCTGGTGGCTCAATACGGTTGCGAATACCATCCAAACCGGCCATAAGCTGTGCCGAGAACGCGAAATAGGGGTTACATGAGGGGTCAGGGGCACGGAACTCCAGGCGCTTAGCTTTCGGATTGGCGCCAGTAATCGGAATGCGAATACCGGCAGAGCGGTTACCCTGCGAGTACACCATATTTACGGGGGCCTCGTAGCCAGGCACAAGGCGCTTGTAAGAGTTAACGGTCGGGTTGGTAAACGCCAACACAGCGGAGGAATGCTCAATCAGACCGCCGATGTACCAGCGAGCGATATCGGAGAGATTTGCGTACCCACGCTCATCGTAAAAGAGTGGCTCGCCGCCTAACCACAGTGACTGGTGGCAATGCATCCCCGAACCGTTATCGCCGAAGACAGGTTTCGGCATGAAAGTCACCGACTTGCCCCACTCATCGGCGGTGTTCTTGATAACGTACTTAAACTTCAACAGGTCGTCGGCGGCATTGGTGAGGGTTGAGAACTTGTAGTTGATCTCTGCCTGTCCAGGGGAACCGACCTCGTGATGGCTGCGCTCAACTTCGAGCCCAACCTGATCCATCGCTACGCACATAGCATCACGTAGATCGGCTTGCTTATCGACAGGGGAGACCGGGAAATAACCGCCCTTGATAGGGGTCTTATTACCAAGATTTCCGCCTTCTTCCTTGCGGCCGGTGTTCCAATATGCTTCATCGGAATCGATTTTATAGAACACGGAATTGGGCTCTACCTGGTAACGGACATCCTCAAAGACGAAGAACTCGGCTTCAGAAGCAAAGAACGCGGTATCGGCAACGCCTGTGGACTGCAAGTATGCTTCAGCGCGTTCGGCTACACCGCGAGGGTCACGGTGGTAGGGCTCACCGGTGCGGGGATTCACGATAGAGCAGATAATAACAAGGGTTTTTTCAAGACGGAAAGGATCAACATACGCCGACTTAACATCAGGAATAAGCTGCATATCAGACTCGGCAATGCCCTGGAAACCACGAATAGACGAGCCATCGAAAAGCTGACCGTTGACGAAGAAATCCTCGTCGATCGCCTTCGCCGGAAGGTTAAAGTGCTGCTGCACCCCGGGCATATCGGTGAATCGAATGTCGACGAAGACAATTTCGTCGCTCTTAATAAAATCGAGAACTTCTTGGGGACTGGTAAACATACGGACTGCTCCTCGTGGTGTTTTGTCCTTGGTGTCTGGTGTGGCGCCCAGTTTATGAGTTGTGCACCACTATCTAGCATAGGGGGTATTTTTTGCTCTGTCGTGTCTATTATGTTTCGGTAGTGTTACAAAGTTGCAGATGTGGTAGGGTGGCGTACGTTTAGGAAAGAGATACAGGATAATAGAAGCCATGATTGAACGTGACGATCTTGGGTCGTGGATCAATGGCGCGCCCAGTAACCAAAAATACCCCGGAGAGATCATGGGGAGACCAGAAACAGGACCTGGTGCTATAGCCCGTCCAATGCGCCGCCTCCTAGGTTTCATCATAGATTGGTATCTATGCTTGGGTCTTGCGTTTCTGCTAGTCGGAGGCCAAAATGTACAAATACATGGTCTAACGACACTAGGAATTTTTCTGCTGTACCTGATCGTACTCGTGGGATTTATGGGGCACACTCTGGGGCATTTTCTGGTTGGAGTCCAGGTGCAAACTCTAGATGGCAGGCCCGCTGGTTGGAAGCGAGCCCTTATCCGAGCTGTGCTGACCATGCTAGTGTTGCCCACCGTAATTTTAGATGCGAATTCACGCGGTCTTCACGATCGCGCGGCAGGAACTATACTTGTGCGCATCCGCTAGATGCGAACTGTATTGCCGGAGAGCTTATATTGTTTTCCGGGTATTAGACAGAAAAGCTGAGCCCCGACCTCACCATGATGTCGGGGCTCAACCATAGGATGTACCGTTTCTTAACGCCCACGCATTGCGCGACGATCGGGCCGCACACGGTTCGGGTCTATACCCTTTGGAATGCTGTTCATGGGGTTACGCACATGGTTGAGGGTACTAAGACGATTAGAAACTCCCTGAACTTCTTGCTGAGTCAGGGCTTTAGGCAGCTTGTTCATAGTCTTGACGACATCTTTCAACTCAACCTGATTTTCGTCGTGACCGGTCTCAATCACGTGTACGGGAACACCAGGAACTACGCGGTTAAGATGTTTCTTCTCATTTTTCACAAGGTTCTGCACACGAGATGACGGGCCCTCGGTTACCAGCACAATCCCCGGCTTACCGAGACCACGAAAAACAAGATCCTGATTGCGGTTCGCAGCTACAGGCTGCTCTTCCACAATCCAGCCACGGCGCACGGAGTTCATGGCGGCACCCGCACGCCCAGGTTGTCCTTCGATCTGCGTGAATGCTGCTTTTTGCGCGCGACGACCCAGAATAATCATGGCGGCAAGAACGCCAACCGCAAGACCAAGAATAATAAAAGTGATGATGTTGTTGAGTAACGCGCCGATCAGGACAAAAACAAGCAGGGTAACGACCACTGCAAGAAGCAGAATCCACCCGATATTCGGGTCAGATTTTTTGGTCATCTGGTAGACCTGCTTCATCTGGGCAAACGTACCCGGAGATTTATCTTTCTTCTGCTTTTTCTTCTCTTCGCGCTTTTCTGCCACGGTGCTTCCTCTGGACAACGGGTAGGAAAATGCAGTATAAGACTGCAGTATTTATTCTATCTTAGATTGTTCTTGACCTGGATGCCCGTGCATTCTCCTAAGGAAAAACTCACCCAACAGCCAAACCCTGCAGATGCGCCTAAGGTTTGGCGCTTGGCCACTCATTTTTTTGGGTAAACAAAGTCAAAGTCCCCCGGTTTGTAATCTTTAGGAAGAAACGAGCCGGGGAACCTTCTAAATCTATGTCTCTGCGGACTGAACTATTCTAGAAACCCGCTGCGACGAGGGAAGAAGCCTCTTGCAAAGCCGCACCACCATCTTCGATATGCGCAAGGTTTTCTGGAATCTCATAGCCGTTCTTCTTCATCGCGCGTGCCCACAGACGACCGGCACGATATGAGGACCGAACCATCGGACCAGCCATAACGCCAGCAAAACCGATGGATTCTGCCATAGCTGAGAACTCCAGGAATTCGGCGGGCTTCACCCAACGCTCAATGGGATGGAAAAGGGGACCGGGGCGCAGATACTGAGTCAGGGTGATAATATCGCATCCGGCGTCGTACAGATCGCAGAGCGCCTCGTAAATCTCATCGTTAGTTTCACCCATACCCAGAATCAGGTTGGACTTCGTGACCATGCCAGCCTCTTTACCCTGGGTGATCACATCGAGTGATCGCTCATAACGGAATGCCGGGCGGATCTGCTTAAAGATACGCGGCACAGTCTCTAAGTTGTGCGCAAAAACCTCTGGACGTGCATCAATGACTTTCTGCACATGCTCTGGCTTACCCTTGAAATCAGGGATCAGCATCTCAACACCGGTATTGGGGCACATCTTGTGAATCTGACGTGTAGTCTCTGCGTAGAGCCAGGCACCGCCGTCTTCAAGATCGTCACGTGCCACACCGGTCACCGTGGCATAACGCAAACCCATAACCTTAACATTTTTAGCGACTTTGAAGGGCTCAGCGTAATCAACTGCAGCAGGTTTACCAGTCGCAATATTGCAGAAATCGCAGCGGCGAGTGCATTCGGAACCGCCAATAAGGTAGGTTGCCTCGCGGTCTTCCCAACACTCGTAGATATTAGGACAGCCAGCTTCCTCACACACTGTATGAAGCCCCTGGCCCCGGGCCAGTTCCTTCATTTCATTGTATTCAGGCCCCACAACGGCTTTGGTCTTAATCCAGTGAGGCTTCTTCTCGATGGGAACCTCAGCATTGCGAGCCTCGACGCGCAGCAGCTTGCGGCCTTCAGGCTTAATGCTCATGTGTGTTGCTCCTTCTAACTGGATGCGCCCTCGGTTTAAAACGGGCTGAAACCTATTTTACGCCCGCATCATGCAGGCGAAAAACACTGTGGCGTGGATTATGGTTTATTTGTCTTTAAGTCTTGTTTACGCACACAAATCTCTATTCGGATTACCCGCCGAATATCGATAAGCAGCACTGACAAGGTGAAATACTTGAGTCTTGTGGCTACGCAGCCGTCTCGTGTGCCACCTTGTGCTCCTGCGGAACAAGGGGCTCAAAAGGCATTGCCAAACGATCCTGATACTTAATAAGCTCACGCTCAAGGGTCTCTAGAATATCTGCCGGGGTTACTGTACGACCGAGCTGCTCTGAGATTGTTGTGACGCCAGCATCCGTAATACCGCAGGGAATGAACTGCATGAACGGCGCGGTCTCATTGCAGCAGTTAATGGCGAACCCGTGCATTGTGGTTTGCTTTGAAACGCGAATCCCAATAGCGGCGATTTTCTTATCCGGTGTAATACCATCGCCTAGAATCCATACGCCACTGCGCCCTTGCACTCGTTCGCCTTTGATGCCAAGCTGAGCGAGCACATTCATAATAATTTCTTCTAGGAGGCGCACATACGCTACTACATCAAGAGGCTCAGGAAGTTTCAGAATGGGATACCCCGTCAGCTGGCCGGGACCATGCCACGTAAGTTTTCCGCCGCGGTCAATTTTCACGACTGGAGTTGAACGGTCTGTGGGGTACTCATGATCTTCAGTGCGCTTGCCAGCCGTAATCACGGGCTCATGTTCGAGCAGAAGAATAGTGTTTTGCCGAGCGCGTGCCGCTACCTCTGCATGAAGGCGAGATTGCATATCAAGGCTCTCAACATAATTCACATAGTCAGGGGCAAACCCCACACGTTCAAGTATTACGGACATAGCTTCTACCTTAGTACCGGAACGACCACGATAAAAATTAGGGCTTCCTGATTACACGTGCTCTGGACCGCAGCATCGCTCTAGGAAAACAACTCGTACTTTGTGTGACAGATTATGACGTCATAAACAAGGCAGAAGGCGAGCAGAAACGCGTTATACAGCATGAAAATCGCTAAAAACCTTGTTCCTGTGGATAACTTTCACGGTGCTTTTCTAAAATCCGGTACATCTAGAGTTATGAACACCGATAGCATCACATACCTTGAAAATCTTCACGAAGAACCAAACCTGAGTATTTGGACAGTTAAGATACATGCAAATAGAGATTCATCGGTTAAGAATCGTATACTTCCCAAACAATTAGCCCCGGGGCTTTACACCCTTGCGATAAGTCATGATTCTCAGCAAATACCATCGCACCAGATCAAAAAACTTTGCGGTTTACCGCCCTTACCCGGTGTCGCCACTGTACTAGCCGTAACGCGGGACGAAAGGCAGTCGTCTGGCACAGAGACAGGAACTTATTATTGGTACGAACCGGTTGAGGCAGGATCACTCGAATCCCTTGTGCAGGCACGTGGAACCTTACCGCTCGCCGAGGTTGCGACCTTGGCACACCACATAGGATGGGGTCTCAAGAGCTTACATGCGGCGCATATCTATCCTGAGCATCTAGAGCCTCAGCACGTGATGGTAACCGTTGCTGGACTCCCCGAGTTTCTTTGTCTGCCCAGTTCTGTCAAAGCGAGTAAACGCCAGCCGGATGAACATGAACATGTCGGAGTTCATGATTTTGTGGCTCTTCTGTGGTATGCGCTCACCGGAGAGTCGCCTCGGCAGACTCATCAACGCATTCCGCTGCCGCTCCTTGCCGATGTACCGCAGACATTGGGAACCGAGCTTGAGCGTCTGCTTGATGATCCTAAGGCCACTGCACAGGAGGTTCTTGACGCATTCAGCGCATTCCAGACGCAGCCTCTCAACGCTTATACCAGCGCGCCTGAGTCAGTACGGTCTAAACTCCCTGTTGCTTCGCGAGAACCGAATACCGTTAAAAGCACTAAGACCCTGCCCAAGGTTAGACATCAGAACGCTCAAAAACTTATAGGGAAGAGTACTCTCAAAGTTGGGCATAGCCGTGGACATTCAAAGGCTCGTAATTTTACGACCCGCAAACTCGTGATTCTGGGGGTTGGGAGTCTCATAATCTTAGGAGCTGGAGCAATAGCCGGGGCAATCTGGGTTCCGGAAGCTATGCATCATCACGAGTCTCACGCTACTCAGCCTGCCGTTGTGAGTACTCCGCAGGATGAGCAGGCTATTCTCACTCAGGTTATAGAGGAGCGCAATCAGTCGTTGAGCTCCCAGGGGGCGGCGACGCTGAAACTGCGCTCATTGACCCGTATTCTGCATAGAGACTCTGACTCTTTAGGAATAACCGCAGAAGTAGAGTCGCCCGGATACGCCCCAACGGATGCGGAGCAGAAAGAATCCGGTGTTCACCTTGTGGACGGCGTGCCGGTGCAGACAGTTATCTTTGAGCTGCATCGCGACGAGGGGGTATGGCGTATTGTCACGGCAACACCAGTCACGGATGAAACACCCAACGAGCCCGATGCGCAGCCTACGGTCGTCCGTGAGCCGTGAATAAAATAACCACCAGGGGAGAGCTGCATATAGATGAGGCGGCTGCGAGTTCAAGCGTGTAGCTCTTAAAAATATATCCCCGGTAGGTCTATAAAAACTACCGGGAACATGGGCAAGAGCATTCTGCCGAAGTGAAGAGCTGTTTAGTGCCAGATGGTGGCAACGGCAACATTAATGACGGCAAGACCGCCCACTGCATGCGCCAAGCCTGTTGAAATTGGTTCTCCCGCCTTGTACTTGCGTTGACCGATGAATGCGGCAATAGCGATGCCCAATGCAATAAGAATTTTGACCGCAATCTTAATGTGGTTAGGGCTGCCGGTAACCTCAGCAATTCCTACCAGGAGTAGGCCTGTTACGAGCATCAGAAGCGATGCGTGAAACTGCCCGGGCAGAACTTTAGGTGTGCGAAAATGAGCAATCCAGAGCCCAATAATAATCGCGGCACCTATGATGTGCAAAAACACAAGAACGTTGTTGAGAAGAAACATAGCTAATATTCTGACACTCTGTCACTATAATGTCTACTTTAATAAAAACTCGGCATAACGACGGAGAATAAAAAATAAAAAAAAAGGGGTGCGTTGGCTTATACGCCAACACACCCCTTGAAACACGATGCTACATCATGCCAGGACCCCTTTAGAGACCGAGCTCAGCCTCAAAGTTTGCCTCTTCCAGGCGAGTCTTGAGGGTGTACAGGAAGCGACCTGCATCCGCACCATCGACCACGCGGTGATCGTAGGTGAGGGAGAGGTAGCACATGGAGCGAATCGCAATTGAATCGTTGCCATCAACGTCCTTAACCACCATGGGGCGCTTCACGATGGAGCCGGTACCCAAGATCGCCACGTTCGGCTGATTGATAATCGGGGTATCAAACAGAGCCCCAAAGGAACCGATGTTGGTGATGGTAAAGGTGGAGCCGGTCAGCTCTTCGGGAGCAATGTCGCCGGTGCGTGCACGTCCGCCCAAGTCGCCAATTGCCTTAGCCAAGCCAGCGATGCCGAGATCCGATGCGTTCTTGATAACGGGAACGAGCAGACCCTTGGGGGTATCTACAGCGATCGCGACGTTCTCGGAGTCGGGGTAGGTAATCTGCTTCAGGTCCTCGGTCATGGAAGCGTTCAGTGCGGGGTGCTGCTGCAGAGCCTCGGTAACAGCCTGTGCGAAGAAAGGCAGGAAGGTCAGCTTTGCGCCCTCGCGAGCGAGGAAGCCGTCCTTAGCCTTGGCACGCAGCTGTGCCACACGAGTCATATCCACTTCGGTAACCTGAGTCAGCTGAGTGGAAATATCAAGGGACTCACGCATACGTTTTGCAATAACCTGGCGAATGCGTGCGGTCTTTTCGACGGTACCACGCTTGGGCGAAACTTCGAAGGTATGTGCTGCCTTGGGAGCACCGTCTGCGGCGGGAGCTGCCGATGCAGCGGCAGCAGCAGGAGCAGTCGAGCCCTTAGCGGCAATAGCTGCCTGAACATCCTGCTTGCGGATACGACCGCCTACGCCGGTGCCCTTCACAGTGGACAGGTCAATACCATTGTCTTTGGCGAGCTTACGAACCAGCGGGGTTACGTATGCTTCGCCATCGGCGGCGGGAGCCGCCGGGGGAGCGGGGGTGTCGGGTGCAGAAGCAGGAGCTGCAGGCGCAGCGGGAGTTGCAGGAGCCGGTGCAGCAGGAGCAGCTGCGGCGGAAGAATCACCAATGATGGCGAGAACCTGGCCGACCTCTGCTTCCTCGTCTTCTGGAATCCGAATTTCGAGCAGGGTACCTGCCACGGGCGAAGGAATCTCGGTATCGACCTTATCGGTAGAAACCTCTACGAGAGGTTCGTCAACCTCGACCTGCTCGCCGACTTCCTTCAGCCAGCGGGTCACGGTACCCTCAGTGACGGACTCGCCCAATGCGGGAAGAGTTACTTCCTGACCGGATACAGAGCCAGCAGCGGGCGCCGCAGCAGCTGCGGGTGCCTCAGGAGCGGCAGGGGCGGATGCTGCAGGAGCCTCAGCAGCGGGCGCGGCAGGTGCAGCTGCGGGAGCACTGGAACCATCGCCAATGACAACGAGAGCAGCGCCAACCTCAATATCTTCGTCTTCTTCCACCAAGATCTGCTCAACAACGCCTGCTACGGGCGAGGGGATCTCGGTGTCGACCTTATCGGTAGAAACCTCGACAATAGGATCGTCCACAGCTACAGTGTCGCCGACAGCTACAAGCCAGCGGGTCACGGTGCCTTCGGTCACGGATTCGCCCAATGCGGGCAATTCTACGGTGTGGGACATATCTCTTCCCATTCTCCTTGTGAATGCTTGAACTAGAAAAACTTTTACTGGGCAAGGCCACCCGCGCATAATTTTCGTGTGATAACAAAACACGGGGTAACTCTCTGCCCTGGTGATAGGGCATCTCAGTCTATTGTGACATACCCATAATTTGATAAGGCGATAATTAGCCGTGTAGCGGGGTACCGTTCAGAGCCATGGCAGCCTCACCCAAAGACTCATTCTGAGTCGGATGAGCGTGGATAAACTTAGCAACATCCTCGGGGAATGCTTCCCAATCAACCCACATCTGAGCTTCGCCGATCTGCTCGCCCATACGCTTACCGATAGCATGAACGCCTACGATCGGACCGTCCTTTTCACGCACGACCTTGACGATGCCGGAAGCACCCAAAATTGAGGACTTGCCATTGCCAGCTAGGTTGTATTCGGCAACTTCAACATTGTCCTCACCGAATTTCTCCTTCGCTTTCGGCTCGGAGTAACCCACAGAAGCAATCTCAGGATCGCAAAAGGTCACCTTCGGAATATTAACATCGGGGACAACGGTGGGGTTCAAACCAGCAATTTCTTCGGCAACAAAGATGCCCTGCTGGTAACCACGGTGTGCAAGCTGAACGCCAGGAACAATGTCACCCACAGCATAGATATTTCCAACACCGGTGTGCAGGCGCTCGTTAGCAAGCACGAAGCCACGATCCATGGGGATACCTTGCTCTTCGTAACCCATATTTGCAGTGTTGGGGCCACGGCCAACAGCAACGAGCACGATGTCGGCCTCAAATACCTTACCGTCTGCCAGGGTTACCTTTGCACCGTTAGCGTCCTGCTCAACCTTCTCAAAGAAAGTACCAGTATTGAACTTGATGCCGCGCTTCTTGAAGGCACGCTCAAGGACCTTGATGATGGCGGGATCTTCGTTCGGAACGAGGTTGGGCAAACCCTCGATAATAGTGACGTCTACGCCCATAGCTTTCCACATGGAGGCAAACTCACAGCCAATGACGCCGCCTCCGAGAACGATAGCGCTCTTCGGCAGGTAGTCCATTTCAAGAGCCTCGGTGGAGGTCAGAACTCGACCTTCAATAGGCAGGCCAAAAGTCTTAGAAATAGAGCCGGAAGCAAGAATAATATTCTTGCCCTTGTAATCCGTACCGTTGACGGTCACGGTATCTTGAGCGGTCAGCTTGCCTTCACCAGCGATAACCTCTACGCCCTTCATCTTCAAAAGACCGGAGAGACCCTTGAATTTACCCGCGACAATACCATCTTTGTAATCGCGTACCTTACCCATTTCGATGGACTCTAGGGTGGCGTTTACGCCTACTTTAGAGGCTTCACGAGCGTCCTCCGCCAATTCTGCGGCGTGTAGGTATGCCTTCGTCGGAATACAACCGGTGTGCAGGCAGGTGCCGCCTACTTTTTCCTTTTCAACGAGGCCAACGGTAAAACCCAGCTGGCGCGCGCGCAGAGCGGCAGAGTAACCAGCGGAACCGCCGCCAAGGATGAGGATGTCGAATTCTTGAGCCACGATGTTGCTCCCTTGCATAGATTGTGGGGCTGTAACCCCGGTGCAATGCGTTCTTTATCTATATTGCTTTTCTGTCAAACAGCAGACCCGCACCTTCCGGTTTGCGTGAGGGCGCGCATCTATGAGAGAGCAGAAAAACACTCACTACAACAATACCCCTGTTTTAGGCCCTTTAAGTTCACCTGACGCTAATTTGGGGCAATAATCGCACAAACTGTGCAAATTTTTTGAAGAGCGTAACCATCCTGGAATTTATGATGTGAGATTTTGCACGTAGAAGAAGAGCAGTATCGGGGCCCTGAGACCGTCAGTCTAGGGACCCCAATATAAGGCGGATATTTCCTTTACCGTGCGTACGATTCGATGAAATTCACCAGGGTCGCGGTGCCAAAACCGGTACCTTCCTTAGGGGTGAACCCATAAGCACCTTCTTCGTTAAAGGCAGGACCAGCAATATCGAGATGTGCCCAGGGAATGCCTTCACCTACAAATTCTTGCAGGAAGAGCCCTGCGATCATCATGGAACCGTAGCGCGAACCCATATTTTTAATATCAGCTACTGGGGAATTCATAGAGGCACGCAGATATGATTCGAGTGGTATTTGCCAGTATGCCTCACCGGATTTTGCCCCTGCCTGTTGTACACGGTCGCGAATATCCTCATCACCCATAAGTGCGGCGGTACGCAATCCCAGCGCCGCCATAGCTGCACCCGTGAGCGTTGCAATATCCAGGATTACGGTAGGGTTTGATTCGGATGCAAGAGCAATACCATCCGCCATGACTAGGCGGCCTTCAGCGTCGGTATTGAGAACTTCAACCGTGCGGCCGTCACGAATAGTGATGATGTCTTCGGGGCGCAGGGAAGCACCGCCGGGCATATTCTCAGCGAGGCAAAGGTATCCGGTGACCTCAACCGGAATTTCCAGCTCGGACGCCGCAAGAACTGCGTGCAGAACCGATGCTGCACCTGCCATGTCGCATTTCATCGTCATCATAGATGCCGCAGGTTTTAGGGAGTTTCCACCGGTATCAAAAGTAATCCCTTTGCCAACGAGAGCCACATGTGCAGAAGGGCTCTCGGGGGTGTACTTAACAACGGCGAGTGCGGGCTTCCGCGGGGAGCCTTGACCGACTCCTGCGATGCCTCCAAAACCTTCCTTGAGCAAACGGTCATAAGGGTAGACTTCAATGCTGACATCTGAATAATCTTTGACAAGCTCTGTGGCGAGATTTGCAAAAGAATCCGGGTACAGGTGTGAAGGGGGCATATTGACGAGGCGGCGCGCATCCTTGGCAGCTTCGCCCAGAATAACGGCGCGCACAAGGGCGGGCTCGGCTTCGCTGGCATCGGCTTTTGCCACAATGGTGATGGACTCCGCTTCGTCTCGAACAGAATCTGCAGTTTTGCTGCGTACTCCTTCTTCGGAGAATGATCCGAGAACGGCACCGTGAGCTACAGCTTCAATTTCGTCGCGTGAGGTACTACCGAAGTCGAGCGCGATATGTGCAGTTCCTAAAAGCTGACGGGTTGCCGAGCCAGCAGCGAAGCGAAGGGCATCTAGGCGCTCCTGGTCAATTGTGGTGTCTGAGCCTAAACCGATGAGAGCGATGATGTCGGACGATGCCCCTTCTACGCCGGGGAGGCGAAGTATTTGGTCGAGAGCACCTGTGGCACCTAGAGACTCCAGAAGTTTATTGATGCTCTGCGCCGAATCATCAGGAAGTGAATTTGAGGCTAGGTAAGGTCCGTCTTCTCCCGAAAAGACACCGAGAACAAGTACCTCAGCATTCAGCGATTGCAGGTCGTTGGTGTGAAGAGAAAGTGCTGTCGACATAGTTCCTCCGCGAATGGGTTGGAATATTGATATTGGGTAATGTGTTTCTACTGTACACTGCGGGTATCGGAAATCTTGACGAACAGTACGGTGAAAATACTCTTCTAACGCTTTTACGAGTGTTCGCCTCGCGCGAGAGACTAGGAAATAGTACTGTTGCGGTTAGACACATACATTAAAATAAAAAGCTCAGAGACTAAACCCGGCGAGGGAAAGGAGTGAAGATGTTAAACCCTGAAGATTTATATTTGGCGAATAATAAAATTCTTCATGATGCACGGTTGAAAAATCTCACTCTGGTTATTGCTCTCTCAAGCCCACAGGATGCAGGATCCACAGCGGGGCAGCTGGGACATTTTCTTCTCAAGGAACTTAAGAATATTGAGGTTGTGGAGTTTGATACGGATCAGCTTCATGATTACCGTAGCCGCAGACCACATATTTTCTTCAATAAAGACCATTTTGAGCAGCCAATTATGCCTGCTCTGAAGCTTTATGCGGTCGAAGATACCCTTGATAAGCCTTTCTTGCTTTTGACCGGTTCAGAACCTGATTATCAATGGCAGCGTTTTCAGCAGGCGTTGTTGTCTATTGTGCGGACGCTGGATCCTTCACTTGTGGTGCTGGTGTCGGCGTTTCCAATGCCTGTGCCGCATACACGTCCTATGCCGGTGACGGCGCATGGCTCTCGGAAAGACCTCATTGAAGGGATTTCGCCATGGCGTCCTAAAGTTGATTTGCATGCTAATATGACGAATCTTTTAGAGGTTCTTTTCACCGAGAACGGCTTCGACACTGTGGGATTCGGTATTAATATTCCCCAGTATGTTTCTGATGCTGATTTACCGCAGGGAACGCTGACCGCGCTTGAACACGTGAGTATGGCAACCCGATTGGCTTTTCCGAGTGATGAGCTTAGGGAGGCTGCGAGGACTGTTCATGGGCAAATTAATGAGCAGGTCAAGGAGAACCCAGAGATTGGGCGTATGATTTCGACGATGGAAGCGAATTACGATGAAAACTTCCGTACCTCAAACGTCGCTATTCCGCTCTCGCAGCGCGACGCCCATAAGATTCCTGGACGTGATGAAATCGGTGCCATGTTTGAGCGATTCCTTGAGGAGCATGAAGAATAAGTAAGGCTCAAAAGATCTCATGGTTTAACTCAGGGGTGCACGCAACATAGAAAATTCAAGCTATGGTGGGTGCATCCCTAAACTTTTAGGGGTCACGTATGCCTTGTGCTGCTCGTGTGGGTATGGATCGTAATATTTGGATAGAAAACAGCTAATTCTTATCCACAGAAGCGAAATATGTGTCCTAACGAAGCGAATGCACCTGGGTTATCCACAGGTTAGTTGGTCTGCGAACTTTTAAGGTGAGCAATCTTGCCATAGTAAAGATATGACAACAACGAGTAACCTAACGACAACCTATAGCTTACATACCGAAGAAGACTTGATAGCTCTAGTGCTGCATCAGTTTGGGTACTGGCCGCAAGAATCGCTGGTGCTTTTAAGCGTGACGAAGCATGCTGTAGGGCCGTGTATACGCGTTAATCTTCCTGATGAGCAACAAGACCTAGAACAATATTTTGATACGTTAGCGAATCTGGTACCCGCCACCGTTGACGGGTTCGAGCCCATTACTGGGGTCTTTGCTTTGATCTTTAGCGGCAATGCGGCAACTCGAGAGCGGCAACTTTCACCTGCTACACGCACTGTCTTACACAATACGGATTTGTATATCGATAATCGCGCTGGAATCTCATTCAACCAGTGGCTGCCCACACTCTACGCAGCTTGCAACAATGTTCATCTTGATCTTTACGATGTGCTGTACTGCGGGTCCGTATCGCGATGGTCACTTGATCAAAACCAGCTTGCGCTCACTTACCGCGGCCCTATTGAAGACATTATGCATAGCTCGTACTATCTCGATCGGGTGTATGAGGGACGCCAAGTATCCGCAGAACCCCTGTCTGCATATACGCAATGCCTCTGGGATACTGCAACCAGTGCCTCCACGAATGAGGTGACAGAATGGGAACAAGCAAGTCTGTTGTGGATGCATACCTTTGAAGAAGAACTTAACCGAGCTACGGGTCGGCATACTGTTTTAGAACATCCCGGCTACTACCGTCAGAAAAGTATTGAACTCTGCTACTGGGAAAGTGCCCTTGAGGCTGTACGCTGGGTAATGCGTACCTATCCGCCTGAAAACGCCGAAGAGCACGATAACGCCATAAGTTTTGGGGATCGTTTACGTTCGCTGATATCACCCGAAATAGCCGGCTATCTGCTGTGCAGCATGAATACCCAGGCAACCCCAGAATTTATACTGTACCAAGCGGCTAAAGACCTGCCGGAAGCATTGGGGGTACTAGACGGATATGACTGTATGCATGCCGCATGCGGTGAAGGATCATACGAACCGGTGGAACCGCTATGTTACGGCAAACCAACAACTCGTCGGCGCACGACGCTGCCGGAGACCTTTTATCAAACTTTTCGGGGCGAAAGCCCCCGTATCGGAGGTATCGGGCACGGTCGCGTGAGCTGGCACGACTGGATACGGCGTACGCATCGTATACTTCAACAGCAGATTTTAGACGACACATGCGACTCGTCTGAGACCAGACCGGAAGAACACATAACGAAGATAGACCGGATGGTGGAACTTCTGAGCGGTCTAACAAAGGACTATAAACCGGCCTGGAGCCGTCTTAACGCTCTCGAAGTTCTCTGTAATCTGTTGGTGCATGCGGTTCAATCGGGTGAACAGTATGGTCGACTGAGGCTTCTTCAAGCCTGGATAAATTGGCTACGTGGCGGAAACACCTATGCAGGTATTCTCGCCGATATCGCTAGGCTTCACTGTGATGAAGATATGCCTCTTTTTCAGGCCCTATCAGAATCTGTATTTCCGCTCTGGATTACGGATCCCGTGCGGTGTTGGCGTGGCGACCTTTACTTCAGTACTCTATTGCCTCACGAGGCAGCCGCCGCCAAGGTAGAGACGATTGAGCCCAAGGCAGGGTAGCGAACGTTGTGTTTGCAGGGAATAAAACAGGGTTGTCTAGGCGAGCCTTATTTGAAAGAAAATAAGATTCTGCCATACTTGATGATGACCCCGTAAAGTCTGTGCTTTTGCGCGCGCCTTCATGAGGTGAAAACGCAGGGAATAAGCCCCAGTATCTAGCGGTTATATTTATTCCGCTAACCCTGCTTTCACCAGTAATGTGAGGAGCAAGACTTGACAGGGTCTTAGGTGTTTTGCAGACAAAGCACCCCAACACGAGTTAGAAAGGGTTCTTGTGGCACCTGCAACCAGCAAGAAGACCGCGACCGGTGAAACCTCTGAAGAGACTGTAGCCGAAACCCCCAAAAAGACAACCCGCACTAAAAAAACTGCAGCCACATCCAAACCTGCAAAAAAAGCGCCTGCTAAGAAACGCGCAGCAGCCAAAACTCAAGAAGACGCAAAATCTGATGCAGAGGACTCGGTCGAAACTACTGCCGAGGCCGTGCCTGAAGAGAAGTCTAAGCGCGCGCGTAAAACAACCACTAAACGTAAAACCGGTGGACGTAAGAAGAAGACCGACGAGGACGAGTTTGATCTTGACCTTGACGACGAACTAGATCCCGAGAACGTTGACGGCGAAGAGCACGAAGACGCTGACGAAGATGAAGAAGCCGTCGCCAAAAAAGAAGAGAAGAAAGCTGCCGAAGAAGTGGCGGCAAAAGGCTCTGGCTTCGTGCTGACCGCCAGCGATGATGACGATGCACCTGCTCAACGCGTCGTTACCCCCGGAGCAACAGCTGACCCCGTGAAAGACTACCTGAAGCAGATCGGTAAAGTCTCGCTCCTGAACGCGCAGCAGGAAGTCGATCTTGCGATGCGCATTGAAGCTGGCCTGTATGCGGAGCACAAGCTCGCCGACAACCCCGACATGGATCCGAAGCTCAAGAAGGAACTGCGCTGGGTGATCCATGACGGTAAGCGTGCAAAGAACCACCTGTTGGAGGCGAACCTGCGCCTCGTGGTCTCACTCGCTAAACGCTATACGGGCCGCGGAATGCTATTCCTTGACCTTATTCAGGAAGGTAATCTTGGTCTGATTCGCGCGGTCGAGAAATTCGACTACTCGAAGGGCTTTAAATTCTCCACCTACGCCACCTGGTGGATTCGTCAGGCAATTACCCGTGCAATGGCGGACCAGGCGCGTACTATTCGTATTCCTGTGCACATGGTTGAGGTCATTAATAAGCTCGCCCGTGTGCAGCGTCAGATGCTTCAGGATTTGGGGCGTGAACCCACCCCCGAGGAGCTCGGTAAAGAGCTGGACATGGCTCCCGAAAAGGTTATTGAGGTGCAGAAGTACGGGCGCGAACCTATTTCTCTGCACACGCCGCTGGGTGAGGATGGCGATTCCGAGTTCGGCGACCTGATTGAGGATTCGGAGGCTGTCGTTCCGGCTGACGCGGTGTCATTCACTCTTCTCCAAGAGCAGCTGCACTCGGTGCTCGATACGCTCTCCGAACGTGAAGCGGGCGTGGTTGCTATGCGATTCGGCATGACCGACGGGCAGCCGAAGACTTTAGACGAAATTGGCAAGGTATATGGCGTGACGCGTGAGCGCATTCGTCAGATCGAATCAAAGACCATGTCGAAACTGCGTCACCCCTCGCGTTCGCAGGTTTTACGTGACTATCTAGACTAGAGACAATACCCCCTAGTCGTAACGTGTTGAGTGCGCCCATCAGACCTTTCTGATGGGCGCACTTACGTATAACACTTAATACAATTAAGCAGTATGCGAATAGAAAACGCCCCTACTGAAATCTATCTTGAGGGTGAAAGAGCGTAACTTGCAGCCTTGAATACCGCGCTGTTGCGGCTTGGAAGGGCCCGCTAACAAGGCGGTGGTAAACAACGCAAATCTAAGGCATGTTCGTGCGTATAAAGTCGACCCTGCAAGTACACGACACGGAACGCAAGGTATGGCATAGCGTGTTTATCTGTGATTACCTAGAAGTAGTGGTTACCACAAGATAACGAACCCGCATTTTTTCCGGAAATGCAACCAACAACCGCATCCCACATCCACATCACCGATAGGGGACGATACTGTGAGTATTCTTGAAAAGACCGCTCTTGAACAACAAGCTCTGAACGTTATTGACCGCATCAATGCACAGCAGATATCGCCTGTTATTTTCTTTGACACTCAGCAGACATCAGAACCTCTGCCAGTGACCGCTTCTAAGGTTGGAGGTGTTCCCTACGTTCCGGTTGGTACCGCGGCGCCGACCAACGGCAGTGGACAGAATTTGGGGCTTATTGCCCAGATTAATTGTTCTGAGCTTCCCACAAACGACATTTACCCCGAAACCGGAATCCTACAGTTCTGGCTTGATCCGCACGAAGACTTGTGGGGGCTAAACTTAGACGATCCCACCAGCCAACAAAAAACTCGAGTTGTCTATTATCCGACTCTGGATGCGCCAGACTCCGGGATCGGTACCGCCGTAACGGAACTTATAGTTAATAACCCTTATGATGACTTATATTGGCCGGTCAGCGGACGTCATGGGTATGGTCTTATCGCCAAATCCCAGAGTAATGAAGAATGGATTTTTGACGGACGCCCACATTCGGAATTTACTCGAATCTGGAACGATATGTACCCCGAACAGCTTATAACAAGCATTTGGGACCTTCGAAAGTTCGACGGCGGTGCTGACACCATCAAGACCTTACGCGATATGACGGGCACTCCCGAAAGCTATACCCATCACAAAATTGGTGGTTACCCCCTCTTCGAGCAACGCGATCCGCGTGATGGTGATGCGGCTCTTACTCAGTACACCGTGAATCTGCTGACGCTTATATCACGGGTGGAGTCAGGGAGCCATGAGGGCATTATGTGGGGCGATATGGGAACCGCAAACTGGATGGTGACCTCGCACCAGCTTAAGAACCGAGACTTCTCGAAGGTTCTCTTCGAATGGTCATAAGGTCCAATACTTAGGACCAGCTGGCTGTACACACAAAATTCTCCGGCGTGTATCTTCTCCGACCGGGTGTAAAGATAATGCTTCATGCTAAGGTGTGAGTCATCTTTATATAATACTGGGCACCCAACCCAACGAGGAGAACGCGTGACGGATAAACAGACAGAAATACTAGAACGGGCTCGCACTTTACTGGCTGAGATGAATGTGGGACATCAAGTTCCCACGATGCGTATCAATACACAATTCGCTAAGTACAAGACATTGCCGGTCACCGCCTCCAAAATCGGGGGAGTGCCGTACCTGCCCAAGGGCCAGGACGGTCCCGTAGACGTTAACGGTGAACCTTTGCATATGATTGCGCAGATTAACTGCGTCGATCTGCCCCCGAATAGTATTTACCCGACGGAGGGGCTGCTGCAGTTCTGGATTAGCCCGATCGAGACCGATACGGAAGATTACACCTCATCACGATATGATCGCGTGATCTACTATCCCAAGCTGGGAAAAGCGAACAGGAAGGCTCATAAACTAGTCATTACCGAGGATAATGGCTTTATATGGCCTCTTTTGGGCGGAGAATACGCCCTAAGCTTCGAGCCTGAAAATCTAGAGTCCGGGCTAAAACTCAAACAATACAGTACCGGGCAGTTATTTACGCGGTTGTGGAATGAACGCTACCCGCAGGAGCAGATTGAAAGTCCTTGGGATCTTGATGAACTTGCAGGGCTTGAAGGCGATGACCTTGCGAGCACCTTTTATGAAGATCTTGATCACCACCAGCTGGGCGGTGTTCCCGAGTATATCGACTGGGACCCCCGCGATGACAAGGAGGAATGGAAAGACTACACGATTAATCTGCTCACTCTTGTCTCTGCGGATGAAGGTGACACCATAACCATCATGTGGGGCGATGCCGGAGCGGCAAACTGGCTGATTACCCCAGAGCAGCTGGAGAATTTAGATTTCTCGAAGGTCTTTTATTCGTGGGATAGCTGCTAAAGAAAATACACCATGAGCACTATTTTTGAGCGGGTCAAGCACCTTAATCATCTGCTGAGCCAGCAGGATCGTAAACCCACTGTGCGCATCATTCCTCGCGCAGTTCAGGGAACTGTGCCGGTGACCGCCTCTAAATTTGGGGGAGTGCCGTACCTGCCCGCCGGGGCTCAGGCCCCCACTAACCAGAACGGTAGGCCGCTGGGTATGGTCGCGCAGATTAACTGTGCTGAGTTACCCCAAAATGAGCTTTACCCCAAGATCGGTATACTTCAGTTCTGGCTGGATCCGTATGATGAGCTGGGACTGGGCATCGACCTGAAGAACCCGGTGTCGCAGGTCAATGCTCGCGTGATCTATTATCCTAATCTTGAGGAAACAAACCCATGTGCCCACACTCTTGTTATGCCAGATCAAGAGAAACAAACCGAGGTGGAATTTATGGCCTGGCCAGTACACATGGATCAGGGATGGGAAATCGGACTCAGCTTTGAAGAAGCCTCAGAAGGAATAACCCCACAGAATTGGTGGGTCTACCAGAGCCGGTTTGTAGAGTTGTGGGATGAACTATACCCCCAGCAGCCTATCGGCGATTTCGCGGGTGTTGATGCATACGCGCCCGCAGATGAGGAACGCCCGAGTGTGATGTTCTACCGTGACATAGATCAGGGAAGTTACCACAAACTTGGCGGATACCCCGAGTTTACCCAGCAGGACCCGCGTCAAGAGCATGATGGGCTCGATAACTACACAATCAACCTGCTCACTATGTTCTCTGAGGATGCCGAAAAATTTGTTACTGTTTGGGGAGATCAGGGCACTGCAAACTGGCTGATGACTCCGGAACAGCTGAATAACCGCGACTTCTCGAAAGTCCTTTTTGAATGGTCCTGCGGATAGCTGCTTCGCGCCGATTGTTTGCCTGAAATATAGTCTATAGTCCAAGTTGAGTGAGAAACCGCTCAGCAACGGCCTGCACTTCATCAAGACCCCGAACACGTTTTATCTGCGGTTCCACCAAGTCGCCGAGCTGAAAACAGAGCGCCACGAGAGACCCCATCACAGACCCGACGGAATCCGAATCGGAATCTACCGATATGGCCTGCGTGTAAGCGTCGAGCAAAATATGACGGGTTAGACCGGAGGAGGCGCGGGCGCGCGACTCCGCGTAGAGCGCCACCCACACGGCGATCCCCAACACCGTCGTAGCCATCCAATCGGTGCCGAACTCTTGTGCTACTGCCTCCGCAGAGGGCTCTACAGGATGTTCTCCGCTCCCGAGACGAAGCGCCTGCTCTAGAACATCGCGGGTCTGCGAACCGTCACTGGGAAACACACCATCCGCATTTACCGTGCCGCACCACTTGATAATTGTCTTTACTGATGCGGCGAGTATGTCTGAAGATCGTGAAGGTTGGTCCGAAGTTACCCGACCTAGAACATCACGAACCAGCAGAGCATATGCCGCTGCAGAAACTAGCGCCTCCGGATGCCCATGCGTGAGCGCCGCACCACGTACCGCCAACGATACAACTGTACGTTCCTGCTCCACCGGTAAAAACCCGAATGCAACCGACCGTACAAGAGCACCAGAACCTAGCCCCTTAGGATTAATGTTCTGCGTAGCGGTCTGCATCTCTCCACTTGCTAAAGCACGCAGAGTTGCTTTCCCTGGACCTTCCTTCCGGGTCATATACGTACCATGATCGATGGTACGAGGCAGAGCATAAGGAGCATTCTCGGGTAAAACGAAACCCATACCTCGGTACCAGCGCAGATAGGCGAGCCACAGACATGCCGCTTCATCGGCAGCTGCCCCTTGGTTGTTCCATTCCAAAACCTCGGTCAGGGCATCAACGGTATAGCAGATCAGCTGGGTGTCATCGCTAAAGACCAGCGGGGTATTTTCCGCTGTGATGCTCTGCGGGCGTTCCGCGATCTCGGTGGCGCTCAGAAGCTCTAAAGGATACCCGAACGCATCGCCTAGTGTACCCGCAATCAAGGCAGATCGAAGGCGTTCGGCATACGTTGGAGAGGAAATATGAGGAACCCGAGTAAAATCACCCATAACGCACATTATCCCATACCCTACAATGCCAAAATACGGGCATAAGTTACGTACATGATGAAATCAGGGTGCATGTTCCAGCACCCAATGCAATACTAAAAACTATGAAGATTCTGCACACCTCCGACTGGCATTTAGGGCGTACCTTCCACCGGCACAGCCTGCACGAATGGCACCAGCAGTTCATCGATGAACTTATCGACTATGCGACTGCCGAAAAGATTGATGTGCTCCTCATCAGCGGAGACGTGTACGATAGTGCCCACCCCAGCGCCGAAACCACCGAACTTCTTGGCAAGACTTTAGACCGCCTGGGGCTCGCGGGAATTCAGGTAGTTCTGAGCGCGGGAAATCATGATTCCGCTCGTAGGTTAGGGTACGGGGCAGGTACTCTAGCGCGGCAGGGTATATATCCTGTGACGACTTTGAAGGAAACATTTGAACCGGTAGAACTTACCCGAGACGATATACGAGTGCGTATTTACGCCATACCCTACCTAAACCCGCGATACTATGGGCGTCAGCTTGATATCGACCCTACCCATGCAGCCGTGCTGGGAGAGGTCTGCACACGAATTCGAGAAGACAATGAGAAACGGAACGCAGGGGAGAACCCCGCAGATTTCACCATTGTCATGGCCCATGCCACCGTGAGCGAGCACGGTGACTTCAATGAATCTGTGCGTTCCTCTTCGGAACGAAATATCAGTGTAGGCGGCGTGGACTGGGTGCCGGCTGCGCTCTTCAACGGCTTCGATTACACGGCCTTGGGACATATTCATCGCCGCTATCCGGTGACGGATCTTACACGATACAGCGGCTCGCCGTTGCCCTTTTCCTTTAGCGAAGAAGCTAATAAGAACGGAGCCTATTTGCTGAACCTCACAGCACGCGAAGGGTGCGTGAAGGTGCAGATTGAATCCCATGAATGGCGCACTCGGCTGCCCCTCAAGACCCTGACGGGAACTTTCGATGAACTGATGGAAAGTGACGAATTCTCGCCCTACGAAACCGAGTATTTTTGCCGTATTATCCTGCGCGATGATAAGCAGCCGGTAGGCACTCTCGACGAGCTCCGTAAACGATATGAGAATATTGCCTCGTTCGTTTTTGAGCCTCTGCATCAACAACCGCGCGCAAATACTCGCCCGCGCATCACCGAAACCACTAACCCAGCGCATGTGTGCGAGGAATTCTACGCTACTGTGCGGGCGAATCCGCTGGAAGCGGCAGAAACCCGAGCCCTTGAACATATTGTTGATGAGGTTATCAGCAGCGGGAGGTCAGCATGATTTTTCATCGCCTAGAATTTGAAGCATTCATGGCCTACCCCAAGCGAGAGGTCATAGACTTTGATGCCCTCAACGAAGCCGGTATTTTTCTTCTTAATGGTCCCACCGGGTCGGGAAAAACGACCGTACTCGACGCTATCTGTTATGCGCTGTACGGAATGCCCTCTTCCGAGCGTGATATAGGATCTTTGTACTCTACCCATGTGCCCCCTGGAGAAATAAAACCCCATATTTTTCTGGAGTTGAGCATACAGAATCGTCGTCTAAGGATCGACCGAACCCCAGCGTATCGTCGGCTCATCACACGCGGGAAAAATAAAGGAACACCCACCCTCGAAAATCCGCAGGCTTTAGTTTCTGAACTTATTTCGGGCAGAGACCCGCAGGATGAACAATCCTGGCGTAAAGCCGCGGAGGGCATGGCAGACTCGGCGGACTACCTGACGAACCTTATAGGACTCAACCGAGAACAGTTTTTGAAGGTTATGCTCTTACCTCAGGGACAATTCGCCGATTTTCTTAAAGCTCGCAGTAAAGACCGAATTCCGTTGCTTAAACAGCTTTTTCCGGTTGATACCTATGAACAGGTACTGAATAGGCTTCGAGAGAAAGAACAGATTAGTGAGCGTGCTGTACAGGATATTAAACATGCTTTAGACAGGACTCTTGAGCAGACCGTCACGACGTACACAAAACTATGTGAACGACTTTCGCGTAGCGGCACAGACCTTGACGACAACAAAAATATCGTTGATGCGCAGGAGCGTGAAGTTTCTGAAGCATATACCAAGCTTGACCTAGCGACCGATCTTAAGACTGCACGGCATGATTTCGAGGGGTGGTTCACGGAGCATCTTCACGCTGTACGCCGGCAAGAACAGCAGGATGAGCACGCCCTGACCGACCTCAAAGATAAACGTGAAAAACTTGCCGCGCAACAGCAGGACATAGCCCAGCGAATACAGGATTGGACGGAATATGAGAAACTGCAGTCGGCATGGATGCGACACGAATCCCAGGAAGAGGAACATAAGAAACAGTGCCGAACGCTCAGTAACTCTCGGGCAGCAGCCCCTGTGGAGGCTGAACTGGAACGTTCTCGTCGTGATGAGGAACGCCGGATGCACGCCGCCGAGCACGCACAGGATACGCTGAACATGGCTCGGAGCAGCGCCTCACAAGCTCTAGAAGCCCTAGGGGACTGCACCGAGCACCTTGAGGCTTCACTGTACCGGATAGACATGGCGCAGGATCTTCAACGGGTTCTCAATCAAGCTCCAAGCGTGATGGCGCAGCTTCGGGTATACCAGTACGATGAACAAGCTTTAGAAGAGGCAAAAGCAGCCCTTACAGCGCTCAAGCGGGACTCCGAGAAAGCGCAACGGACGGTGGAAGGAATTGCGAAACGCGAGCTCCAGAGCCAGCAAAAACTCAGTGATATTAGCAAGCGGCTAAGCTCCCTGCACGATGTTGAACAGAACTACGCTCGGGCCCAACTTGCCCTAGAAACTGCGAAAAAGACCCAGCAAGAAGTCGCTGCCCATGCAGAAAAATTAGAGCAGGCGCAAACTGCTCACGACCAGGCCGTGCAGGCGTATGAGCTAATTCAGCGAGTATCTATCACCGCTTCAGAAGAGTACACGAGGCTTCAAAAACGGCGCTTAGAACAGGTTGCTTTCACACTTGCAGAGGAGCTGGACGAAGGACAGCCCTGCATGGTGTGCGGCTCTCGGGAGCATCCGCAACCGGCCCAGCCCAGCGTCAGCGGCATTACCTTAGTGGAACAATCTGAGATTGATGCCGCCGAGAAGCGTGCCCACCGGGAGCAGCAGAAAGCATCGGCAGCAGCTACTTCCGTGGCGCAAACCCAGACCGTTTTGGACCAACTTAACGAGTCTCACATGCCTGATTCTCAAGAAGCGCAGCGTCAAGTTGCAGAGGCACAAAACGTCTATAACCAAACTCAAGAAAGCCTAGAGAACAAGCGTGAAGCGCAGCATCAACAGGAAAAAGAGACGCTTGAACTTCAGAAAATTTCGGAAGAGCAGACCCAGGCGCGTACATCTTTAACCCAACTGCAGACTCAGCAGGCGAGTGAGCAGCAAACCCTGAAAAAGCTTGAGAAAAAACTTTGTCAGGTGGTAGCTACCATAAGTTTTGCCGACCGGGTACGCATGCTTGAAAGCTACGTGGAGCAGGCGCATCGTGCCGTTGATGCGAGCCGTCGTCTTGACGACGCCACAATTAGCGCCGCAGAGAGCGCCCATCAGGCACAGCAAAGTCTGGAACGGTCGGTTTTCGAGACTTTCGAGGCGGTTCAGCAGGCGGTTCTCACGGAGGTACAGCAACAGCATCTTGAGCAGGCTATTTCGGCTTATCGAGAAGAACATGCCACTCTTCAAGCCTCTCTTGACCGACCATCCATGCGTACCGTTGCCACGCTTATTGAGCATGGACAGAAGGCTCCTTCCCAGGAAGAACTTACCCGCATACGTCAAGAACGTGATAATGTTGAGCAACAGTATGAAACTTTGATGACACGCGAGGGTATTCGTACAAATGGTATTGAAACTTTAGAAGCTCTATTTCAGGACTACCAAGAACGGCAAGGGGAATCAGCCCACGCCGTGGAGCAGGCCAATCTTTACGCTGGACTGGCGCGCATCGCTCGGGGTGACAATCCTGATAAAAACCATCAGATAGATCTTGTGAGCTATGTGCTCGGCGGTGAATTTGAGCAAGTCTTGCAAGTGGCTTCTGAGCATCTGCAGCGTATGAGCGATAATCGTTACAGTTTGGTACTCAGCGACAAACGAGAGAAACGAGCGCGTATCGGCGGTGGTTTGAGTATTAGCGTTGAGGATAACTGGAATAACGACCAGCGTGAGGTGAGTTCTCTTTCCGGCGGCGAGTCTTTCCTCGCATCGCTTTCGTTAGCCTTGGGCCTTGCCGAAGTCGTTCAAGCACGTAACGGCGGTATAGAGATTGAGACACTTTTCATTGATGAAGGTTTTGGAACTCTCGATGCGCAGACTCTGGAGCTTGTAATGGAAACGCTGGAGAATATTCGAGAGAACGGTCGTGTTATTGGACTTATATCACACGTTGAAGATATGAAAGAGCGTATTTCTGCCCAAGTCAGTATAGAAAAGCGACAAAATGGCTCGACTCTTCGAGTTAACGTTTAGGTTTGGACGAATGTGGGGGTAAACTATCCAAAGAGATATCACTTAGATGGTTAGAAGACCGGCCTCAAACACCCCCAAGGAGAGCAGGATGCGCCCCACCACATCCGGAAGAGACGGCGGTGAGAGAACCTCACCTACACCGTTAGGTTCTGGTGCGTCTGGTACGCACATTACTAACAAGCCCTCGCAACAGCGGCATAGCTCTTTAGGGACCGGAGTACCTCGCTGGAGATCTGGACTCCAGACAAATACCGTGGTTCCCTATGAAGAATACGATCTGCGAGAAGCGACCCGTGCTCACGGTCGCAGCTTCTTGGGAATGTTGAGGCTTCGCCTAGGATACCTTATCCGCACACGGCGTGAAGAAGGATTTCTTTACAGCGCATTTGACGTTATGATGCATGTGCCTGTTGCTCTGATCGGTATGACCCTTTTTCTGGTAATTGCGCGAAATCTGCATACAGTGCATGATGGCGGCTACGCTGTAGGGGCTCTTGCCTTTGCCTATACCCTCAAGATATCGACAACCCCGATTTTGGAGCGTTACTGCGGGCTTAGACTCGTATTAGGAGGCAGTGCGGTTCTGCATATTCCTGCGGTACTGTACCTCATGCATCTGTCAAATATGCTGGCTACGGAGACCGCAGCTTTGGTCACGACTTTTGAGTATGCGGCGGCATGTATGCTGGCGGGCTACACCCTTCCGCCATGGCCTGTGATTGTGCATGAAGCTCGGTATAATCCCACAAAAACTTCTGATCCTGAGTGGCTTTTTGCCATGGTTGCATGGACGAATGTCGAAAAGCTGGCGCTGTATCCTCTGGCTGCATTTGTCTTGGTGCTTCTGAACAGCCTTATGGGTATTAACGCTGGGTTCTGGGCGGCTATTTTATTGGCTGGTTTGTTAATATTTGTTGTCGTTCTTATCCCCAACGTACTTCCTAGAACTCCAAAGTCGCTCCCCTCAGATTCAGACGTGGAGCGAGCAGATGGAACCGCACAATCGTATGTACAGGAGATACCCTCAGATTCTATAAGTATGGTTCTGATCTTGGGGCTCATGGTTATCAGCGGATGTATCGGATCTATCGGTTCAGCTCTGCTGGGATTCGCTCTCAATCACAATGCATTATCGCTCTACCCCTTGATGATTACAATATGCTTGGGGACGGCTGTTATCACTATGCTTCCGGTGCTTTTAGGCGCAGATAAAATTGTTCCTTGGCACGGTTGGCTTTCGAGCGGCGTTGTGCTCACACTGGCTGCACTTTTACTGCCTACTGTCGATCGAATATCAATGATGATGGTAGGCCTAGCAATCTACGGCGTGGCGTTAGGAATTGTTGTTGGCGGCCATAAATTAGCTTTGGCGCATGTGCTGGTACGCACTCCTGATACCCAGATGAGCTTCTATATTAGTGGTGCTATGGCACTAGGGCTTACCTTTGGTGCTACCTGGGGAGGGTACCTGGGAAGCGGGCCCTACTACCGTAACGCCTTTATCGTTCCGATCGTTGCCGCTTGCCTGTACTTCTGCATGGGGCATCTTTACGGGTATCTCTGGCGCCGCCGCTACGAGGAACAACTGGCGCCATTAGACGGCTGATCAGCAAGTAGGACTTACCCATATGAATAATAATGAGGTGGTACAGGTCTTCGAGAGGAAGACCTGTACCACCTCATATATGAGCAAAAGAGCCGTGAGGTTTTTAGTGCCCGCGTTTCTTCCAAGCGTCTAGATCGGGTGCCTCTACACCGATGCCTGTGGAGTCTCCGTGACCCGTGAGAACCGCCGTAGACTCAGGGAGAGTGAGTAACTTCGACTCGATGGACTCGATAATAGTGTCGAAATCGCTGTAGGAACGCCCAGTCGCTCCGGGACCGCCCTTGAAGAGAGTATCGCCCGAAAAGAGTACGCCTTCGCTGTTTTCCCAGCTAAGTTCGGGCGTGTAGAAACAGACCGACCCGGGGGAGTGTCCGGGGGTAGCGATCACATGTAGCTCGGTATTACCAGCACTGATTTTCTGCCCGTCGTGCAGGGGCTCGTCGAAGTCCCAGGAGGGGTACACCATCTCCCAGAGCACCCGATCCTCAGGGTTCAGGTAGACGGGTGCTTTAAAACGCTCGGCGGCTTCCTTAGCGGAGCGAATATGGTCGTCATGAGCATGGGTCAGCAGAATCTTCTCGACCGTGCGCCCGGCAACCTTTTTTGCGATTTTATCGACGTCATGCGCGGGGTCAATGATTGTCACGTGCTGGTCATTGCCAATAATCCACACATTATTATCGACTTCCCAGGTGCCGCCGTCGAGTGAGAACGTCCCCTGGGTAACAACCTGTTCAATAGCTTCAGTCATTAGGGGTTCCTTTCCCGGTTTTAAAGTTCCACCACGGAGCGCAGCACGCGACCGGTTTTCATGGTTTCAAAGGCATCATTGACGTCTTCCAGCTTAATACGCTCAGAGACAAAGCCGTCCAGATCGAGGCGGCCGAGCAGGTACTGGTCCACGAACTCGGGGAAGTCGCGTGAAGGCAGGGTGTCACCATACCAGGCGCTCTTAATAGAGCCGCCGCGCCCGAAAACCTCATCCAGCGGAATATCCCAGGTGGTGCCAGGCTCAGGGACCCCCACAAGTACCACGCGCCCGGCAAGATCGCGTGCTTCGAAAGCCTGTTTGAAGGTGGGGGCGATACCTACCGCGTCTATCACCAAGTCTGCACCAAACCCGCCGGTCAGCTCCCGAATAGCCTCGATTGGGTCTACCTTGGCGGAGTTCACGGTGTGTGTTGCGCCCTGCTGACGTGCGCGTTCAAGTTTATCGTCATCAATATCAACGGCGATAATGGTCGTTGCTCCGCCCAGCTGCGCCCCGGCAATTGCAGCGGTACCCACACCGCCGCACCCAATAACGGCCACGGACTCTCCGCGTTTGAGCGCACCCGTATTGAGAACGGCGCCCAGGCCTGCGGTCACACCGCACCCGAGCAGTCCAATAGCGGCGTACTGCTCGGGAGAAATATCGGCGGTGATCTTCGTGCACTGGCCCGCAGCGACCAGGGTTTTTTCGGCGAAAGAGCCAATACCTAAAGCAGGAGTGAGCTCGGTGCCGTCCTCCAGGGTCATTTTCTGGGTAGCGTTGTGGGTCGCAAAGCAGTACTGCGGCTCGCCCTTACGGCATGCACGGCATTCACCGCAGACCGCACGCCAGTTGAGGATCACAAGATCTCCGGGGACAATATCGGTCACGTCATCGCCAACTGCCTCCACTACGGCTGCTGATTCGTGCCCCAACAGGTAGGGGAAATCATCGCCCACACCGCCTGCAACATAGTGGTGATCTGTCTGGCAAACACCGCAGGTAAGAACCTTCACGAGGGCCTCGCCCGGACCGGGATCGGGTACGTGAATAGTCGTTACGGTAACGGGCTCGTTCTTAGCGAGCGCTACAACAGCTTTAACCTTGTGCATGCTTTGGCTTATTCCCTTCGGGATCGTTGAAGAAGTTTTTGGGACCTCGTGCGGCTTTACCCGTCGCATAGAGCATGTATGACCACATGTTCTGACGCATCAAGATTTCTTGATACGTCTTTCCATTATAGGGCTATCACTAGGGTCTGTACATATGAATAGCTATAAGCTAAGCGTGTTGGTGCGCAGAAAGTTTATACTGCTTGCCGGTCACTTCCCTGAGAATCGCGCGCAAAGGCTAAAGCGTTGCGCCTAAAAACGCCTGAGGTCAGGGCGCTCACATGATCCCGCCCCGGAATATCAAGAAATTTTAGATACGGATGTACCCTCTGGAGCAGGGGATATAGCCTACGCCCGTCGGCAGCGATGGAGTCTTCGGAACCGATTGCGATCAGCAGAGGAACACGAGGGTACGGGAAAGGCGGGTTAGCAGCGTGAATAACGGGAATGCGCGTAGAGTCTGCAAGCACAGACGGCAGTGAGAAGAACTCGCCGAAGGGTATATGCACAAAATCAAGAAGAGCATCGGTGCGCAAAGGTGAGGATTCAATAATGCTGGTAAAGGCTTCTTCTGTCGCAGGATCTTGGGTAATGGCATCATCAGCACACGAGGCAGAAAGCATAGAGCGCAGGGCTTCGAGGTGATTGTGCAGGGGCATACCGCCCAGAATAAGCGATGCAACGCGAGATGGGTGCCTCAGAGCGAGCTCCCACCCTACCCTAGATCCGAAGGAAAAACCCACACCATGTACTTGCTGGATAGCAAGTTCGTCAAGGAGAGCAGAAAGCGTATCAGCGAAAAGAGCCATGCCGTTCTGCGGTGAACCATCTTCTGACACTGTGGTCTGGACGACCGGAAAAATACCGTGTTCTTCGATTGTTCCCACCGGGAGTTTGGCATGTACTGTAAAGTTGGAGTCTTTGAGGTATTTTCGCCCGTGAAAAGGTAAATCGACGGTTAGCACGGGTATACCCGCCCGAATGTACTGGCGAATCCAGCCGGTACCGCCCCAGAGCTGGTCGCTACGGGTTGCAAAGCCGTGTAGAAACAGAACGGGAGTTGTACCTTTTTCCGCGTCTGCAGGTGTGTAGCGGGTATATTCAAAAGGCGGTATGGGAGTCTCACACATATGTATATTTTTGCACCTGCGCGCGCTGATTGTGTAGACGAAAATATATATGACGTGTGGGGCGAAAAATCACGTTTATGACAATCACAATCGTGGTGGGTGCGGTATATTTCCGCCAACTACCACAGGTCTATCCGGTAGTGTATGTGCCGCTCATGCTGCACTTAAAAAAGCGTGTCTCGCGAAGAGTCTTGACGCTTGGAGCTGCCGTTTTGAGGATTATCGCTGTGTGGCATGGAATCGCGGGTATGTTTTTGAGAGGACTGCGAAGCCTCCTCCTTCACGTCCCTAGAATCCTCAGAGGATTGTGCCTCTGTCTCCCCTGCACGGGTATCGGAAACAGCCTGTCGAAGCATCTCAGTGTTGGTAGAAACGGCAGTCTGCACCCGTTCGAGGATTGAGGGCTCGGGCGGTTTGGGCAGCGTCTGCTGACCGCTTGCAAGGTCTTGGATCTCTTGGGCACTTGAGCTTAGGGCCTCTAATTTTTCCTGGTACTTGGTAATGGCTCGGGTTTCGCGGGGCTCTACACGTAGTTTTCCGTCGATATCCTCACCCGCCACAATTTGGCGCATCCGTTCAAATTCAGCATCGACATGAGCGCCAAAGACCAGCATATTGTTCATGATCCAGAGGAACACCAGCATGACGATGACACCACCGATAAGTCCGTAGGTAGCGTTATATTTGCTGAAATTATTGGTGTAGACGGTAAAGCCTAATCCGCCTAATCCCATGCCAAACAAGGCGATAACGGCTCCCGGCGAGGTCCACCGAATTTTAAGACGCCGCACATTGGGTGTTGCAGTGTAGAGCATCGCAATGAGAAATACCGCAAGAATGAGAATTAAAACCCAACGTCCATTGAGCCACAGAACCTTGATGAGTTCTATATCTACTCCAGGCATATAGGGCGCAACCCAGTCGAGAACTGATGCTCCCAAGAGGAACATCAGCATCATGAGAACCACAAGCACTATAACCCCGGTAGTGATGAGTGCGTTATAGGGTTTGAGGAACCACCCGGGTCGTCCTTCGCGTACTCCGTATACGTTATTGAGCGCACGCCCGAAAGACCCTACATATCCGGAGGCAGACCAGAGCGCACTGAGAATACCAATGATTAATGCAAACCCGGCGCCTTGTCCATTGGTTAGCTGATGAATAGGTCCTTCCAGAATCGAGTACATTTGCTGAGGGGCACGCTCTTGGAGGAACTCTAAGATTACCTTGGCGCTGTCTTCTCCCTGCCCAAAAATTCCCAGGAGTGACAGGATCGCGAGCAGAGCAGGAAATGCAGAGAGCACCGTGAAATAGGTGAGCGCTGCGGCTAGATCTGTTCCCCCGTGCGCTCCAAAGGAAAAACCCGCGCGTCGAAAAATATAGGCGATACTGCCCTGAGGAAATTCGCGTATTTTTACATATTCTGAATGAGGAAGTGATTTTTTGCGGCGTCGTGCCATAGGAGCGTTCCTTGTCTTGGTGTTTGCTTGCGGCGCTTAGGAGTACCAAGTACTTGTGGCAATAATACAGGAAATAGTTTTTCTCATGAGGAGGAACGATAGAGCGCGGCACGTATGAGTTCTCTCCACTGAAGAGTTTTACTATTACTTAACAGCGAAAACCTCCATCCAAAAACCTGTGTATGGCAGGGAACAGGATTAAGGTTTTCGAGTCAGCACCTCAAGTGTATCTTAGTTGGCGATATCTAATGTATGTGCAGTGTGAGCCATAATTTCGTCAGCGAGATCCGGATTATCGTTGAGTTTAACCCCATACCCCGGAACCAGAGCACGGATGCGCGACTCCCAACCCGCAAACTGAGAGGGAAAGCACCTCTTGAGTAGGTTCAGCATAATGGGTGCTGCGGTTGAAGCCCCCGGTGATGCGCCAAGCAGGGCAGCGATAGAACCATCGGCCGAAGAAACAACCTCGGTGCCGAATTGCAAAATTCCGCCCTTCTTCGAATCCTTCTTCATAATTTGCACACGCTGACCCGCTTCAATGAGTTCCCACTCGTCGCCGTCAGCCTCAGGGTAGTAGCGGTGCAGGGACTCCAGACGCGCATTCTTATCCTTAACCAACTCGGTGAGCAGATATTTGACGAGCGACAGGTTATCGAGACCCGCACGAGTCATGGGATAAATATTGTGCAGACGAAGTGAGAGAGGCAGGTCAAGGAGAGACCCCTGCTTCAGGAAATTAGTCTTGAACCCAGCATAAGGTCCAAAAAGCAGAGAGCGTTTGCCGTTAACATACCGAGTATCCAGGTGCGGAACAGACATCGGAGGAGCGCCTACGGATGCCTGACCATACACCTTTGCATTATGCTTAGCGGCGGTAATTTCATTGGTATTGCGCAGGAACAGACCCGAAACCGGGAAGCCGCCGTACCCCTTGCCTTCCTCAATTCCCGACTTTTGGAGTAGATGCAAGGCACCGCCCCCAGCACCAAGGAAAACAAATTTAGTATGGATTTTCAGGGGTTCTTTGGTATTGATGCGGTTAATAGCAGACACAGTCCACGTACCGTCAGATTCACGGTCAAGGTTCTTAACCTCGTAGCCGTAGCGTACTTCGACTCCCTGAGATTGCAGATAGTCGATCATGCCGGAGGTAAGCGCACCAAAATCAACGTCGGTACCTTCCGGAGCCCAGGTAGCTGCGACCGGTTCTCCCTCGGAGCGGCCCTTGACCGTCAAGGGTGCCCACTGAGCGATCTGGTCGCGTTCCTTGGAGAACTGCATTCGCTCGAAGAGCTTCTGCTGGCGGAAAGAATCGTAACGTGCCGCAAGGTACTTGGAATGATCTTCGCCGAATACAAGGGACATATGGGGTACAGGACGAATGAAATCGTTATTGGGCAGAATACCTTCATTCACAAGGGAAGCCCAGAACTGACGTGAAATCTGGAACTGCTCATTAATACCTAAGGCTTTATCGGCGCTTACTTTTCCCTCGGGGCCAGCGGGGGCGTAATTCAACTCGCACAGTGCAGAGTGACCGGTGCCAGCGTTATTCCACGGGTTCGAGGACTCCTGTGCGGGCTTATCAAGGCGTTCCAGAAGAATAATATTCCAAGTGGGCTCCAGTTCCTTCAAAAAAATACCAAGCGTTGCGCTCATAATACCGCCGCCCACAAGGACGACATCGGTCTGTTCAGTACGTGCTACCACTGATACTCCCAGGGGTTCGGTGCCCAGCTTTGGGCATGGTCATATGACAGTTATATGACTCTAGCGTACTCCCTGAGGGTCTGCAGGTACACATTCCGCCGAGAAAAACCCAGAATCAGTAATGTAGTTCACAAAAGGGTAGGGAAATTCTGCAAAATACATTAAATTCCACAACGGAAACCTTAGGAAATTCGCACTTTAGCAAAGAGCTCGATAGCGCTTTGTTCGGTTTCGTAACCAATAATACGTCGATTAATGCCTATGTTAGACGTAACGTTCAAAAGCGGAACCGCAGGCATAAATGCCGCTAAATCCTGGTTAACGGAACGATATTTTTCACGTTGTTCGTCTAAAGAAGTGGCGCTGTCGGCTTCGCGGATCTTACTCATAATCTGTTCTAGCGTAGGCGCTGGTTCCACTTTTGCAGGCGTAATGCTGGGAGACGGGGTAGGGGAGACCTCGGCCTCGGAACTGTCCTTCGGGGCAGCGCTTGCTGAGGGTGATGGAGTCGGAGAATCGGCGGGATGCGCCTTCGCCTCGGGGGTATCGTGCGATACGGGGTTTAATCCCATAGCATCGATCCACTGCGCCACCAGAAGAGGTGCAAGAATCGGCCCAAGAAAAGCGTAAGGATCACGATAGGTTCCGTAGAAACCACCGAGGAGAATGCCGCGAGTAGTATTTATTTCCGTAGCGCGGGTATGATAATCGGACCAGTTCAGCGGGATAGGTTTAATATTGAGTCCAATATCGAGAAGAGCTCCGATCATCTCAGAATAGACTTTTTGGGGTGACATAATCCACGGAAGCGAAACATCAATAGGGTAGTAGCATTCGATAGTTTCGCCTGTGTAACCTGAGGCCGCGAGCAACGATTTTGCTTGGTCAACATCTCGCCTATACAGACGTTCCAGAGAGTCATCCGAGGTACGAAAAAGCCTAGGCATGAGGTGCAGTGCTTCAGAAGTTCCAGAAAGGTAATATCGGATGAGGGCACCGCGATCGACAGCTCGCGCGATAGCTCGGCGCACCGAAATATCTTTAAGAACCGGATGCGCAAGGTTGAACCCCAGATAAAGAAGCGAGAAGGGATCACGCAGCGGGTATAGGAACCCTTCACGCCCCAGAGGTCCTAAGTCATTGCCGCTTACTTGATCGCAGGCATCAACTTTATTGTCTACGAGAGCATAGTAACGTTTGTCGGAAGAATTGAGAGTCGAGAAATGTATTTCGTCGAGTTCAATCTTTTCCTGCTTGATACTCACAAATTTATCGTTGCGTATGAGAACGATATCGGTATTTTGCGAAGCGGGCGTTGAGATTTTAAAGGGCCCAGTGCCGATGGGCATCTCTTTGATACGGTGGTTCTCGGTAAGTGCCTCGGGTGAAACGATGCCGAAAGCCGGTTGGGTCAGAATCCGCAAGAACGCTTGTGAAGGACGTACAAGCGTAAACACAAGTTTGGAGTCGGTGACGCGCACATCGGAAACTAGGGGAGCATAACGTAAAGGTATCTGCTCGGTGTGTTCATCAGTCTTTGGTGTATCGGCCTTGGGTGTATCTGTGTCTTCCTGAGCCGAAGGAGTTTGCGTTGCGGCTGCGGCGGCAGACGGTGAAGAGCTTGTCTCCTGTGATGCTTTACCTGCGTGTGGCGAGTTGGAGTGCACAATGTTACCAAACCCCCAGCCGTAGAGCGGCTGAAAGGGAACGCAGCGTGCTGCCGTTTCTGGGGATGTTGCTAACGCCTGCCACCGCTGTACATTACGCAGTACGGCTTCTGCCGTAAGGGGAGTGCCATCGCTAAATGAGACCCCTTCCCGGAGCGTAAACGTATAGGTCAGACCATCTGGGCTAATCGTCCACGAGGAGGCGAGCGCCTCTTGTGGAGTACCTGTGTAGTGGTCGGCACTCACGAGAGTTTCAAGAATCTGTGCTGTTACACGGTACGTCGGAGAGACCGGGTCAAAGGCGGGATCAAGAGAGTAAGGTGCCGCGCCTTGAGCAAATCTAAAGATTCTGCGGGTCTCTCCTGAACCGTTGTCGGGTGCCGAATCACCGCAGGCCGTCAAAGTATAACCCGCTGCCAGAAGAGACCCTAACCGCAGCGCAGTGCGACGGCTGATGCCGCTGTAGCTGATACCGGGGGCATCGGTTGGGGAGAGATGATTCACGGACAAGCCCTTTCATGGTGATTACTGAACCGTGATAGGTAATGCGTGGTTGATAAGACGTTTATGTCTGGGCGAAAACACTATTCTTTTAGAATACAACGTCACGATTTAATGTCGCGATACTCAAAGAGGGTTTTAGGCACGACTCACAGCGAATTATAGGCTTAGGGATATAGCGCCAGGGTACTCTGCTGTGCGGTATATAACAAAAAGCCCGCAACTTCTTCGATAAGAAGACGTTGCGGACCCAAGATTGGTGCGCGAGGGGGGACTTGAACCCCCACGCCGTAAGGCACAGGAACCTAAATCCTGCGTGTCTGCCAATTTCACCACTCGCGCGCGGTGAGCAAAGCTACCTAGGAAAGTCTACACGAGGATATAAGACTATACAAACGGAAAAATCCGACTATTTGGGGTCAATGCCAAGGTCACGGCGTAGCTTAGCAACATGGCCGGTGGCGCGTACGTTATATTGCGCCAGCTCTATGATGCCCTGCTCATTGATGACGAATGTAGATCGGATAAGTCCCTCGTAGACTTTGCCATAGTTTTTCTTTTCGCCCCATGCACCGTAGGCAAGCGCAACGGCGTGATCGGCATCGGAGAGAAGGGGGAAGGTGAGAGACTCTTTGGCGGTGAACTTCTCTAAAGCTGCGGGCTTATCGGGAGAAACGCCTAAGACAACGTATCCGAGCGACTTCAAAGAGGCAAGGTTATCTCGAAAATCGCAGGCTTCTTTAGTGCATCCGGGTGTTGATGCCTTGGGATAGAAGTAGAGAATGACCTTATGCCCTGCGTAATCCGCTAGGGAATATTGCTGACCAGTATAATCTTCCAGGGTAAAACTTGGGGCTTTTGTGCCTGGTTCTAGTCGGGTGCTCATGGTTTCTCCTTAAAAGTAGAGGTTCTCGGTAATGCATGTGTTGCCGTAAACGTTCTCTTTAGTGTACGGGGTTTATAGGATCTCTGGGGTATTTTTTGTGAGGGTGTGCCATGAGATGAGGTGCTGCGGTGCCATCGAGAGCATGAGCGACAGCAAGAAATGAGAGTTTGTGTGAAGCGTCACTTATATGTAACTTGCGTGAAATATTAATTATCCGTATAGTATTTATCTGTTGTCGTATGAATGCGATACATCACCCCAAGTAAGCGCCTCTAGCTCAATTGGCAGAGCAATTGACTCTTAATCAATGGGTTCTGGGTTCGAGTCCCAGGGGGCGCACAAAATAAACCCCGTCGGTTATGGCGGGGTTTTGTTGTATACCATGGTGATTTGCAGTCGTGATGCTGAATGTTGATGTTCGCCAAAATCGCTGACTACAGCCGTATTCGTAAGTTGCAAAACGTGCTTGATGCTCGTATAGTATTTATCTGTTGCCGTTGCGAAGCTGCAATATTTGTTACCTAAGCGCCTTTAGCTCAATTGGCAGAGCAATTGACTCTTAATCAATGGGTTCTGGGTTCGAGTCCCAGAGGGCGCACAGAATAAACCCCGTCACTATCTGTGACGGGGTTTGCTTTTTATATAGTCCGGCTATTAGTGTATATGCATTATCCGAGACAGTCCTGTATTGTACAGGCCGCTTAAGAGCCTAGAGAACAGGCCAGCGTGAGGTTACAAACTCGCGGAAGGCAGAGACATCATGACTTTGATTGAGAACGCCGGTTCCGTGAATGGTGGTAATCTCAGGCGCATCCTCAAAAATAAGCAGGAAAGAGCTGCCGTTCACCGATTCAATAGCCACCGAATGTTCACCTACCCGGTATGCGTGCAGCGCATTTGTGTTATCAATGGTGGATGCGGTGCCAGCAGGCGTAACATCTGGCATGCGGATAGGGGCGATAATAACCTCGTCAGGAACCTCTTGGTAGCCCACCAAAAAATGCTCCTGCATAGGTTCTTGGTGTTGGTCGATATCGGGGTTACGGTAGATGGCGCTTCCGGTAGCGTAGACCAAGTCGTAGGCCCCATAGTTAATAATCTGCTCATCGAATGCAGGATGGAGCACCTTGATGAGCTGTTCTCCCGTAAGAGCCTCGGCGCTCTGTGGTTGGTTAGACTGCTCCGGTGTAGGGGAGGGTGAAGCAGCCAGGTTTTGCGAGTTGGTCATGTACTCATCTTACCGGCGAAGGCGTTCTACGTCACTGTATCACGTCACATATTTACCTGGGGGATTCCTGGAGCTTGCAGATTACCGTGAGAGTCTAGGATACGAGACTCTTGCCTGCGCCGCACTGAATACTTTCCAGCTATCTCGAGCGCAGGGAGCCCAGCACGGTATCCAAAGCGTTGAGTAAGCGCTCGAAAATATATCGAAAGTACACGCAATGCGAAGAAATTAGAGAAACTCTCATAAAAACGGCGTGGAAATTTGACTCATGTCATCAAGAGCGAGACTATATAAAGGTGCAAACACGCAAGACACAGCGAATTCTTAGCCTTGTCGTCGTCGCCTAGGGTGCTTCACAAGGTAGATTTTCTGTGAATAGAATGTGCGCCCTTCGCAACACCATAGCGAAGGGTATTTTTATAGCTAAAGGCACCCGACCGGAGCCTACAGCGAGCGAAACAGTGTGTAAGATACCCGAACAGGCGGGCTTCACGCGCATCTGTCGAGAACTAGAAAACAATACAAACGAGGCATCATTATTATGACCACGGGATTTTCGATTAACTCCGCGGGTAGTGGGCAGGCTGAAGAAAAAGCCCCTGCTGCCGAACGCATGACCGGCTCGCAAGCGATTATTCGTACACTCGAACTTTTGGGTGTTACCGATGTCTTCGGTCTGCCAGGCGGCGCAATTCTGCCCACCTACGACCCCCTGATGGATTCGTCCAAAATTAACCACATCCTCGTTCGTCATGAGCAGGGGGCAGGGCATGCGGCTCAAGGGTATGCAACTTCTACCGGCAAAGTCGGCGTGTGTATTGCAACCTCGGGACCGGGCGCCACAAACCTGATCACCGCGATCGCGGACGCCAATATGGACTCCGTTCCGCTGGTAGCCATCACCGGTCAGGTTTCCACCAAACTTCTGGGCACCGACGCCTTCCAGGAAGCAGACGTGGTGGGTATGACCATGCCGATTACCAAGCACTCCTTCATGATTTCTGATCCGCAGGATATTCCGCGTGCACTCTCTGCCGCATTCCATATCGCCTCCACCGGACGCCCCGGCCCCGTGCTCGTGGACATCACCAAGGATGCGCAGGTCGGTATGATGGAGTTCAACTGGCCTCCCAAGGTTGAGGTGCGTGGGTATACTCCCGTAACCCGTGGTCACTCCAAGCAGATTCGTGAAGCGGCCAAGCTCATCAGTGAATCCAAACGTCCCGTGCTGTACGTTGGCGGCGGTATTATCCGCTCCGGTGCATCCGAGGAGCTGGCAAAGCTCGCCGAAATTACCGGGGCTCCCGTGGTGACCACGTTGAACGCCCGTGGTGCTTTCCCAGACTCCAACCCGCAAAACCTGGGCATGCCTGGTATGCACGGCACCGTTCCCGCCGTGTTCGCTATGCAGAAATCCGATCTGCTGATTACTCTAGGGGCCCGTTTTGACGACCGCGTGACCGGTAAACTCGACTCTTTCGCCCCTGAAGCCAAGGTCATCCACATTGACGTAGACCCGGCAGAAATCTCCAAGATTCGCTTCGCAGACGTGCCGATCGTGGGTGATTTGCGCTATGTGCTCCCCGAACTCAACGAACTGCTCTCCACTGAGTTCGCCAACAAGTTGCCGAACTTGGGCGAGTGGTGGGTTGAGCTTGATACCATCAAGAACGACTACCCCCTTGGGTACACCAAGACCGACGACGGCTTGGGATCCCCCCAGCACGTGTTGGAGCGCCTGAGCGCCCTCACCGGTCCCGATGCTTTCTACGTGACCGGCGTGGGACAGCATCAAATGTGGGGCGCACATTTCATCGGCCAAGAGAAACCACGGCATTTCCTCAGCTCAGCAGGACTCGGCACTATGGGATACTGCGTTCCCGCCGCTATGGGCGTGAAAGTTGCCAACCCCGACTCTGTCGTGTGGGCTATTGACGGTGACGGTTGTTTTCAGATGACCAACCAGGAACTTGCCACCTGCGCACAAAACAACATTCCCATCAAGGTTGCCGTGGTCAATAACTCCTCGCTGGGTATGGTGCGTCAGTGGCAGGCACTCTTCTACGATGGTCGATACTCCAACACCCACCTGCGCACCGGGCACGGAACCGACCGCATCCCTGACTTTGTGAAGCTTGGCGACGCCTATGGGTGCGCCACTTTCCGTTGTGAGAGGGACGAAGATGTGGACGAGGTTATCAAACAAGCGCTCGCTATCAACGACCGTCCCGTGGTGATTGACTTTACTGTGAGCCCCGATGCCATGGTGTGGCCGATGGTGCCCGCCGGCGTATCAAACGACCTCATCCAAATCGCTAAAAACACGTCACCCGATTTCGGTCGAGAAGAGGGAGAAAACTAATGAGCCTGCACACCCTATCCGTTTTAGTTGAAGACAAACCCGGTGTGCTCTCACGCGTGACCGGTTTGTTCTCTCGCCGCATGTTCAATATTCAGTCTTTGGCGGTGGGACCCACCGAGGTTCCTGACGTTTCGCGCATCACAATTGTTGCTGATGGTGAGCCTGAGACTTTGGAACAGCTCACTAAGCAGCTCAACAAGCTGATCCATGTGCTTAAGGTGGTGGAGCTAGCCCCAGAGACTTCAACACAGCGTGATCACATCATGGTTAAGGTCAAGGCGGATGCCGCCGCTCGCCTGCAGGTTGTGCAGGCCGCTGACCTTTTCCGTGCTTCGGTTATTGATGTCTCTACCGAGTCCGTGGTGATTGAGGCAACCGGTTCTCCCGAAAAGCTCAACGCCTTGCTTGATGTTCTTGAACCTTACGGAGTGCGAGAGATCGTGCGTGCTGGGACCATTGCACTCTCTCGTGGTCCACGTTCCATGAGTGAACGTATCTAACGCTAAAACCCTGTCAGGATGTGGGAAGCACCGCCCGCGGTTTGATACTTCCCGCATCCTGAGATTTATCACAGAACGCCCATGAGCGGCGCCACGTCTAGTAAACTTAACGCCTGAGCCTGAGTTCGGGCTAAACCTATTATTTTGAGGAGACAAAATGGCAGCAACCATTTTCTACAACGACGATGCAGACCTCGCCCCAGTCCAGGGACGTACCGTTGCGATTATCGGTTATGGTTCTCAGGGACATGCACACGCTCTGAACCTGCGTGATTCTGGAGTCAAGGTTATTGTTGGCCTGTCTGAGGGCTCCAAGTCCCGCGCTAAGGCAGAAGCTGAAGGTCTGCGCGTAGCTACCGTTGCTGAAGCTGCAGCTGAAGCGGACCTCATCATGATTCTGACCCCGGACCAGGTACAGGCTCAGGTCTACAAAGAGAGCATTGAACCTAACCTGAAGCCCGGCGATGCTCTGTTCTTCGCACATGGCTTCAACATTCACTTCGGGTACATCACCGTTCCCGAAGGTGTGGATGTAGCTATGGTTGCGCCGAAGGGTCCCGGCCATACCGTACGTCGTGAATATGAAGCAGGTCGTGGTGTGCCCGCTCTCGTTGCCGTTGAGAAGGATCCGTCCGGTAAAGCTCTGGAACTTGCTCTGTCCTACGCTAAGGCACTCGGTGCAACCCGTGCAGGTGTTATTAAGACCACTTTCACCGAAGAAACCGAGTCTGACCTCTTTGGTGAGCAGGCGGTGCTGTGCGGTTCGCTTTCACAGCTGGTTCAGTACGGTTTCGAGGTTCTTACCGAGGCAGGATATCAGCCTGAAATTGCATACTTCGAGGTTCTGCACGAACTCAAGCTCATTGTGGATCTGATGATTGAGGGCGGTATTGCTAAGCAGCGTTGGTCCATTTCCGACACCGCAGAGTACGGTGACTACGTCTCCGGTCCTCGCGTGATTTCTCCTCAGGTCAAGGAGAACATGAAGGAAGTCCTCGCCGATATCCAGAACGGCGCCTTCGCAAAGCGCTTCATGGACGACCAGGCCGCAGGCGCACCCGAGTTCAAGGAACTGCGCGCTAAGGGCGAGTCTCACCCGATTGAAGCTACCGGTCGTAAACTGCGTGAGCTGTTCTCGTGGAACACTGTTGACGATGACTATACCGAAGGTTCGGTGGCTCGCTAAGCACTAAGCTACTAGCGTTTCTGGGGGGTGTCTATCATGATGGTGGGCACCCCTTCGTGTGTGCTTGGCCTTTGAGATATTTACGGCGACTAATAGTAACGCCCTGAAATTTCTTTCCTGCCGTATATACCACCTACCTGAGCGGCTGGAGCTATATGGTGCTGTTCCTGTTACTGGACAAAACAGGTAATGACGAAATCGGTTGTGTATTGGCTCGGGAAGGTGCTCTCATTAAACTAGGGCGCAGGCGGAAACACCTGCACAACCCAACAATGACCATAGATAGAACCGTTGAAGGAGAGTTCCCCGTGAGTGATATTGTTGAGAAAGCTGCTGCCCTTGTTGAAGAGCTCTATACCGAGAACCCATTACCCACTATTGGGATTAAACCCTCTGAGGCTGCTGAGCCGCTGCCGGTGACCGTCTCGAAGTTCGGGGGAGTGCCGTATCTTCCCATCGGCGTGGAGGCACCCACCGATTCAGACGGGGTGCCGATGGGTATGATTGCGCAAATCAACTGTACTGAACTGCCGGAGAATCCCATTTATCCACCCACCGGCATGGTGCAGTTCTGGGTGAGCACAAACGCAGGGTGGGGGATAGATAAGGAAGAGAACCACCGTGTGATCTACTATCCTCAGCTGGGTGAAGCGAACCCGGATGCAGTAGCGACTTGTGAGGATCATGAGCGGGAATTCTGGTGGCCTATCAAACATGAGTGTGCACTCGAATTTACGACGCTTGGGCGCGAAATATTTGCCCCGAACGATTCGATAAATCACCCGCTGGTTGAGAAATGGAACCAGGCATACCCGGAACAGGCTATTACGAGTCTTGATGACTTTGATGTATATGATGTGGAAGATATTGAGGATTTTACTGGTTCAGGGGACTACTCAAGGCTTGGTGGGGTACCGCACTTCATGCAGGGCGATCCACGCCGCGAATACCCTGAAAACTCTGATATTCGCAGGCGTACCGTGAACCTGTTAACGATGGATTCGTATGGGAACACGGTGCTCTGGGGCGATGTTGGTACAGCGAACTGGCTGATTGCCCCGGACCGGTTGGCAGCCCGTGACTTCTCGCAGGTCTTCTATGAGTGGTCATGCGGCTAGCGGGCTCGGCGCGCTGCTGTAAACACAGGCGACCCCTTCGCACATTCTGCGTGCTGAGCACCGTCACGGGGTGTAGCGTGCAACATGTGCGAGGGGATCTGCTACTGCAGCTGGGGTTGTGCGCGGGTACATGACGGCGGCTTGTCGCATTACTGTTTCGCCGCATCTATGCTGAAAAACTGCGGTAAGATTAATAATTATGAGTGCTACCCCCTTCTACATCACGACTGCGATTTCTTACCCCAACGGAAACCCCCACATCGGTCATGCCTATGAGACCATTGCCGCCGATGTACTGGCACGTTTCAAGCGACTCGACGGTTTTGACGTGCGCTTTATGACGGGCACCGACGAACACGGGCAGAAGATGCAGACCACCGCTGAGAAACAGGGGAAAACCGCCAAAGAACTCGCCGATGAGAACTCCGCCCGTTTCAAGGCGATGAATGACGCTCTCGGCATTAGTTACGATCGCTTTATTCGCACTACGGATCCGGACCATTATGAGGCATCTCAAGCTATCTGGAAGCGTATGGAAGAGAACGGGGATATCTACCTCGATAAATATGCCGGATGGTACTCCGTGCGCGATGAAGCCTATTACGCCGAGGATGAGACCGAAGAACGCGACGGGCAGCGCTACGCCATTTCTACCGGAACGGAAGTCGAATGGACTGAGGAAGAGTCTTATTTCTTCCGTCTCTCAAAGTATGCCGATAAACTTCTGGAACTCTATAAGAACGAAGGGTATGTTTTCCCTGAATCGCGCCGTAATGAGCTGATCTCATTCGTCAAAGGTGGTTTGAATGACCTTTCGATTTCGCGTACCACCTTCGACTGGGGCGTTCCTGTGCCTGGCAACGATAAACATGTCATGTACGTGTGGGTGGATGCGTTGACTAACTACCTGACCGGGCTTGGCTACCCCAATACGGACGGGGAACTGTTCACGAAATATTGGCCCGCTGATCTGCACCTGATCGGTAAGGATATTACTCGATTCCACTCTATCTATTGGCCTGCCTTCCTCTGGTCTGCCGGTCTTGAGCTGCCCAAACGTGTTTTTGGGCATGGGTTCCTTCTGGTCAATGGCGAGAAAATGTCGAAGTCGGTGGGCAACGTGGTGGACCCCGCGGATCTTGTGGCAGCGTTCGGGCTGGATCAGGTCCGATTCTTCCTGATGCGCGAGGTCTCTTTCGGACAAGACGGCTCATACTCCGAAGAATCTATTATCAACCGTATTAATTCTGATTTGGCGAATAACCTGGGGAATTTGGCGCAGCGTTCACTGTCGATGGTGGCGAAGAACTGTGACGGTAGGGTGCCTACTCCCGGCGAGTTCACCGAGGCTGATCGTAAGATTTTGGCTGATGCTGCCGCCCTGTATGAGCCGGTTCGCGCGGACTATGATGAGCAGGCGTTCCACCGTGCCCTAGAGCGCATCTGGACTGTGCTTGCCGATACGAATGCTTACTTTGCGGAACAGGAACCGTGGACTCTGCGCAAGAACGGCGAGTTTGAGCGTATGAATACCGTACTCTACGTGACTCTTGAGGTGGTCCGTCAGGTTGCCATTCTGATGCAGCCGGTGATGCCCAATTCGATGGAGAAACTTCTTGACCTGCTGGGGGTAGCAGAAGGGGAGGGACGCCTTTTCGCTGCGCTCCCTAAGAACCTGACAGCTGGGAAGGAGCTTCCTGCACCGACCCCGGTTTTCCCGCGATACGAAGCGCCAAAAGAGGCATAGAATCACACTATAAAGTACAGAATATCCCGGAACTTCCAAAGAGGTTCCGGGATACTTTTGGTAGTAAGGGCTCCCGGTATTATCTAAAACACCGGGAGCCCTTACCTGTTGCAGGATCTAGCCTACCTGATTAGTGGGAACTCAGCCCCTCCACCGGGGACTGTCGCGCTGACCGGAAAGCTGGGATAGCCGACGCTGCAAACGCAGCGATGATACCCACGATGAGCACGAGAACCAGACCGCTGACAGGTAGAACTACTGCCATCGCCATGGACTCGCGAGTAGCGTGTACCAGTACTTGAGAAAGTACAAGGCCTATACCCACACCCGAAACGATACCCATCGCCAACGCGCCGAGAGTAATCATGACAGCCTCGGTCGAAACCATACGCCGCAGCTGTTTGCGGGACAGGCCCAGCGAGCGGAGCATCGCATTCTCCCTGCGACGTTCGTTCACCGATAGGGTCATAGTATTCGCCACACCGATAATGGCGATCACAATAGCCAGTGCCAGCAGGATCAAGGCGCCACTGAGCATAATAGTCAGCATTTGGTCATTATTCTTGCGAATCTGAAGACCACCTTGAAAGTCAGTTCCGTTGTTTGCCTTGGCAAGCTCCCCTTGAAGCTCGGTATTATCGCTTGATGACAGTGGAGTGCTTGCCCGCACCAGAACCATGGTTGCTGTACCGCGTGCAGCGAAACTAGGCGCCAAAGCAGGGTTTTCTTGAGCTGCTTTCATGAGCGCTTCTTGGGCGGCGGGATTGTCCGGCAATGCCTGATTACTAGCTGCCTGCGGATCAGATGCATTCTGAACCTGGGCACCGGTTTCCGGTGATACCACGAAGAATGGTTCCTTAGTGTTTGCTTTGACGGGTTTGAGCTCAATCTCGCCAAGAGGGCCGCTGACCTTAAGACGAGTGCTGTTATCGAACTTACCCAGATCCCAAATATCCTGGGGAACAAGTACCTCATCATTCTTTAAATTGGTACCTGATTCTCCGGTTGCTACCTTGTGTAGATCATCGTTGCTAAGTGCGATTACATTGTCTTTGAGATTGGCGGAGTCTGCGTTATCGGACTTTGCTGTGTATTCGATAATGCCCGCAGCCGAGCCGACACTGACAGCCTCAACATTCTTCGTGCCCCTGATCTTATCAGCAACTTCGTGAGCCTTTGTCACGCTTGCGCTGCCGTTAGTTGCGGTAGATTCACCGAAAGGAGCGTATGCCGAAATCGGCGATATCCTATCAATCTCTTGGGCAATGGAGGCGCTCATCACCGAGTGGCTGGTGAGAACAGCGGAAATAACCAAGGTTCCTACCAGCACGGCTCGCCCAGTGGACACCGTGCGTTTGGGTGAGCGCAAGGAATTTGCTAACGCCAGTTTATCCGTTTGCCCGCGCAGAGCTACGCCGAAAAAACGAACCAGAGGGATGAGAACCCACGGGGTGAGAAGAAAGACTGCTATGCCGAGGAAGAGGCATGCCAGCAGCACGGAAGAGATAGCGGATCCGCCGTCTTTATTCCCTATAGCCGCGATAGCGATAATAACGCCTGCAAGAGCGGAGAGAATACCGAAGATTCCCCCTAGAACGCTAGGTTTCTTGACCGCCTGGCTTGTGCTTGCGCTCATGGCACTAATAGGGGAAATACTCAGTGCGGTGCGTGCCGGTATAAGTGAAGCGAGTACAGTCACAGCGGTGCACATGAGTACGCCTGCAATAAACGCCGTGGGGGAGAAATTGACGATGAACGAGCTGAACATCGCGTTTAGAATGCCACCGACCGCGTATACCAGTCCTGAACCGATGACCGAGAAGAAGACCCCAATTATCAGTGATTCTATGAGGAGCATCCGTACCAGCGAACCACCGCGGGCACCTAGAGTACGCAGCAGGGCGAGTTCGCGTACACGCTGCCCCACCAGCACCGCGAAGGTGTTCGAAATGACGAACGAAGAAACCAACAGAGCCAGAATTGCGAAGGCGATAAGAATGGTATTCAGCGAGTTGAAGAGCGTTGAGAACTGTTTCTTTAGGTGATCTATCATCTGAGTGTTAGAGAGCACCTTAGGGGTGGTGTTTTTATCACCGGTGTTCAGCTCTTTCTACAGGGCGTCACGCGAGTCCTGGGTATTGTTCTTGAGCTTAATGAATGCCTGAGGTGCCATGGGTTTAGCGGGGTCTGAGACGATCCCGCCCTCTTCCTCGGCGAGCTGACGCGCGGTATCCGCAAGACCGGTGCCGCCAATAAAAACATTGTCGCTCATCTGTGAATCTGAGATACCGGTGTTAAAGGTAGCCGTGAGGGTGTACTCGGTGTCTTTCGCGTTATCCTTATCGGTGGCTGAGGCGACGATATTGGGCATGGTCACCTTATCGCCAATTTTCAGGTTGTGTTTCTCGGCGAAACTCTTAGCGACCAGGAGTTCGGTGTCTGTGGACGGGAGATTCCCCTCAATATCAAAGGGCGAAAGGTCCTTTGACGGTGGCGCAGAACCGTATGCTACCTTCTCCTTATCGGCTCCGTAGGTGCCGGAAAAAGTGTATAGAATCCAGGATGAGCTAACCTCAGGAGATTCCTGAATCTTCTTAACCGTGTCATTGGACATCGCGAACTTAGCGGTTGAGTTCTGATTATCCTGGTCCATGACACCCGCAGAGACTACCATGTTCTCGGAGTTAGCGTAGACATCGCCGATGGTCGCATCCATCGTGGCCTGAAGCGATGCGGTAAGCATCAGCACCGCCGAGATGAAGAACGATGAAATAGCGATACCAATACCCGTGAGAATGTATTTCTTCTTGGAGGAGCGGATATTTGCCCGCGCCACTGTATTAAGTGTTGCAGCCAATGTTATTCACCTTCCAACTGGCCCATAGCCTGAAGCACCGCGTCGTGGGTGGGATTAAGCATTTCGCCAGCAATCATGCCGTCTTTGAGGAAGACCACGCGGTCTGCGTAGGAGGCGGCGTGCGCATCGTGTGTGACCATGAGGATGGTCTGCTGGTGCTCGGTTGCTGCATCCCGGAGAAGCCGCAGAACCTCAGCCCCCGAGTTGGAGTCAAGGTTGCCGGTGGGTTCGTCGGCGAAGACGACGTCCGGGCGGGAGAGTAGTGCGCGTACGATGGCGACGCGTTGTTGCTGACCTCCGGAGAGCTGTTCGGGACGGTGATCCAGACGTTTTTGCAGCCCTAGGGTTTGAACAAGGTAGTCGCGCCACACCGAATCGGGCTTTTTGCCTGCCAGGCCGAGCGGCAAATCGATATTCTGCCCGGCGGTAAGGGTTGGAACTAGGTTGAATGCCTGGAAAATAAACCCGACATGCTCACGGCGGAATTCGGTAAGCTGATTGTCTTTTTGGCCGTAGAGGTCGGTATCGCCGATGCGAATAATCGTCTCTGGATTACGATCTGGAGTATCGAGCGTGGCGAGAGTTTGCATTAGGGTTGATTTACCAGAACCGGAAGGCCCCATGATGGCGGTGAACTTGCCGTACTCGAAGTCGATGTTCACATTGTTAAGGGCATGAACGATGGCTTCGCCCGTGCCGTAGGTCTTGGACAGATTACGTGTTGCTACCGCAGGTTCGTATGCGGGAATTGTTGATGTGCTCATGATTTAATTGTTTCAAGATTGCAAAAATATATCCCCTGACATTTGTCATCCTTTGAGCTGAAATTCTTGAAGGCGAAATAAATGGCACTCATACTTTTGGATGAGAAATACTAGGGATTGAAAAAAGCAAGCCTCCTTAAGGATGAAAATACCCACGAAGAAGAAAAATAATTAAAATAAAAAATTTAGAGTCTATGCAATAATTATGGACGGTATTTTGATCCCTAGAAAGTAAGAATATATAGACTATTTAGATCTATAAAAGTGGGTTTTCTAGGTTTTTATATCCGGGACTTCTACACGTAAAAATAACTCGGGAGCACGAACCACATAAAAGGGCAAACTCCCTAATGTGGGGAGTTCGCCCTTTTCGATGCAGGTTATTTCGCCAATCGATTAGCCTCGCATGCCCTCCACAGGGGAGAGACGGGCCGATCGGGCCGCTGGTAATATCGAGGCAACGAACGCCGATACCAGACCTACCAGCAGAACAAAGAACAATCCAAGGTAAGGAAGATCAATGACGACTTCAGTAGAAGAACTGGTACCTGCAATCACAACTTTAGCGGCGGCAATACCAATTCCAACACCCGCGAGGATGCCTAGGATCACGGCTCCTAAGGTAATCAGAATTGCCTCGGCTGAAATCATGCGACGCAGCTGTTTGCGGGAGAGACCCAGTGAGCGAAGCATCGCATTCTCGCGGCGACGCTCGTTCACCGACAAAGTCATCGTATTGGCTACACCGATAATCGAGATGACTACGGCCAGGGCAAGAAGAACTAATGTGAAGATCAGCATGATCATCATAATCTGATCAAATTGCTGGCGTCCCTGCAAACCACCGGTGAATTCGTTACCGTCATTAGCCTTGGTGAGCTGTTCCTGAAGAGTCGAGTTTGCACTTGAGGAAAGCGGTGACTTGGCGTGAACGAGCACCATAGTCTGGGCACCGGTAGCACCACTTGTCGATGATGCAGCAGAGTCCTGCTCCCCAGCATCTGGGGTAGCTTCTGCAGGAACCTGAGTGTTTTCAGGGGTTTGTGATGAATCCAGCAGAGGTTTTGGATCTGAGGCGTTCTGCAGCTTGGCACCGGTCGTGGGATTCACAATATATAGCGACATATTACTGCTGGTGGACTTGATAGGTTTTAACTCTACCGTCCCCAGGGGACCACGTGCTTTAAGGCGAGTGGAGTCATTGAAGTGGGCATTATCATAAAGGGCAGCCGAGACAAGCACGGTATCATCTTCGAGCTGATGTGACCCTTCAGTCGGAATGACCTTTGTGAGATCGTCGTGGCTGAGTGCTACCAGATTCTCGGTGCGATTCTGTGCTTCACCGCCGTCTTTCGGAGGAACCGTGAAATCAATGGTACCCGCTGCAGAAGCCACAGCAACACTATCGACGTTTTCCAAACCGCGGACTTTATCAGCGACAGAGCGCGCCTTATTGACGCTCTCGGATCCTGCTGTAGGTCCGGTACCGTAGGTGGCTGCCGCAGAGATCGGGTATAGCTTATCCATCGCGTTCGCCACGGTGGACGTCATGATGGAATATCCGGTCAGTACTGCGGTGACGACAAGCGCGCCTACCAAGACCGCGCGCCCGGTCGAAACGGTACGTTTTGGGGAACGCAATGCATTTGCTACTGCCAATTTTCCGGTCTGGTTGCGGAAGACTGAGCCCAGGACACGAACAAGGGGCAGAAGAAGCCACGGGGTCAGCATAAAGACCGCAATGCCCAGCAGAAGCGCGGCAATCATAACGAGAAGAACAGAGGTTCCTGCATTTGAGCTATCGTTATTCTGCGTGATGGTGTTGAACGCAACGATCATGAGTGCACTGCCGCCAGCACCGATAACAAGACCCGCAATAAGGCCTGCGATGTTCGGCTTCTTGACCGCCTGAGCCGTAGTTTCGCCCATCGCGCTGATGGGAGAAATCTTCAAAGCGGTACGTGCTGGAGCGAGCGAGGCGATAACCGTGACCAAGGTGCACAGTACAACACCGACAACAAAAGCCATCGGATCGTAAGAAACCATGAAACTATTATTGGATAGCGCACTTAGCAATGCCGCGATCGGATACACGAGAACTGCGCCGATAGTGGAGAAAATGACGCCCACGACAAGCGATTCAACCACAAGCATACGTACCAAGGACGAGCCCTGTGCCCCTAGAGTACGTAACAACGCCAGTTCGCGGATGCGCTGTCCTACCAGCACCGCGAAGGTGTTCGAAATGACGAACGAAGAAACCAGCAGCGCTAGTGCGGCAAAGGCGCCTAAGATGACACCGAGGAATGTGAATATCGTGGAGAGCTGTTTCTTCACAACCTCCATGTACTCAGGACCGGACATAACAGAAGGCTCAGTTTTTTTGTCACCCGTGTTGAGTTTCTTCTGCAGCTCTGCGCGAGCAGCAGCGTCGTCCGTTCCTTTGAACTTGACGTATGCCATGCTGGCACCGGGAATGGCGTAGTTTGCAGAAGAAGCACCCCCAGCATTTTTGAGTGTCTTGCTAGCTGCCTCCCCATAGGAAGTTCCGCCAATAAATATAGCGTTATTCGTATCGGAGCCTGAGAATCCGACATCAAAAATACCGGTGATGGTGTACTCGCGCGTAGTTCCTGTATTTGGGTCAGAGATCGACGCGACTACATCGGGGGAACTGACCTTAGAATTAAGTTGAAGATTATGCTTTTGTGCAAAATCTTTCGAGACCATCAGCTCGGTGTCTGAGGTCGGCAATTTACCTTCAAAGTCGAAGGGAAAAAGATCTGCACTGTTAGGCGCTTGGGTATAAGAAACTTGAGTTTTATCGGGACCAAACTTACCCCGGCCCTGGTAGACAATCCACGACTGATCGACTGAATCATCATTCTGAATATTTTTGATGCTCTCTTCATCCAGATAGATATTTGCTTCAGTGTTAGAGTTATCGCGCGCATAGGAAGAGACAACAACGTTATCTGCTTTGGAAAGAATGCCATTTACCGATGCATTTAGAGTTCCCTGCAAAGAACTGACTAATACAATAACGGCAGCAATAAAAAATGAAGAAATTGCGATACCGATTCCAGTAAGAATATATTTTCCTTTAGACGCGCGTAAATTAGCGCGTCCCACCGTATTAAGCGTTGTAGCCAATGTTATTCACCTTCCAACTGTCCCATGGCGTTTAGAACAGCATCGTGGGTAGGTTTGAGCATTTCGCCAGCAACCGCACCGTCTTTGAGGAAGACCACGCGGTCTGCGTAGGATGCTGCGTGCGCATCGTGGGTCACCATGAGGATGGTTTGCTGATGTTCGTTTGCCGCGGTTCGCAGGAGCTTGAGCACTTCGGTACCAGAGTTTGAATCGAGGTTGCCGGTGGGCTCGTCGGCGAAGACGACGTCCGGGCGGGAGAGTAGTGCGCGTACGATGGCGACGCGTTGTTGCTGACCACCGGAGAGCTGTTCGGGACGGTGGCTGAGCCGTTTTGTTAGACCCAAAGTCTCCACAAGATAATCGCGCCAAATAGGATCAGGCTTTTTGCCTGCCAGGCCAAGCGGTAAGTCGATATTCTGCCCGGCGGTGAGGGTGGGTACCAGGTTGAAGGCCTGGAAAATAAAGCCGATATGTTCGCGACGAAACTCGGTTAACTCTTTATCCCGCCGACCGTATAGCTCGGTATCGGCAATTTTGATGCTGGTGTTAGGGCTAACATCCGGGGTATCTAGGGTTGCCAAAGTTTGCATAAGGGTAGATTTACCGGAACCGGAAGGCCCCATAATAGCGGTAAATTTACCTTGTTCAAAAGAAACTGTTACGTTATTGAGGGCATGTACCGTCGCCTCACCTGTGCCGTAAGTCTTGCTCAGGTTTTGGGTGGTAACAGCTGGTTTAACAGAAGTATCTAATGTAGTAGTCATAACACCAATTATCCCAAACTAGAATGAAAACCTGTGGGAGGTTTTATCATACTTTTGGGTGATTTCTGGAGTTCTGTCTCTAAAATAACCGTACTATTTTCAAGGTAAAGTTAGTGAAAGTACGGGCAATATTATAAATAGATTACTTTCTCAGGAATGTATGTGAAGGTAATATATATGAATAGGAATATGTTCTATTAAATACTTGGTATAGTACAGTAATTTTTTATATGCTGCATAGAATCTGCACAGACTCAGTCTTCTCGAAGCGCCTGAACTGGTGAGACTTTTGAGGCGCGTACGGAGGGAACCCACGAAGCTAAGACAGCAATTCCTAAAGCGCCGAAGAATGCTATACAGTATTCCGTCAGGGGAATTCGGTAGATGATCTCAATGTTCTGTGGCGTGATAGCGCGTGTCAGGATAAACCCGGCAAGCGTGCCGCCGATGAGAGCAACCAGCAGCGCTGAGAGCGTGATAAGAATAGCTTCCATCATGATGGCGGAACGTAATTGCTGGCGAGAAAGCCCTAGAGTGCGGAGGAGCGCATTTTCGCGGCTTCGTTCATGGGCTGAGAGCATCAAGGTATTACTTACCCCTAACACCGAAATCAGCACCATAAGAGCAATAATAGCCAGGATGGTATACATGATAACGATAAGGGAAATTTCGACAGCTGCACGTATCTCTAGAATGCCCGCGAGATATAACCCGTGTGTTGTACGGGCAATATCCGTTAGATCATTCCGTAATTCTGTACTTTCATCAGAACTCAATCCCTGTTTGGCACGCACTACCACATAGGACTCTCCAGCGGAAGAAGAACCTTCAAGAAGCTGGGGATGATCAAGATCCTGGACCTTGGCGGCGGTCTCACGTGAGATATAGGGGGTATGGTCATCAGTTTGCGAGTACACCGCAGTAAGCCGTAGGTCTCCACGTGGACCGTGAAGTGTAAAACTAGGTGGCTTATGCCCTTGCAAGGCATGTTGTTCTGAGCGAGGCAGAACCACCACATCACCCTGCAATATCGTTTCCGAGGTACCAGGCAATACTACGTCAATATCCTGGGGCGAAACCGCATAAGCAGCGGGAAGATTAGTATGGTCAGGAGCGTCAGATGCCCCGCTGGGATTACTGCCTGCTTCATTCACCGGCTCATCTGAAGCTGCGGGAGCATGAGAATCATCATCGCAGGTGAGGTTTCCCGCATATTGTACAAACGCTTCAGATTGTACGGATAGCAGTTCTTGGACCCTGCGTTGCGCATCCTGCGCCTGGTGCATATACCGTTCTGCAGTGGATTCAGAATTCTGGGAATTGTGTGCAGTAGAGGAGCTATCCTCCGTATCCTTGGAGTCATTAAACGTTAGAACCGCTGCCGGACGTTCTGTCTGCTGTATAAAGCCTGTGACAGATGCCTTAAGGGTCACATAACCTGTAAGCACCATAGCTATAAGCATCATTCCTACCAGGAGGGCTCGCCCGGTCGATACCATACGTGCCGGAGAACGCAGTGCATTTTTACACGCGATAGACCCCGTTAAGGTACGCGCCACCAAGGACGCCCAGAACTTCACGAGCGGTGAAAGTATTTTATGGGCTGCCGTCAAAATAGCAAAGCATAAGAGAGCAGCAGCAATAATACCCACAACAAGCACTTGAACGCTATGGGTTCCCTCCATGCCATCAGGCACGTGCTCAGAGGATTTACTCATGAAGACTGCATACGCCACAATACTCGCCACAAGCAATAACAGGGCGATAACCCCCTGACGCTTACCGTAGGCAGAAACCTGCTGTACTACACCATCACGAAGCCCTTGCACAGGCGATACTTTTGATGCTGCATAGGCGGGTTTAAGAGCGGCGATCCAGGTGACGGCAACACACACTGGCAGAGTAACTCCCAAAGGGATCAGGGAAAAAAGTGAAAACCAATGTATGAGCGGCCCACGACGTGATAATCGCCCAAAGAGCGTAGGCAAGTGTAATACCTAAAGAAGCTGCGAGAACTCCCAAAACCGTAGATTCTGCCAGCACTATAGTGAGAAGATTGGGGCGGCTGGCTCCTAAAGTACGCAGCAGAGCGAGCTCACGGGTGCGCTGAGAAAGCAACACGCTGAATGTATTGGTGATAACAAAAGCAGAGACCATGAGAGCTAACGCTGCCAGACCTAAAAGGGCTGCGGTGAGCAGATCATTGGCAAAACCTATGTCTGACTCTACGTTGTGGGTGTATTCATACGCTGGCACTACATACCCATGATCGCCGTGGTGTGCGGTAAATTCCCGCTTAAAACCTTCAACCGAAACACCCTCACGGAGCTTGACTGCAACTATATGCGTATCATGGACAATATTTGTTTTATGCTCGCGATGAGCAATTTTAGATGCCGTTGTCAGCATAGTGCCACCGGCAAAAACTGTTATTGAATCTTCAGATCCCAGGGGCGGAGAGTGGAAAGTACCAGTGATCGTATATTCCTTGGTGGGCAAGGAATCTTCTAAAGATAGTGTGCCGCCCTCAAAATTTGTAATGGACGTGGGAGTGGGCAGCTTTATTGTTGCGACCGGGTCAATGCCGTGAAATTTATCGCCTATGTTGAGATGCAAAGACTCACGAAGCGACTCTGGGAGCAGAATTTCATGATCATTCTGTGGCATTCGCCCCTGTATCTGATAAGGAAACAAATCCGGGTCAGTGGGAGCTTGAGAAATCGCATAGGGCACAGGGTCGCCCGGCGCGTCATGATACATGGCTGAAACTACCGAGTCTTCCCGGATACCAGCCACCTGGGGGCTATTACGGATATCTTCAACTTCCTCAACCGAGAGAGCGCCTGACGAGTTCTCCTTGGCTTGCCCTGAGATGTTGGTAGCAACAACCGCATCGCTGTTACGTACCTGATTGCCGTAGTGCGCCACATATGTGGCGGAAACGATTGTATTGAGAAGAAGCACGGCACTCAGGAAAAAAGCTGCAACCGCAATGCCCAGTCCCGTCAAAATATATTTACGCCAAGATGCGCGCAGATTTGCATATATCAGTGAGAGCAGAGAGGAGATCATGTAAAAAATCCTGTGGCGTACTACATCATAAATATCGGTCTACTATATAACCGTAAATGTTGACTTGACGGATATTCATCATTCCCAAGAATGATTTTTCAGCCTTTTCACAGGTTCTGTCCTCAACGGTAGATGTAGACACAAGGAGCCTACGAAACGATCCCAGCCTCATAGGCCATAATCACGGCCTGAACCCTATCGCGGGCATCAAGTTTTGCCAGAACATGCGAGACGTGGGTCTTAATCGTGGCCTCTGACAGCACGAGCGCGCGGCTGATCTCCACATTGGAAAGACCCTGCGCGATCAGACGAAGTACCTCATGCTCACGCGGCGAAAGAGTCTGCATGAGTTCCTGATGCAGAAGCTGCGGCTCCTCCTGAGGAGTGGGGGCAACACTGGCAGAATCCTGTTCCGAATGAACCTCCAACACCGGAATCATATGTTCCAGCAGGCGGCGTGTAGCGGAAGGGGCGATCACCGCATCACCGCGGTGTATTGTCCGAATCGCCCCCAGAAGTTCTTCGGGAGGCGCATCTTTCAGCAAAAAACCGCTTGCCCCGGCACGTACCGCCGCATAGACATATTCGTCGACGTCGAAGGTAGTCAGCATAATAACCCTGGAATCAGGAACGTTGAGCTCTAGAATACTTTTTGCAGCCTCCAGCCCATCCATAATAGGCATACGAACATCCATAAGAACCACCTGAGGGGCGGTACCTTCTTCAGCCATACGGGCATAGCTATCAACCGCCGCTGCGCCGTCATCAGCTTCGAGAACAACCTGCAGATCAGGTTGCGAATTGATAAGCATCTTCAAACCGCCGCGTACAAGCTGCTGGTCATCAACCAGCATCACGGTAATCTGTTCGTTCATAGGATTTCCTTTAATATGTTCTGTCACTTTTACAATACTGGGTTCCCATTACGTTTCGCGGTACGGCAGCCAGGCCTTCACGCTAAAACCACCCTGCAGATCCGGGCCGTAATGCAGGGTTCCGTCATACATTGTGATGCGCTCGCGCATACCCAAGAGACCGTTACCGCTGCCCGGCACAAAGGAATATGGAGCATCCGAGCTGTTGTGATGCGCCGGGGCGCTGTTGTACACGTCCAAATACAGGCCATCTCGTTTCCACACAGCCGAGAGGGTAACGATCTCAGCATCGCGGGCGTGTTTAACGATATTGGTGAGCGCTTCCTGGATTACACGATATGCCGCTAGATCAGCTCCCTGAGGGAGGGCGCCACTTATGGTACCGGTAATACCAGCGAAGTCGATATTAACTCCCGACCTGCGAGCCTGCGCAACCAGAGCGGGAATTTCGTGAATTGTAGGCGCTGGAGCGTACATGGTGTCTTCATCGGTACGAAGAACCCCCAGAAGGGAACGCATCTGCGTGAGAGAATCGCGTGCGGTGACCGCAATAGTTTCAAGCGTCTGTTCCGCGATAGAGGCGTCATGCTCTTGAAGGTTAGTCGTTTCGGCGGGCTGAGTCGTCGTGGTCCGTATCGCGGCTGCGGCATACCTGGCGCCGTCAGCCTGCGTAATGATGCTGGAAAGTGAATGCGCCACAATATCGTGCATTTCTCGGGCGATGCGGGTGCGTTCATCCTGCGCCGCAAGACGCCGTTCCTGTTCTTGCTCAAATTCGAGGCGCATCGCTCGCTCTCGAAGCTCATCCTGGCGAATAATGCGAGTACGCCTTGAATCACCGATAAACCAGAGCACGGAATAAATCGCACCGCATAAGGTTGTAATGATAATCGAGCTTATAACAGCGGCAAATTGTTCGCCCCGCGGAAGCAGCATGATAAAAAGCTGAGCCCCTACCGCAAAGGCACCAACCCAGCCCGCAATAAACATGCGAACCCGCAGCTTCTTCTTCCAGTGCCTGCCGATATGATAAGCCGCTACGCCTACCGGAAAATACAGATGAACGGGCAAAACATCCGGAATAAATAGAGTGAGAGCGGTGGAGACGAGAACAAACCAGATTGACCCATAAGGATGCCGGTACCGAAAATAAAGGGCGGTCGTATTGATGCATGCAATGAAAAAAGTAATGCCGCTATCCCTATAGGACATTGCAAGAGCTATGAGCAGAACAAACATCTGCATGAAAGCAACTACCGTGATATTAAACCAGCGGTAGTTCCTATCTATGTAGTTGTTAATTCGGCTCGTTAGATCCATGGGTTAAGTGTAACGTTCACCCTCAAAACAGGTAATCACTCGGAAGGATGAATTTTGTACGTACTCGTGTAGGTCATGAGGCTACAAAATCTGGAATAAGACCTCTCAAAACTGCGAGATTATGCGGGAATATATATGCCCATACTCTGAGAATCATGGCCTAAAATCTGCGCAATTGTTCATGCCAGCAGTAGGGTAGAGGTATGACTACTGAACGTTCCATCAACCTTGCCGTGATCGCTGGCGACGGCATCGGACCTGAAATTATTACCGAGGCGCAGCGTGTGCTTCAACGCGCCTGCGAGCTTGATTCTATTCGCGTAGATTCCACCGACTATAAACTTGGCGCCGAGCACTGGCTTAAAACCGGCGAAACCCTGCCTGAGAGTACGATGGAAGCTCTCAAACAGCACGATGCGATTCTTTTCGGCGCTATTGGTGCTGATCCGCGCAGCGGCAAGATTCCCTCAGGGCTGATCGAACGTGAAATGCTTTTGAAGCTGCGCTTCTCATTTGACCATTACATTAACCTGCGTCCCGCACGGCTGTACCCGGGGGCAGTGTCGCCGCTGAGCAACCCTGGAGAGATCGACTTCGTGGTGGTGCGCGAAGGTACCGAAGGGCCCTACGTGGGTAATGGAGGAACTATTCGCGGCGGTACCGATGCTGAAATCGCAACCGAAGTATCCATCAATACAGCCCACGGTGTTCGTCGGCTGATCCGGTACGCCTTCGAACTGGCACAGTCTCGCCGTAAGAAGCTGACCCTCATCCACAAAACAAATGTACTCGTACACGCTGGTCGTTTGTACACCCGTCTTTTTGAAGAGATCGGGCGCGAATTTCCCGAAGTGCAAACCGATTACCTGCATGTTGATGCGGCAACAATTTTCATGACCACCGATCCCTCACGTTTCGACGTGATCGTAACCGATAACCTGTTTGGCGACATCCTGACCGATCAGGCGGGTGCAGTGACCGGAGGTATTGGCTACGCGGCCTCAGGCAATATCAACGCGGTAGGGGAGTTCCCTTCAATGTTTGAGCCCGTGCATGGTTCAGCCCCCGACATCGCGGGGCAGAACAAAGCAAACCCAACCGCCGCAATCCTCGCGGGAGCAATGCTTCTGCGGCACCTAGGCTATGAGTCGACGGCGGTCCGTATTGAGGATGCGGTCGAGACTGATATGCGTGCCAACGGCGCCCGCACCCGAGGCACCGACGAAGTTGGTAACGATGTCTTAGGGTTCCTAAGCTAGTTAAGGCTGAAGCAGCTTACGCCCCGCCTTCGATTTTCACGATATGGGCGGCGGTGGGTTGCGTGTGCGTTGTGCCTATTCATCAGGTACTCTAAAACATGTGCAACGGGCACATCCGCCCCGTCGTCCGCTGGCGTGGTCACAAGCCGCACTGATGAGCTTCGTAAGCGATGCCGCTTCTGCCTCCCACCTTGAGGTTCGCGCCGCCGATGCTATTGGCAGAGAGAATTGACAGAATAGGATTACACCATGGCACTTGAATTTAGCCGTGAAAAGAACCCCGCCCCCGCGAGTGACGAACGCCGAGCCGAGATTCTTGCCGACCCCGGATTTGGCGACTATTTTACGGATCATATGGTCAGCATCGACTGGAACGGTGATTATAAAACCGGCGGTGAATGGTCGAATGCGCGGGTGCACGCCTACGGTCCGCTCAGTTTAGATCCCGCCGCTGCGGTTTTTCACTATGGCCAGGAAATCTTCGAGGGTATTAAAGGCTACCGTCATTCGGATGGGTCAGTGTGGACATTCCGACCCGAGAAGAACGCGGCGCGCCTGAACCGCTCGGCGCATCGTATGGCGCTGCCTCAGCTGCCCGAAGAGACCTTCATCGAATCCCTAAAACAGCTGGTGCAGGTAGATGAAAAATGGGTTCCCAGCGGTGAGGGAGAAGCGTTCTATTTCCGTCCGTTTATGATTGCGACCGAGGCATATCTGGGGGTTCGCCCTGCTCGTCACGTGGAGTATCACGTGATTGGGTCGCCTGCCGGTAACTACTTCGGCACCCCCGAGCCGGTGGACATTTGGCTGTCCACGAAGTATGCTCGCGCTGGTGAAGGCGGTACTGGCACTGCAAAATGCGGCGGTAACTATGCTGCCGCCATGATCGCCCAGCTTGAAGGTGAAGAAAACGGCTGTAAACAGGTGATCTTCAAAGATCCGCACCGTAACGATGCTCTTGAAGAGCTGGGCGGCATGAATGTATTCTTCATCTACGGTAAAGAGAATAAGTTGGTAACCCCCGAACTTACCGGAACTATTCTAGAGGGCGTTACCCGCTCCTCAATTTTGCAGCTGGCGAAGGATCGCGGAATGACCGTTGAGGAACGCCCCATCACCCTCAGCGAGTGGCGTGACGGTGTGGCATCCGGCGATATTACAGAGGTGTGTGCCTGCGGTACCGCAGCGGTCATTGCCCCTATTGGAAAGCTCAAGGCTGCTGATTTTGAGATTCCAGCGGCTTCCGAAGGATTTGGGGAGATTTCCAAGAGCCTGCGTGAAGAGCTCGTGGGCATTCAGACCGGTACGGTAGAGGACCGTCATGGCTGGATGACCCGCCTCGTCTAATAACCACCCGGTACTGCCCCGGGCGCATCCGTAAAACGTGCAGAGAGTGACTTTCCGACGATAAGCTCTACTTTTCAATCGGAAAGTCACTTTTTGCGTATCGAGAGGGGTATGAATGACTGGTACTCTAGAAGGTATGCGTATTGCACGATTTACCGTAGATAACGATCTTCATTATGGTGTGGTTGAAGGAGAGGACGGCAGCGAAGTTTTGCATGTTCTCACGGGCGATCCGTTTTACTCCGGTGTTGAAACCACCTCGAAGACTTATCAGCTTGAGGACGTTCGCCTGCTTGCCCCCATCATTCCACGCTCCAAGGTGATTGGTGCTCTTGCTAATTGGGCGGGTACCCCGGCTCCTGCTGCCCCACAGTTCTTCATCAAGCCAAATACGACGGTGGTCGGTCCTGGTGATCCGGTGACTCTCCCCGAGTATTCCGAAGCGGTCAGCGTTGAAGGCGAGCTGGCGGTTATCATCGGTCGTATTGCAAAGTCGGTTCCGCTGGAACGTGTGCATGAGGTAGTTTTCGGATACACCGTAGCCAACGATCTGACGGCACGTGACGTTATGGAGACGGACACGCAGTGGACTCGTGCGAAAAGCTTTGACGGCTCAACCCCACTGGGGCCCTGGATCGAAACGGAGCTTGATACCGACTCGCTGAATATCACGAGCTGGGTTGATGGTGACGTAGTGCAGGAAGGCAATACCTCTGATATGCACTACTCGGTGGCGGAGCTCGTGTCCGCCGCATCCGAGATCTTTACGCTTCTTCCCGGAGACATTATCTTGACCGGAACCCCGGCGGGTACCAGCGTCCTTCGTGATGGTCATGAGGTCGAGGTTGAGGTCGAAGGCATTGGGGCTCTGGTAACCCGCATCCGCAGTTAGAGCCCAGTTTAGGCTGAGAGTGCTAAACATAGATTCCTCAGCGCTATAGAACGCACAGCAGCATGATTTTGAGATACACAAGTTCAGGAGAAAACTTACTATGACCGAATATCCCGGTCCTAATCTGCACGATCCACGCGAAACTCGCGTACGCTTTTGCCCTTCACCGACCGGAACCCCGCACGTGGGCATGGTACGTACAGCCCTGTTTAACTGGGCTTATGCGCGCCATACCGGCGGTAAGCTCATTTTCCGTATTGAGGATACCGATGCGGCACGCGATTCGGAAGAATCGTTCAACCAAGTGCTCGACAGTCTGCACTGGCTGGGCATTAACTGGGACGAAGGCGTGGGCGTAGGCGGCCCCCATGAACCGTATCGTCAGTCTGAACGTAAACGAGAGGACATTTACCAGAAGGTTTTCGAGAAGCTCATTGAGGGCGGGTATGTCTATGAGGATTTCTCGACCCCCGATGAGGTGCGGGAACGCCGTAAAGCAGCGGGGCAGGATCCTCAGCTCGGCTACGATAACTACGATCGTCACCTGAGCGATGAGCAGAAAGACGCTTTCCGTGCCGAAGGCCGTAAACCCGTATGGCGTTTACGTATGCCCGATGAGGATATTACGTTCAACGACCTTGTGCGTGGTGAGATTACCTTCAAAGCCGGGTCTGTCCCAGACTACGTTGTGGTGCGTTCTAGCGGTGACCCCCTGTATACTTTTGTGAACCCTGTGGACGATGCTTTGATGGGCGTAACCCACGTGCTTCGTGGTGAAGATCTGTTGTCTTCAACTCCGCGCCAGATTGCACTGTACCGAGCACTCGTTGATACAGGCGTTACCACATTTATCCCCGAGTTTGGGCATCTTCCCTATGTAATGGGGCAGGGTAATAAGAAGCTGTCGAAGCGCGATCCCGAATCGAATCTCTTCCTGCTGCGCGATGCCGGATTTATTAAGGAAGGTCTGCTTAACTACCTATCTCTGCTGGGCTGGTCTTTATCTGCAGATCAGGACGTTTTCTCAGTCGATGACCTAGTGGCTCACTTCGACATTCACGATGTGGTAGGCAACCCGGCACGTTTTGACGTCAAGAAGGCAGAAGCTATTAACGGCGATCATATTCGTCGTTTGGAGGCGGACGATTTCCGAAACCGCCTGGTGCCCTATCTGCAGGCCGCTGGTGTTGTTGGTGAGGAACTTTCAGCGCGTGAAGAGCAGATTCTGACAGAGGCTGCTCCCTTGGTACAGGAACGTATGCAGCTCTTGGGTGAAGCCCCGAAGCTTCTGGCATTCCTCTTCAAAGCTGATGAAGAGATCACGGTTGCTGATGACGCCCGTAAACAGCTTAAAGAATCTGCCCCTCAGGTTCTTGCTGCCGCTTTAGAAGCGCTTGAAACCCTCGAAGTCTGGGATGCGGCAAGTATCGAATCTGCCCTGCGCTCCGCTATCGTGGAGGGGCTTGAGATCAAACCGCGTTTGGCATTCGGGCCGGTGCGTATCGCCGTTTCGGGTGAGCGTATTTCGCCCCCGCTCTTTGAATCCATGGAGATTCTGGGGAAGGAATCTTCTCTCAACCGTGTGCGGGCTTTGGCTGCTGAGCTCGGGGCGTAGCCCGAACGCATAGCCGTATCTTTTTTGAAAAGAGGAACTCGGTGGTTCACGAGTTTGCGCGAGCCACCGGGTTTTTCTGCGCGCAAGAGACGCCTACACATTGTGCGCTAGAGGAATGTAGGGTTCTCGGCTTATGCTGGTTATACGGTCGTGCATCGTGGGAGGTGAAGGTGAACCATAACAAATACATTGTGCGTGCTTTGCGCAAAGGAACCGTGATGGCATTTGCGAATGCATCAATTGTGTTGCTTATTGCCACTATTGCGGATGCAGTGAGATCTATCTGGACCATTGTGATAATTGTGTTAGCCAGCGCCTTAGCGTATTTCGCGGCGTATCATGAAGCTAAGTTTGATGATGAACAGATTGCATGTGAACGTGAAGCAGGCGGCCACCAGCCGGGAGGTGAAGCCCTGGTGGGGGACAAACCCATAGAATACGCCCAAGAGCGGCTGGAAATTGGTGAGGAGGATAAAGCATGACTCGACGCGATGTAACATTTGCCGCCATCATGTCTGCCGTAGCATTGGCAGTTTACATAGGCGTGAAGGTTTGGTTGGGCGGTTACTGGGACTGGGTAACCTTCGTCATTTGGGTTCTGGCCGCGCTTCTCTTTGGGTTTGGCATTATTTATGCGAAGTCGTTCTTGATCCGCATGGTAGATGAGATGACTGAGGATGGAGTAACGCCCAGCGAAGGGGAGCGCCGCACTGGGGTCGGTACGGGTTCCGAACGTAATTCTCGTGCGGAATCCATCGCGGATGCTGCCGTTGAGTCTTCTGCTGAGCATGCGCATCACCTGGGACATCAGCATCATCGCCGGCAGGAATCCTCGAACTTGTAACATTCTGCAGCGTATTGGCGTGCTCTAAACGCCTGTAAAGGGCATCATATAGAAAATATACGTGCTTGCTCTCATGTCTATAAGCCCTAGTCAGCATGATGTAGGTCTGAGGAAAATAGTGAGCTGGAGAATATCATGAAAAGAATTATGCGTGTAAGAGTTGCGGGTTATCAAACGGTACAGTATAGTATTTACCTGTGAGCGCGTCGGGATGAAGGTTCCGGCTCGTTATTTTGTGAAAACAGAATATTGCGGTTGTAGCTCAGTTGGTAGAGCACCACCTTGCCAAGGTGGATGTCGCGAGTTCAAGTCTCGTCAACCGCTCTGCGAAAGCCCTGAAGTAATCTTCAGGGCTTTTTGTGTATCTCGTAAAAGCGTGCTGGTGTATATGTTTGTTGCTCCTTCGGAGGAAAATCGGGGAATATGCTGCGTTCCCAAGATTTTGATGACGATAAGTCTCTAAGAAAATAAACGTCATAGATGATATTTCTATTGCTTTTTGGGAGGAAAGGCGTGAATATAGGGGGTACACCTTCTTAGGTACTCCTACCCTAAGTTTTAACTATAGGGTAACTAATTTTTGTTACTCGTCATCCTCTCAAGGAGTTCATATGGTTCTTTTATCAGCTACAGCTCAGCATAGGTCTTTCAAGGTTGCTACCGTTGGGGTACTATCGATGTCGCTCATGGGGGCACCTTTTGCAGTGCCCGCGTCCTTTGCGGTAGAGTCTCCTGCCCCGCAGCAGATTACTGCTGCTCAGGCTCAACAGGTGCAGGGGATTCCGGGGCAGTATCAGATTCGCCATTCAAAGAACGGCAAGATCTTCATTGCTGGCTCTAACCGTGATATGTCCGTATCGACTATTGCGCGTCTGGATGAGAAGACTCTCCAGATAGAAGCTATAGCTACCCTGCCTATCACCCGAGCCGGTACCGGATACAACGCTGGGTATAAGAATTTGGGTGCTTTTGGTATTGACGTGGATGATGAGAATGGCACCATTTGGGTTACGAATACTCGTGATAACGCTGTGTCTGTGTACGACCAAAATAATCTCAATCTCTTGTGGACCAACTACGGCGCTCAAGAGGGAGATGAAAATTGGATCGAGCATCCGCGTGAGGTAAAGGTGGATGCTGCCTCCGGTAAAGCATTCGTAACGGGCCGTTTCTTTGTATCTGCCATTGATCTGAAGACCCATAAGGTCGAGAAGATCAAAGTGGGTGGAGACGAAGAAGATAAGCGCTACATCAGCATGAATACCACTATTCATGATGGTAAACTCTACGTTCCCGAGCGCACCACCGGCAAAATCTATGTGATTGACACGAGCACTTTTAAGGTTTTGCAGGAAATCCAGACCCACGCTGATGTCGAAGGCGTTGATGTTCTTCCTTCCGATATTGCCATTGATGTTTCTGAGCAGGAGATCTACGTTTCCGCGCAGGGAAGTTATGACCGTCAGAGCGGTGAGTCTAAGGGTAATTCCGGGGTAACTGTGTATGACCTCAAGACTGGAGAATATAAGAAGTCTATTCCTTTCGGTAAGCAGGCACTTTCGCTCGTCAATGATGAAGATCGTGACCTCGTATACGTTACGGATTTTGCTACCGGTAAGGTTGGCGTGATTGATGGTCGCGCTGATCGTCTTATTGGAGAAGTGCAGTCAGCCTCCAAAGGGGCCAACGATATTACCTTGGGTGCTGATGGTGAGGTCTATATTGCCAATAAGGATGATTTTGCCCCCGATACGACCATTCCCTTCGGTATGGATTACGCCCAGGGAACGCTAACTTCCAAAGAAGAAACTGCTGATTCTATTACCAAGGTGAAGATTACCCCGGGGAACGTGACAGCGGAAAACCCCGAGGTAGAGATCAATCAGATTACCCCGCAGCAGGAAACCTTTGCGGGTTACCCTGCCCCTCTGACGGGCGGCGATAACAGGACCCTGACCAACGTGTCGTATAACGATATTGCTGGCAACCTCTTTGAGAACGACATCATCAAGCTGGGGGAGAAGAGCATCACAACCGGTTACCCTGATGGTGGGTTCCATCCCTTGGAGAGCATCGAACGTGGAGCAATGGCAGCGTACTTATATCGCCTGGCGGGTTCTCCCGAATTTGAGGCACCTGCGGAATCTCCTTTCAGCGATGTTCCTACAACCCACCCCTTCTATAAGGAAATTGCGTGGCTGAAGGCAACCGGTATTACGACAGGTTGGGAAGATGGTACCTTCCGTCCTGAAGACTCAATAAACCGCGAGGCTATGGCGGCCTTCTTCTATCGTGCCGCAGGATCCCCGGAAGTTCAGCAGAAAGCAACCTTTACGGATGTTTCGGGAAGCCCCTTTGCCAAGGAAATTTCGTGGTTCCAGTTCTCGAAGCTCTCCACCGGTTGGCCTGATAGTACGTTCCGTCCGCATGACTCGGTCAAGCGCGATGCTATGGCAGCCTATATGATGCGTTACATGGGTAATTTTGATTCCGTGAAGGTTTCAGCGCCCGAACCCGCAAAATAGCGCATAGCAGGTGAGATGACTATCGTTGCTTAGCCGGTAAGTTTATATTGCTGCTTGAATAACATGTATGCGTCGGGTGAAGGCATCTCTTGGGTGCCTTCACCCGAATGGCGTGCATTCGGAGGCTCTAGAGGCTGGGTATAAATTTTGGGCAGACTTTTGTGACGACCATCTCAAGGTGCGAAGTTGCATGATGCAACAAAGCACCGGTATAGTTATTATTCGTTGCGGCGAAAATCGTTGAGGTTTTGCCGGAACAACATAATGAAATAGTGGGGTATGGTGTAATTGGCAACACAACGGTTTCTGGTACCGTCATTCTAGGTTCGAGTCCTGGTACCCCAGCGAGCATCACTCGATGCTATGGCCCCATCGTATAGCGGCCTAGTACTCCGCCCT